>CAYWVG010000073.1:0-8275 GCA_964461645.1 uncultured Sulfurimonas sp. | reverse complement strand
CACCTCAGGAGAGACTGTGAAATAATTCGGAAGCGATGCTTTAGCTTCGCCTATTTTGCGGGACTAAAGTCCCACTTCCGGGAAAAAACTATAGTTATTTCACACACTCAGGAGAGACTGTGAAATAATTCGGAAGCGATGCTTTAGCTTCGCCTATTTTGCGGGACTAAAGTCCCACTTCCGGGAAAAAACTATAGTTATTTCACACACTCAGGAGAGCTGGAACGAGAAAGAAAGAAAAATATCGTGACAAAGTAGAGGCACAAGTGCCGATGGCTTCCCGCTGAGGGAAACCAACGCGCGCCCCGAAGGAAGTACCCTTGGGGTATTAGCGTAGGTATCGGGATTACTCCCGATACCGTGACAAGATAGAATGAAGGGTTTCCTTCATTTTACAAAGTAAAATTAAGGAAGTAAAATTATGAAAAAAGAAATGGTGGAACAAATCAGAGAAAATCCACACTACCAAGAGCTAATTGCAAAAAGAACTGGTTTTTCTATAAAACTATCTATTGCAATGCTAACTGTCTATTGTATATTTATCTTAACAATAGCATTTTATCCAGAGTTACTAGGTACGCCTTTAGCTGATGGATCAGTAACAACTGTAGGAATTCCTGTAGGAATGGGAGTTATCTTGTTTGCTTTTATCTTGACTGGTATCTATACCAAAAGAGCTAACGGCGAGTTTGATGATTTAAGTAACAAAGTTAAACAATCACTAAAGGAAGACGTATGATGAATAGAGTATTTTTATTTTTAATACTTGGGACTATTGGAGTATTTGCAGCTGGTGCTATGGAGGGTGTAAACCCAGAGCAGCCTCTTAATATGTCTGCTATTGTAATGTTTTTAATCTTTGTTGGTGGAACTCTAGGTATCACTTACTGGGCTGCAAAACGCACAAAGTCTGCAAAAGATTTCTACACAGCTGGCGGTGGAATCACAGGTTTTCAAAATGGTATGGCGATCGCTGGTGACTATATGTCAGCGGCTTCATTTCTAGGAATATCTGGTCTTGTTTACTACAAAGGTTATGATGGACTTATCTACTCTATAGGCTTTTTAGTTGGTTGGCCAATTATTCTTTTTATGATTGCAGAGCCTCTACGAAACTTAGGAAAGTACACTTTTGCCGATGTTGCATCTTATAGACTTCGTCAAACTCCTATTCGCTCACTAGCAGCATCTGGATCTATTGCAACTGTTATTCTTTATCTAATCGCTCAAATGGTTGGTTCTGGTAAACTTATCCAGCTTCTGTTTGGTCTTCAGTATGAGATAGCTGTTATCTTAGTCGGTGTTCTTATGATTCTTTATGTAACTTTTGGTGGTATGCTTGCTACTACTTGGGTACAAATCATTAAAGCATTCTTGCTTCTTTCTGGTGCTACCTTTATGGCAGTAGCTGTTATGGCACACTACAACTTTAACTTTGGCCAACTCTTTGCACACGCTACAGAGCTAAAAGGTATAGAGATAATGTCTCCAGGTGGACTTGTCTCTGACCCTATTTCTGCCATATCTCTAGCCGTCGCTCTAATGCTCGGTACTGCGGGACTTCCTCATATTCTTATGAGATTTTTTACAGTTAGTGATGCAAAAGAGGCTAGAAAATCAGTTTTTTATGCAACTGGTTTTATTGGTTATTTTTATATCTTAACTTTCATCATCGGTTTTGGTGCTATCGTTATGGTATTTCAAAATCCTCAATACTTAGATATGGCTAAACAAGCAGTTGATGGTGGTTATCCGATTTTAGGTGGAAACAACATGGCGGCTATTCACTTAAGTCATGCAGTTGGTGGTGACTTCTTCTTAGGATTTATCTCAGCGGTTGCTTTTGCTACTATTTTAGCTGTTGTTTCAGGTCTTACTCTAGCTGGTGCATCTGCAATCAGTCATGACCTCTACTCATCTGTTATCAAAAAAGGTAAGGTTGATGGTATTACTGAGATGAAAGTTTCAAAAGCTGCAACTGTAGTTTTAGGAATTCTAGCTATTATCATGGGTATCGCGTTTGAGAACCAAAATATCGCGTTTGTTGTTGGTCTTGCTTTTGCTATTGCAGCATCTGCTAACTTCCCAATCCTTTTCCTTTCAATGTACTGGAGTAAACTAACAACACGTGGTGCTGTAATTGGTGGTTCAGTTGGTCTTGCAACTGCTGTAATACTAGTTATTTTAGGTCCAATTGTATGGGTTGATATTTTAGGAAATGCAGAGGCAATTTTCCCTTACAAATATCCAGCACTATTTTCAGTTATCTCGGCATTTGTTTCTATCTGGTTTTTCTCTATAACTGACTCATCTCACAATGCTAAAGCAGAGAGAGAAGCTTTTGAAGCTCAGTATATTAGAAGTCAAACAGGTATCGGTGCAGAGGGTGCATCTGAGCATTAACTACTTAAAAGATAGAGAGTAAAATCTCTATCTTTTTATTTAATTTTATAAGGGAGATATAGAGTTGAGTATATTAGATCAACGAAAACTTATTGAATCCATACATCCTTTTGGCTTTTTAAGTAGAAGCACGCTTGATAATCTCATGCAAAAAATCGATATAGCCTACTATCCCAAAGACACACTACTCATCTCTAAAAACCTCCAATCCATCGCTTTTTATATCATTATAAAAGGTTCAGTTACAGAATCTAAGGATGATGAAGTTCAAAATGTTTACTCTCATGGTGACACTTTTGATGCTGATGCTCTTATTTATGGAAAATGCGAAGGAAGATTTGTCGTTGATGAAGATCTTATCTGTTATGAGATTAAAAAAGATGACTTTTTGGAGCTTATGCAGAACAAAAAAGTGCAAAACTACTTCCTTCAAGACTTTGTAACAAGACATCAGCAGCTTAAAAACTACGATATGCAGAGCGATTTTTCTGGATTTTTAATGGCAAGAGTTTCAGATATGTTTTTACATAAGGCTTGTGTAGTTCAAAAAGATGAGAGTATCTTTAGCGCTTTAAGTAAGCAAGAGAAGCTAAAAGCACATGTGATTATCGTAAAAGATGAGAATGAGTACTCTATAGTTACTGATACAGACTTGAGAAAACATGTACTACTCGGCGGAGCAGATGTAAAAGATGAGATAGTAAGCATTGCTACAAAGGGTCTTATTAGCATCGATTATGCTGATTTCTTATTTAATGCTCTTTTAATTATGACTCAAAATGAGATAAAAAGAGTAGTAGTTATGAAAAACAAGGAAGTTTTTGGAGTTTTAGAGCAGCTTGACCTTCTTAGCTACTTTGCAAACCATTCGCATCTTGTAGCAGTTCAGATAGACAAAGCGCAAAATATAGAAGACTTAAAAATCCTACAAGCGGATATGAAAAATATCATCATTACACTTCGTGCAAAGGGTGTAAAAGTAAGATATATCACAAAACTAATCTCAACTCTTAACATCAAAGTTTACAAAAAAGTATTTGATATGTGTGTTGATGATGAGTTAAAAAAAGACTGTGCTTTAGTTGTAATGGGAAGCGAAGGAAGAGAAGAACAGACTCTAAAGTCAGACCAAGATAATGCTCTTATCATTAGGGATGGAGTTGATGTAAAACTCTATGAAGAACCTATGATGAAATTAAACTCATTTTTGCTAGAATTGGGCTTTCCAAAATGTCCTGGTAATGTCATGGTAAGTAACGAGTTTTGGAGAAGAAATGAGTCAGGGTATAAAGAGCTAATAGCTGGATGGACACAGAGCATGAGTGAGGCTGATGTTCAAAACCTTAGTATCTTTTTGGATGCTAAGTGTGTAGCAGGAGATGAAAAACTTCTAAGCTCTCTTATACATCATCTTCACCAACATTTTCATCAAAGAACTGATGTTTTAGCGCATATTGCAAAGGCAGTTCTTAACTTTGAGACTCCACTATCTATGTTTTCTGGATTTGTTCTAGAAAAAGAGCAGCAAAATAGACTTGACTTAAAAAAAGGTGGATTATTTGCACTTGTGCATGGAATTAGAACTATGTGTTTAGAGTATGAGATAACTCAAACAAACACTATAGAGAGGATAAAAGAGCTTAACAACAAAGGGATTATAGACAAAAACTTTGCAACAGAACTTATAGAGAGTTTTGATACACTTAGCTCAATCCGTCTAAAAGCTACACTTGAAGCGAAGTCTTTGGATGAAAGCAACTATATAAATCCTCAATCTTTAGAAAAGATACAAAGAGATTTACTAAAAGATAGTTTTAAAATCATAAATAAGTTTAAAAAGTTTATGAGTTTTCACTTTCATTTAAATATGGTTTCATAATGCTATTTTCGTTTATTGAAAATATTAAAGCAAAAGCAAATCGCTCAAGACTTAAAGAAAAAAAGTATGAGTTTTTGTTTGAAGAGGATTTAAGTGGTGAGTATGTTGTTTTTGATACAGAAACAACAGGGTTGAATCCTAAAAAAGATGATATTGTCTCTATAGGGGCTGTTAAGATTAAAGATAATAAAATACTAACTTCACAAACTTTTGAGGTTTTTATTAAAAACTCTTGTGAAATGAGTTCAAAAAGTATAGAGATTCACCGTATAAGACCGATAGATCTAGAAAATGCTAAGACTACGGAGATAGCTATTCGTGAATTTTTAGACTTTATAGGTTCAAGACCACTTGTTGGTTACTACTTAGAGTTTGATGTTAGCATGATAAACAAGTATATTAAGCCAATGTTAGGTATTACTCTTCCTAACAAAAAGATAGAAGTCTCTGAAATATACTTTGATCAAACGATTTCTTTGATACCTCAAGGAAATATTGATTTGAGATTTGATACAATTTTGAAAAAATGTGGCGTACCTGATATGGGTGCACACAATGCTGTTAATGATGCCATCATGACAGCGATGATATTTTTAAAGTTGAACAATAAAGCTTAACATAGTTAAATGGACTTTGTTCATTTGGCGTATTTAAATAAATAAAAGGAAAAATAATGATAGAAAAAAAGCAAGTTTATAAACCAAATAAAGAGTTCGCAAAAACGGCAAATATTAAAAACATGTGTGAATACTATGAACTTCAAGATAGAGCTATGGAAGACTATGAAGGTTTTTGGGGCGATGCGGCTAAAGAGAAGATTGACTGGATTGAACCATTTTCTAAAGTGCTAGATGAGAGCAAAGCTCCTTTTGTTAGATGGTTTGATGGTGGGAAGTTAAATGTAGCGCATCAGTGTATAGATCGTCATTTACAAACTCGCAAAAATAAAGCGGCTATCATTTTTGAAGGCGATAGAGGTGATATTCAAACTATTACTTATTTGGATTTATATAAACATGTAAATAGATTTGCAAACTTATTAAAAGAAGACTTTGGTGTAAAAAAAGGTGATAGAGTTGTTATCTATATGCCAATGATTCCAGAGGCTGCGTATGCAATGCTAGCGTGTGCTAGAATCGGAGCTATTCACTCTATAGTTTTTGGTGGTTTCTCCTCAGAAGCTCTTCGTGATAGAATCGAAGATGCAGAGGCAAAAGTAGTTATAACAGCAGATGGTGCTTATAGAAAAGAGCGTCCTTATATGTTAAAGCCAGTTGTTGATGAAGCTCTAGAGGGAATAACTACTGTAAAAAAAGTCTTAGTTGTTGAGAGAAACAATGAAGAAGTTACTTGGGTAGCAGGACGCGATTATTCATATAATGAGCTTATAAAAGATAAGTCGGCAGTTTGTGCGGCAGAAGTTATGGATTCGGAAGATCCACTATTTTTACTATATACATCAGGCTCAACTGGAAAACCAAAAGGTGTTCAACATAATTCTGCTGGTTATATTCTTTGGGCGCAGATGACTATGGAGTGGGTTTTTGATGTAAAAGAAAATGACACTTACTGGTGTACAGCTGATATTGGTTGGATTACTGGACATACATATATCGTTTATGGCCCACTTGCAATGGGTGCTACTACCATCATGTTTGAAGGTGTTATCACATTCCCAGATGCAGGGCGACCTTGGTCAATGGTTGAAAACCATAGAGTTAACCAATTTTATACAGCTCCAACTGCTATTCGAGTGCTACACAAGATGGGAGAAAAAGAGCCTGCAAAATACGACCTAAGTTCTTTAAGAGTTCTTGGTACGGTTGGCGAGCCAATAGATCCACCAGCATGGAAATGGTACCATGAAGAAGTAGGTGGAGGTAGATGTCCTATAGTAGATACTTACTGGCAAACTGAGACAGGTGGACATATGGTTTCTCCACTTCCAGGCGCTACTCCTATAAAGCCAGGATGTGCGACTCTACCACTTCCTGGTATTATGGCTGAGGTGCTAGACCCACTTACTGGAGAGAAAACAGAAGCGAGTGAGACAGGATACCTTTGTGTAACTCGCCCTTGGCCAGCGCAAATTCGTAATGTTTGGGGTGATGAAGAGAGATATATCAAATCTTACTATGGTGATGTGAAAAAAGATGGTAAAGCTGTCTATTTTACAGGTGATGGTGCTATGTATGATGAAGATGGTTACATCACGATTACAGGCCGTACAGATGATGTTATCAATGTAAGTGGACATAGAATGGGGACAGCTGAAGTAGAAGCTGCCATCAAGAAACACTCAAATGTTGCTGAAGTTGCCGTCGTTGGTAAGCCGCATCCATTAAAAGGCGAGGGCATCTTTGCTTACATCGTTTTAAAACAAGATGAGGGTATGGCTGATGAGATAGATATAGTAAAAACTATAAACAATATCATAAAAAAAGAGATTGGAAATATTGCTCTTTGTGATGATATGGTTTTTGTATCAGGACTACCAAAAACTCGTTCAGGAAAAATCATGAGAAGGATTTTACGAATCATCGCTAAAGGCGAGATAGTTACTCAGGATATCTCAACTCTTGAAGATCCAAGTATAGTAGCTGTGATAGCTAGTAAAGTTCAAAGCTGTTCTTTATAAAATAAATCTACTCTCGGAATCTTCTCCGAGAGCTTTCATTAAAAAATTCTTAATTTTCATAGGTACATGTTTTTATTTAATATTTTAATAGTCATTAAGAATATTAACACTATAATAATTTATTATTTAAACGAGGCTTACCATGAACATGTCTATCCAAATGAGACTGCAGATTCTTATATTTACTGCTATGATTTTTATATCCATTGCACTAGCTTTGCAGTTTGTTAGCGAGGTCAATATATCAACTGAACATACAATTGAAAATTACACAGATGAGGCTTACGCTACAAAAAAAGATGAACTAGAAAAATTTACATCTATAGCTGTAAAAACACTCAACTCTTTTTATAAAAAAACAGAGATTCAAAACATACAAAAAGAGGTCTCTGATGGGTTGACCAGACAGACTCAACTGCTTTTTTTTATGATAGAGAATGAGTATGAAAAAAACAAAGATAGACTCTCAAATAACGAACTTAAAAAACATATAAAAAACATCATCTCAACTTCTAGATATGCCAATGATGGATACTTTTGGATAAACGACCTTGATGCTGTAATAATTGACCATCCAATGGATCCAAGTTTAAATGGCAAAGACCTCTCAGAGCTTAGTGATGCCAATGGAGTGAAATTATTTAGTGAATTTGCAAAAGTTGCAAAGAGAGATGGAAGTGGTTTTGTAAACTATGTTTGGCCAAAACCAAATTCAAAAGTGCCAGAAGAAAAAGTATCTTTTGTAAAACTTTTCAAGCCATTTAATTGGGTTATAGGTACAGGAGAGTACACATCAGATAGGATAGAACTTATAAAAAAAGATGCACTCCAAATTATCTCGCAGATGAGATATGCTGAAGATGGATATTTTTGGATAAACGACCTTGATGCTGTAATAATTGACCATCCAATGGATCCAAGTTTAAATGGCAAAGACCTCTCAGAGCTTAGTGATGCCAATGGAGTGAAATTATTTAGTGAATTTGCAAAAGTTGCAAAGAGAGATGGAAGTGGTTTTGTAAACTATGTTTGGCCAAAACCAAATTCAAAAGTGCCAGAAGAAAAAGTATCTTTTGTGGAGTTATTTAAACCGTGGGGCTGGGTAATTGGAACTGGAGCTTATAAGGTAGATTTAGAAGATGCAATAGTTCCTAAGGTAAAAAAGATAAAAGATGATGCTCAAGAAAACGTTAAATCAGTAATCACAAGTGTTGTATTATCTGCGATTGTTATACTTATAGTCTTTATGATGATTGTATATCTTTTGATAAAAAATGGGATAACAAATCATATCAATAAGCTAGAAGAAGTAATGTGTGAGATTTCTAAAAATAGAGACTTGACTATAAAGATAG
>CAYWVG010000072.1:0-8346 GCA_964461645.1 uncultured Sulfurimonas sp. | reverse complement strand
AAAACGAAAGAATTGAGTTTCTTTAGAAAACGAAAGAATTGAGTTTCTTTAGAAACTCAATTCTTTAACTTTGGACCATAAGGTGCAAAGTCAGTATGCTCACCCGTTTGGTACTTAGTGTAGTTCTCTATAAACATCCCCGCTAATTTATCCCTTGTAGTATCAAACAACTTTTTATCGCTCCATGCATTACGAGGATTTAAAATATTAGGATCTATCTCTC
The DNA here is from genome assembly GCA_964461645.1 of uncultured Sulfurimonas sp. Classification (GTDB taxonomy): domain Bacteria; phylum Campylobacterota; class Campylobacteria; order Campylobacterales; family Sulfurimonadaceae; genus Sulfurimonas. The sequence goes on along the minus strand of CAYWVG010000072.1, from coordinate 8,123 downwards.
CTAGAGTTTTTGGAACTTGAAGTCCAAAAACTTCAATAGTGTCAAATTCACTATCTTGTATAGTTCCATCAAGTATAGCGTTGATACAAGCACGAGTGTTTTTAATACTCATTCTCTTTCCAACTCCATAACCACCACCAGTCCAGCCAGTATTTACGAGATACACATTAACATTATGCTTATCTATTTTTTCTCCCAAAAGATTAGCATATACAGTTGGATGAAGTGGCAAGAAAGCCTCACCGAAACAAGCTGAGAAAGTTGCGACTGGTTCAGTTATACCTCTTTCTGTCCCTGCTACTTTTGCAGTATATCCACTTAAAAAGTAGTACATTGCTTGTTCTTTAGTGAGTTTTGAAACTGGAGGAAGTATGCCAAAAGCATCAGCAGTTAAGAAGATTATGTTTTGTGGATGCCCAGCCATCAAGTCTTCTTTATGGTTTTGGATATGTTCTATCGGGTAAGAGACGCGAGTATTTTCAGTTTTTGAGTTATCTTCATAGTCAACTTCACCCTCGCCATACATAACAACATTTTCTAAAAGAGCGTTAGTTTTAATAGCGTTGTATATTTCAGGCTCACTCTTAGCATCAAGGTTTATAACCTTAGCATAACATCCACCTTCAAAGTTAAAGACTCCGTGGTTATCCCAACCATGCTCATCGTCTCCGATAAGTGCTCTTTTTGGGTCTGTACTTAGTGTAGTTTTACCTGTTCCGCTAAGTCCAAAGAAAAGTGCTGTATCACCATCTTCTCCAACGTTTGCAGAGCAGTGCATTGGAAGTTTACCCTCTAGCGGCAGCCAGTAGTTCATCATTGAAAAAATCCCTTTTTTCATCTCACCACCATACCAAGTACCGCCGATAATAGCTATGTTGTTCTCAACATCAAAAAGTACAAAGACTTCTGAGTTTAGGCCATGCTCCTGCCACTTTTCATTTACCGCTTTACAAGCATTTAGCACTGTAAATTCAGTTTTGAAGACTTCTAGTTCTGAGCTAGTTGGACGAATGAACATATTTTTTACAAAGTGTGATTGCCATGCTATCTCAGAGACAAAACGAACTGATCTCTTTGATGCAGCAGATGAGCCACAAAAGGCATCTGTGACATATATATCTTTGCCAGAGAGTTGCTTTTTTGCAATTTCAAGAAGTTCTTCAAAAATTTCAGAAGAAACTTTTTTGTTTACATCTCCCCAAGCTATATATTTGTTTGATGGATCGCGATCTACAAAATACTTATCTTTTGGGCTACGTCCTGTAAAAATACCTGTATCAACTGCTGTTGCACCCGTCTTTGTCTGAGCACACTCGCCATTATCAAGTTCATGTTGTATCAGTTCATCATAACTTAAGTTGTGATGGACCTTACCAATATTTTGTAATCCTAATTCTTCTAACTCTTTTAAGTGCATAACTTACCTTTTGGGTACTTTTTTTATAGTTGAAATTATACACTCTATAAACATAAAATAAATATAAATATTTGCCCTAAATCAAGAAAAATTACTTTAAGGATTCTTAGCTACAATGTCACTCTTAATTTGCTCGCATAACTCAGTTGGTAGAGTGTTACCTCGACAAGGTAAAAGTCACTGGTTCGAGTCCAGTTGTGAGCACCATCATTTATTATTAGCTTTTTTAATTTTTCAAATCACCCATTTCAATAGTTCAATCTACATCTGAACGTTAAAGATTCATCCATATCCATCAAGTAAAAATACCTTAACTAAATCAGAAAAGTTCTTAATGGTTTGCTTTCTCAAGAAAAAGTAAAAACTTTTTTTTGTCTAATCCTCCGCTATACCCACCCAAACTGCCATCTGATGCATTGACTCTATGACATGGGATCAAAATAGATATAGGGTTTTTTCCATTTGCATTTGCAACTGCTCTGATGGCTTTTGGGTTTCCAAATATTTTTGCTTCTGTTTTATACGAGACTGTTGTGCCATAAGGTATGCCCAAAAGCGTATTCCAAACCCCTTTTTGAAATGTTGTTCCACTTGGATACAGAGGTATCGTAAACTCTTTTCTCTCTCCTCTAAAATACTCAAGAACTTCTTTTTCAAGCCTAAGTAAAAGAGGAGATGATTCATTTATGGATTGATCAACTTTACCATCTGGGATAAAATCAAAAGAAATAATTGCATTTTCGTACGCTATAGCAATCATATTGCCTAGGGGAGTTGTGATGATTCTACTATATAGTTGGTTTTGCATATATAATTTACCTCTCATCTTTTATAATTTTTTTGTGAACATGTGATATTTTCATGCGGTCTATTATATAGCATACCCACTAAATAACTACAGTTATAAACCATCACCACATAGAGTTGATTTTTTTAATGCCTTTTTTAACACTCTCTTTACTATTAACTCTCTATAATTTCGCATGATTGAAAAAATAAAAACTTTTAAAAAAAACCACTCTTTAATTTTTGATGCTCTTACTGGCTTAGTAACAGCACTTTTTTTTAGTGCTTTTATCTACTTTGAGCACTGGGGATTTACGTTTAAACTCCCTAACACCATCTTTGGGCTTTTAGCTATTACACTTTTTTTATACATCCCAAAAAGAGCTGTTTTAGTCGCAGGATTTTTTATAGGACTACTTTGGTTTTACTGGATAGGTTATAGTTTTGAGTACAATGGAGTTGGCTATCTAACCCCTTTTGTAAGTCTTGGTTTTGCCATCATCTATCTACTGTTTTTTGGTCTATTAGCACTTAGTAAAGAAGTTTACATAAGAGCTTTTCTACTATTTGGACTTAGCTTTTTTGAACCGTTTAATTGGAACTGGATGCAAATCGAGCTTATATTTGTTGAGAGTTTCATCGGCATTTACAAATATCAACTTATCTTAGTTTTGCTAGCTCTTAGTCTGCCTAAATATCTACAAAAACCATACAAATACACACCTTTACTCCTGCTCATACCTGCTCTAAACTTTAGCACTCCTGAGTTAAAAGCCCCTGAACTTAGCATCAAACTCGTTAGTACAGATATCAAGCAAGATAAAAAGTGGAAAAGAGAAAGCCTACGTTCTACTATAGAGCTGGTCTTTAAAGAGATTGAAGATGCTATAGATGCAGGTCATGATATAGTCGTCTTTCCTGAGTCTGTGTTTCCACTTTATATGAACAACAATCAGCTACTAATAGAGAAACTCTTGGGGTATTCCAAGCACATTAGCATAGTTGTGGGTACACTATACACAGAGGGTGGGCATAACTATAATGTCACATATTTGTTTGAAGATAGCAAATATGAGGTAGCTAAAAAACTTGTTTTAGTTCCTTTTGGAGAATATATTCCGCTTCCAAAGTTTGCGCAAGACTATATAAATGATGTGTTTTTTGCTGGAGGAGCAGATTTTAAAACGGCAAAAGGGCCTACTGACTTTAATATAAAAGGCGTTAAATTTAGAAATGCTATCTGCTACGAAGCAACTTGCAGTGAGCTTTATGATGGTGAAGTTAATTTCATGATTGCCATCAGCAATAACGCTTGGTTTGCACCAAGTATAGAACCAACTATTCAAAATCTTTTAATGAGATACTATGCTAGAAAAAACAACACTATCATCTATCACTCGGCAAACTATAAAGGTAGTGGAGTTATAAAATAGTAATAACATTTCGATATAATGTGAAAAATAATTTTGGGGCAAAAACATATGATAAATCTCAAAAACCCAGACCTTTATAACAATCGCGAACTCTCATGGTTACAGTTCAATACTAGAGTAATGAAACAAGCTCAAGATGAGTCACTTCCACTCTTAGAGAGACTGAAATTTCTAGCCATCTATGGAACAAATTTAGATGAATTTTATATGATTAGGATTGCAGGACTAAAAAAACTATTTGCAGCTGGTATCATAGTCTCCGGAGCTGATAGACTAACACCTATGCAACAGCTTCTGGAGATAAGAAACTACTTACACCAAGAACAACAAGTAGCAGAACACTGTTTAAGCTCAATACTGAAAAAGCTAGAGCCTGAGGGCATTTTTATAAAATCTTATGAAGAGGTAACCCAAACTCAAAGAAGTTCACTTAAGAAGCATTTTTATGAAAACATATACCCTGTTATCATCCCGATTGCAGTAGATGCAACACATCCTTTTCCTCATTTAAACAACCTAAGTTTTGGACTAATTGTAAAACTATCAGACATGGAAGATGAAACTATTGAGAGGACTGGTATCATCAGAGTTCCTAGAGTTATAAACAGATTCGTAGAACTTAGTAACGGCATTTATGTACCTATAGAATCTCTAGTAGTACAGCATATTCAAGACCTATTTCCAGGCTATAAACTTATAAAATACGCATCTTTTAGAGTTACTAGAAATGCCGATATGGAGATAGAAGAAGAGGAAGCTGATGACTTTATGGAGATCTTAGAAGAGGGTTTAAAGCTTCGTAGAAAAGGAGAGATGGTAAGGCTTGAAGTTGGAAGCGATTCAGATGAAGATCTTGTAAATTTTTTCAACCGTCACGCAAATGTTTACAAAGATGATATATATAGGTTTCACACATTTTTAAACCTCTCTAGCTTTTGGCAAATCGTCTCAAACAAGAACTTTGCACACCTTTTACATCCTCCTTTTAAGCCAAAAACTCTACCTCCTTTTGATCATAATGAAGATATTTTTACTGCTTTAGAAAAGCAAGATGTTTTGATGTATCATCCTTATGTTAGTTTTGAGCCAGTTATAAAGCTTATCCAAAGTGCTGCAAAAGACCCTGACACTGTATCTATAAAGATGACACTTTACCGTTCAGGCACCAATTCACCTATTGTTCAAGCTCTGATGGCAGCATCTGAGAGTGGAAAACAGGTAACTGTTATGGTTGAGCTAAAGGCAAGATTTGATGAGGAGAACAACCTTATCTGGGCGAAGGCACTTGAAAAAGCTGGAGCACATGTTATTTATGGCATCAAAGGCTTCAAAGTTCATGCAAAAGCAGCTCTTGTTACAAGACGAAAAAATGGAAAATTAAAGCAATATGCCCACATAGGGACAGGAAACTATAACCCAGCTACTGCAAAAATCTACACAGATATGAGCTATCTAACATCAAAAGATGTTATAACAAATGACTTAACTAAGTTTTTTCACTTTCTAACTGGTTTTAGTAAAAAAGGTAAACTTGACGAGCTTTATATGTCTCCAGCACAGGTTAAACCAAAAATCTTATCTCTGATAAACAATGAAGCTAGAAGAAAAAAAGATGGTCAAATCATCGTAAAGTTAAACTCTTTAGTTGATGATGATGTCATAAGTGCTCTATATAAAGCCTCACAAGCAGGAGTAAAGATAGATCTTATCGTTCGTGGCATATGCTGTTTGAAGCCTGGTATTGAAGGTGTGAGCGACAATATAAGAGTTATCTCCATAATAGGCAAGTATTTGGAGCATCCTAGAGTTTTTTACTTTAAAAACGATGCAACACAAGTCTATATCTCTTCAGCTGACTGGATGCCTAGAAACCTAATGAGAAGGATAGAGCTTTTAACTGCCATCAAAGATGAAGAGTCAAAGAGCAAAATCATACAGATACTAAAACTTCAATGTTCAGATAATGTTTTAGCACATGAACTTCAAAGTGATGGTTCATACAAAAAAGTAGTTAGAGCATCAGAAGATGAGAAGATTATAAACAACCATAAATTGCTAGAAGAGTTTGTAAACAAGATCTCAAAAGCTAGTAAAAAAGAGACACAAAGAAGTGTCTCTCAAATCATGTCAAAACTATTTTCGGAGATTTAAATGACTTATAAATTTAGAGAAAAAGAGCCAGCTATTGGCAAAAACACTTGGATAGCTCCCTCAGCTGATGTTATAGGAGATGTGACTTTTGGAGAGGATTGCTCCATCTGGTTTGGGACCATCATCAGAGGAGATGTACATTACATTAAAATTGGCGATAGAGTTAGCGTTCAAGATTTGAGTATGATTCACGTCACTCACTACAAAAAAGCAGACAAAAGCGATGGTCATCCTACCATCATTGGCGATGATGTAACTATAGGTCATCGTGTTATGCTTCATGGCTGCACCGTAGAAGACGCTTGTCTTATAGGTATGGGAGCTACTATTTTAGATGGAGCAGTTATTGGTAAGGAGAGTATTGTAGGAGCTGATGCACTTGTAACAAAAAACAAAGTTTTTCCTCCTCGTTCACTCATCATGGGAAGTCCTGCAAAAGTTGTAAGAGAGCTTAGTGATGAGGAAGTAAAAGAACTTTATGCATCTGCTTCAAGATATGTAAGCTTTAAAAATGAGTACCAAAACTAAGTAGATGCCAGAATTTTTTATCTTTGCTGATATCATCGGTATCATAGCTTTTAGCATAAGTGGCTTTCTTGTAGCCATAAAAAACAGACTTGACATCTTAGGTATACTTATAGCATCTGCGCTAACTGCTCTAGGAGGTGGAATCATAAGAGATGCTATTCTCTGCTCAACTCCTTTTGCTTTTAGCTCTTTGTATCCAGCCATCACACTTTTTTTGAGCCTTTTTGTAGCTTTTGTTTTTAAGCTTTATACCAAACCATCACTAGAGCAAAAATGGATATTTGTTGTAAGTGACACTATTGGATTGGTCGCTTTTAGCATCACAGGCGCTATCTTAGCCATAAATGCCGAATATAATTTTTTTGGGATTATGATCTTAAGCTTCATCACTGCAATGGGCGGAGGAGTAACTAGAGATATTATGATAAATCAAGTGCCAACTGTTCTTATAAGTGATTTTTACGGCTCTATTGCTGTTATAGTTGCCCTGCTTCTAGCATTATTAGAAGCACTTGATGCACTGAATGCTCTAAGTATCTCAAGTGTAGCAATATTTTCTATAGTTTTAAGGCTTATTGCTTACAAAAGAGGCTGGCAACTACCTAAGTTTAACGCTTGAAGTCTTCTTTTGCAACTTCAAGTGCCTCATTAAATCGCATAATCTTCCCACCATTTTTAGCTTGAAACTCTTTAGCCATAGATTCAGCCTTAAAAGCATACTTACTAACTCTAGTCATTGTTCCCCTTACTTTACTACCAACTACATAAAAAGCATCACCAACAGGGATAAGTTTTAGTGAGTCTACATCAACAACCCTTGGGTTTTTAAGTGTAATACCCTCACCTAAATGCTCTTCTAAACAGTGAATTGAGCAGTATTGGTAGTTATGTTTTTTATCCTCCGCTGCGTGACTTGTTTTATAGTACTTTACTAAGTTCATCCCGCATCTTACACAAAACTCTTTGTTCTTACCTGTTTGAGTAAGAGTAGCTTCTTGTGGTGATACTGATTGAAACATGCTAGACTTCACATGTGGCTCTTTATCTGTAGCACATCCAGCAAAAAATAAAGCTATCATTAAAATTGCATATATTTTCTTCATTTTTTTATCCTTGTGTTTTTGTTATTAATGTATATTAGCAACTAAGAATTAAATAAGTGTTAAAGTGACTAAATCATGACTAAATTTACAAATATCAATCAAAAGTTGAAGAAATATCTAAAAGAGATAGTTCTTTTTATAATCATTATGACTGTAGCGGCAAATGTTATTAGTTTTTACAACAGTATGGACTTAAATAAGCAAAAGCTCCAAGAGATGAATGTAACTCTCTTAGATAAAACAAACTATACACACCCAAAAGATAAACCTATCTTAATCCATTTTTGGGCAACTTGGTGTCCTACTTGTAAAATAGAAGCATCAAATATACAAAGCATATCGCATAAGTATGAAGTTCTCAGTATTGCAGTAAACTCTGGAGATGATAAAAAGATAAAAGAGTATATGAGCAAAAATAGTTTTGATTTTAAAGTCTATAATGATGAGAGTGGTTTTTTTGCAAAAGAGTTTAAGATTGCAGCTTATCCAACTACATTTATATATGACAAAGATAAAAATCTAATCTTTAGTGAAGTTGGTTTTACGAGTACTTTAGGTTTATATTTTAGAATGTGGATTGCTGAGAGTTTTTTTAATAGCTAAAGGGAAAATATTCCCTTTAGTTTTATTAGCTCTTTAAGTTTATCTCGTACGCTTCATCTGTAAGTGGTACCCACGGACGTTTGATATGTCTAGGACGACGTA
>CAYWVG010000071.1:0-8377 GCA_964461645.1 uncultured Sulfurimonas sp. | reverse complement strand
TACTTCATGGATGGGGAGGAAGTGATTCACCTCATTGGCAGAGCTATTTAGCAGCTGAGATTGCTAGAGATTATGGTTGTGTTAGTTTTTTAAAGTTAACAGACTTTGAGTCACCAGATAAAGATGTTTGGGTAAAAGAGACACTAAAAGAGCTTCGAGAGTTTCGAGCTAATGTTGTTATCTGCCACTCACTTTCAACTATATTATGGTTTCATATGTGCAATAGCGGACTCATAGAAGATGTGGAGTACCTATTTTTAGTTGCACCTCCTAGTCTTGAGACAAGTATATATGAGCTAAAAAACTTTTTTCCAGTAGACGTTCCGATAAACCTACATGCAAAAGAAGCTCTCTTAGTATGTTCTGATAATGATCCATATATGAATATAGAAGAAGCAAAAAAACTTAGAGATAAGCTAGGTATAGAGATGCAAATTTTAGAAGGTGCTGGGCATATAAATGCTAATAGTGGCTTTGGTGAGTGGAAATGGATGTTAGAAAAAATAAAATCGATAAAATAATAGAGGACAGATAGATGAATGACACATTTGAAGAGTTAGAATCAGAATTGCAGATGGTATATTTAAACATAGAGACTATTGCAGCGAGAGTTGCAAACAAAGAGCTTGATGCTTATGAAGGGTTTTTGGAGTCTGAGAAGTGGAAAAATAGAGTTGTAGAGATAGGATATGCTCTAAAAGAAAAAGGCATAGATATTACTAAAAGATATGACTAGGTTTATTGGAGCTTAAAGAAAAGAGAGTATTGGCATACATCAAGTGCTTTATTTTTTATTTTAGATACACTTGAAGCGAACAAATAAAAATAAAGCATAAGAGATGACTGAAGAGAAATTTATCTACGACAGCCAGACTGTCTTAAAATTCATCCAATGTTACTGTGACCATGAGCACAAAAAAGCTGATAAAAAGGCAGATGCTATAGCTCTTTGTTACAAAGAAAAAGACTTAGAAGAGTCCATACACTTCTCCCTTTGCGATAGATGCGAAGAGACTCTATATTACTCATATGTAAAACTACAAGAGTGCCCACACGATGAAAAACCAAGTTGTAGAAAGTGCCCAAAACCTTGCTATGACAAAAAAGAGTGGAAACTTCTAGCTAAAATCATGCGCTATAGTGGTTTGAAGTTTGGAGTGCTTAGAATTAAAAAACTCTTTAGAGGATTTCAAAAGAGCGCATAGGGTGTAAAACCCTTTCTACAAGGTTAAAACCTCGCTTCCAAAAGAGATGTGTTACTGTAAAGTTTGCAGGGTTTTTAGAGGTGGTGCTTTTCTCTTGCTCTGCGTGGGAGTTTATATAAATACTTCAACTCAGATATATATGAGTTCCAACGCAAAGCTTGGGAATTAGTTAGATGCGCTTCGCACTCCATGGCTTTAAAATCAGAGTATAATTACAAAAAAAGAAAGACACAGATGCAAAACCTTATAGATTTACTAAGCCAAAAAACCTCATTAAAAAAAGAACATATACAAAACATACTAAAACTACTAGATGATGGGTCTACCATCCCTTTTATAGCCCGTTACCGTAAAGAGTTGAGTGGTGGAGCGAATGATGAAGAGCTTCGTGAGTTTGAGTTAGCCTATATTGGCGCTAAAAATCTACTTGAACGTAAAGCTGAGGTTTTAAGGCTCATCGAAGAGCGAGCAACTCTTAGTGAGACAATAAGAAAAAGCATAGAAGAGGCTGATAGCCTAAGAGTTCTAGAAGATATTTATAGACCTTTTAAAGAGTCTAAAAACACCCGTGCATCTGAGGCTATAAAAAAGGGTTTAACTCCACTTGCAAACACTTTGCAAAGTGCAAAACTAAGTTCATCAGAGTTTAGAGATGAGGCTAAAAAGTTTGTAAAGCAGGATGTTAAAAGCGTTGATGAAGCCATAGCTGGAGCGAAAGATATCTTAGCTCAAAGATATGCTGAGTCGCCAAGAGAGAGAAGTGTCTTGCGTGATACTATGCTAAAGTTTGCAACTCTTGAGACTAAAAAAACAAAGAGCTTTAAAGAAGATGGGGTCTTTAAAAACTTAGCTGATAAAAGTGAGAAGATAGCTTACATCCCATCATACCGCTATCTTGCCATTATGCGAGCGGTAAGAGAAAAAGAGCTGAGTGTAAAGATAGTAACTGATATAGAGAGACTAGAGCAAAACATAAGACGCTACAAGATTCCATCACACGCTTCAAGTTCAGGTGAGACTCTTTTTGAAGCTTATCAAGATGGGTTAAAAAGGCTTCTGCTTCCATCGCTTGAGAGAGAAGTTCATGGCATCATAAAAGAAAAAGCTGATGCTTCATCCATAGGTGTTTTTGGAAAAAATCTTGCCCAACTGCTTATGACTCCACCAATCACACCAAGGGTCATACTAGGAGTAGATCCAGCTTATGTAAGCGGATGTAAGTTAGCAGTAATAGATGAGAGTTCTAACTTTCTTGACTGGGCGGTTATCTATCCAACACAACCAAAAAATGACTATGAGAGTTCTAAAAAAGTAGTTTTGGCTCTGGTTAAAAAGTATGGCATCACAAGTGTAGCTATAGGAAATGGAACAGGTTCACGTGAGACTCAAGAGTTTTTTGCAAAGCTTATAGAAGAAGAAAAACTCTCTTTGGCCTACACTGTAGTCTCTGAAGCTGGCGCATCTGTTTATTCAGCTTCAAAAATAGCAGGGGAAGAGTACCCAAAACTGGACGTTACCATAAGAGGTGCAATCTCTATAGCCGATAGACTTCGTGACCCAATGGCTGCGCTTGTAAAGATAGACGCAAAGTCTCTGGGCATAGGAGAGTATCAACACGATGTTGATCAAAAACTTCTTGCAAAAAGGCTAGATGATGTTACTGGCGACTTAGTAAACCGTGTTGGGGTTGATGTAAACTCAGCATCTGCATCTCTACTCTCGCGCATTGCTGGCATCGGCACTAAAGTGGCTCAAAATATTATAGAGTATCGCCAAGAAAATGGTTCGTTTAAGACAAAGAGTGAGCTTTTAAAAGTAAAAGGTTTAGGCAAAAAAGCTTATGAACAGGCTGCTGGATTTATCAGAATCAAAAATGCTAAAAATATCTTTGATAACTCTGGTATCCATCCTGAGAGCTATGATGTGGCTAAAAAGCTAGATTTAGATGAGTTAAAAAACTTAGATATTCGCACAAAAGCACAAGAGTTAGGTGTGGGTTTTGAGACACTTAGCGACATCATTAAAGAGCTGATAAAGCCAGGTTTTGACCCAAGAGAAGAGCTGCCTGGCATCGTTTTTAAAAAGGGTTTAACAAACATAGAGATGCTTAAAGAGGGAAGCCTTATCTCTGGCATCGTTCGAAACATCACAGATTTTGGTGCATTTGTTGATATTGGGCTAAAAAATGATGGGATGATTCACATCTCAAAAATGAGTGAGAAGCGGATAAAACACCCTTTTGAGGTCTTATCTATAAATCAGCATCTATCAAACATAAGAGTAGTCTCAGTTGATTTTAAATCACAAAAAGTAGAACTTAGCCTTATCTAGTAAAAATTGACAAATCTGCTTTTTTTAAGATAATTTTCGTGATAAAATAACAAAAAGTTATAAAAGGAATATCGATGCAAAGAAGAGATTTTTTTCGCCTCTCACTCGGTGCTTGTGCAGTTGTTTTGGGCTCAAACGCATTTGGCTTAACTCGTGAACCACTTGATAATCAAAGAGTCATAGATATTGCATTTCCACAAAAGCGACCGCTTATCACTTACTCAGACAGACCTCCTCTTTTGGAGACTCCGATGGAATTTTTTGGAAGTGCCATCACTCCAAATGATGCCTTTTTTGTAAGATGGCACATGCCTCGCATACCTACTCATAAGTTTATAGATCAGTATAGACTATCCATCCACGGAGCTGTAAAAAACCATACCTATCTCTCAATCCAAGAACTAAAGAGTGAGTTTAAAGCAGTTGAAGTCACAGCAGTTTTGCAGTGTGGTGGTAACTCTCGTTCAGCTTTTGTCCCTACTACAAGCGGGATACAGTGGGGAAATGGTGCTATGGGTTGTGCAAAGTTTAAGGGCGTGAGGCTTATGGATGTTTTAAAGCGAGCTGGACTTGACAAAGATGCACGCTGGATAGGCTTAAATGGCGACGATAAAGCTGCATTTCATAAAACTGAAAACTTTAAAAGAGAGTTAGCCATCAGCGAGATAAACGATGATGTCATCATTGCTTATGAGATGAATGGTGAGGAGTTGCCGTTTTTAAATGGCTATCCTATCCGCCTCATCGTGCCAGGAATGTACTCAGATAGCTGGGTAAAGATGCTAAGCAATATAAGTGTAACAAAAGAGTATCAAGAGCTTTTTTATATGGATAAGGCTTACCGCATAGCTGATAATGAGTGCGAGTGCGAGACTCCAGATAATTTGGCTAAAAAAACAAAGCCCATCACCACAATGAACATCAAGTCCGTTATAGCTTATCCTAAAAATGGCTCGAGCATAAAAGTAGATGCAAATGTTATAGCAAAAGGCGTGGCTTTTGATAGTGGTCATGGCATCAAAGAGGTTCTTATATCTGTTGATGATGGAGAGAGCTGGAAGAGTGCAGAGCTTGGAAGTGAACTCTCACCTTACGCTTTTAGAGAGTTTAGATTTGCTTTTAGAGCTAAGAGCAGGGGAGTTTTAACCATCATGGCAAAAGCCATTAATAATTTAGGGCAAGAGCAACCAAAACCTAGTGAGATAAAGTGGAACAGAAGCGGTTATAAGTATAACGGCATCGATAGCATCTCGTTGGAGGTAGTATAAGATGAAAAAAACAATATTGATATTACTATTTTTAGCATCAATTCTGCAGGGAGATTATGAAAAAGATGTTAAACTTCCGAGCGTAACATTTCCTATGGCACAAGATGAAGATTTTAAAGCCATTCAGAGGAATTGTCAGTGGTGTCACTCTCATGGTTATATCCTAAATCAGGGTAAACAATCAAAAGCGTTTTGGAGGGCATCGGTAGTAAAGATGAGAGATGTATATAAAGCTCCCATCACACAGCAAGATGAGCAAATCATCACAGATTACTTATTTAGACACTATGGAAAATAACAAAGAAGAATAATGATACAACTTATAAATATATGTAAAAATTATGGCCCAAGAGAGCTTTTTACAAACCTAAACTTTAAGCTAAATGCATCACAAAGAGTAGGATTAGTAGGGCGAAATGGAAGTGGAAAATCAACACTTTTTAAAATGATACTGGGTGAAGAGGGTTATGATAGCGGAGAGGTTGTCATCCCAAAAGGCTACAAAATTGGAACTCTAAAGCAGCATCTTACATTTAGTGAGCCGACTTTACGAGAAGAAGCAGCGCTCGCTCTTAGTGAAGAGATGCAGTATGATGTATATAGAGTTGAGAAGATTTTGTTTGGTTTGGGGTTCTCAGAAGAAGACCTAGATGCAAATCCTCTCTCTTTTTCTGGTGGTTATCAGATTCGTATAAATCTTGCAAAGCTTTTAGTTACAGAGCCAAACTTGCTGCTTTTAGATGAGCCTACTAACTACCTTGACATTGTCTCCCTTAGATGGCTAAAGACCTTTTTATCAAACTTTGATGGAGAGCTTATTCTTATCACTCACGATAGAGACTTTATGGATAGCGTAACGACTCACACTATGGGCATTATACGAAGAACTCTAAATGTTATAGAGGGTGACACTCACAAGTTTTACGAGCAGCTTCGTGCAAATGAAGAGCTTCATGCAAAGCAAAAAATCTCACAAGATAAAAAAGTAAAAGAGCTAGAAGAGTTTATAGCTAAGAACAAAGCTCGTGCATCAACTGCTGCTCAAGCTCAGTCAAAAGTAAAACAGCTCGAGAAGATGGAGATGTTAGAGGATTTAAACTTTGACAAATCCTTAACGTTTAACTTCAACTTTAAAGAGACTCCGGCAAAAGTGTTACTTGAGGTAAAGGGTCTAAAGTTTGGTTATACAGAGGATAATATCCTCTTTCGTGATATCTCATTTACACTAGAAAAAGGTGAGTGTCTTGGCATCATAGGAAAAAATGGAAAAGGAAAATCAACTCTACTAAACACCATAGCAGGAGAGCTAAAACAGCTTGCTGGTGAGGTTAGTCTTCATCCATCAGCATCTTTGGCTCACTTTGGTCAAACAAATATCTCGCATCTAGATCCAAACGAGACAGTGATGGATGAGATTTACAGAAAAAATCCCAAACTTGGTGAGTCCACTGTTAGGGCAATCTGTGGTGGCATGATGTTTAGTAATGATGATGCGAAGAAAAAGATTTCACTACTCTCAGGTGGAGAAAAGAGTCGCGTGATGCTGGGTCAGATACTGGCATCTGAGATAAATATCCTCCTACTAGATGAGCCTACAAACCACCTCGATATGCAAAGTATCGAAGCACTCACAAAAGCTGTGCAAAATTTTAAAGGTTCATCCATCATAGTAACTCACTCGGAGGAGCTTTTACGAAGAGTGTGTGATAGACTTATCATCTTTGCAAAAGGTGGAGCTGAGTATTTTGATGGTGGATATGATGACTTTTTAGAGAAGATTGGCTGGGAAGAAGAAGAGGGCGAAGTGAAGAAAAAAACTGCCCCAAAGACCAACTATAAAGAGACTAAAAAACTAAAAGCACAACTTATAAGAGAGAGAAATGCACAAACAACTCTGCTAAAAAAAGAAGTTGAAAAATTAGAGAAAAAAATCATACAAGTAGAAGACAAACAAGAACTTCTGCATAAAAAGCTAGCAGAAGCTTCACAAATGGCTGATAACTCAAAGATAGCAGAACTCTCAAAACTCATCTCAGATGAGGAATCTCTTGTTGAAGAGATGTTTGAAAAACTAGAAGTAGAACAAACAAAACTAGACAAGATCAACGAAGAGTACGAGCAAAAACTAGAAAATTTATCTTAGTTTACTCCATAGAATACCTATGTACTCATGCATTGCCATCTGAGAGTTTTGAAGTGATGATGCACTAGGGAGTTCGAAAAAAGTGATAATTTCTTCTCTGTGAAAGTCAGTAGGTGCAGGTTTTGGATGAAGTCCAACTTTTGCAAATAAGCCTAAAGCCCTATACATATGAGTTGCACTTGTAACAAGTACAAACTCTTCGCCTTTTGTTAGATTTTTTGCAAATTCTGCCTCTTCATTTGTGTCTTTTGCCGTCTCATCCATAATGATATCTTCTTCTTTTACACCAAGTGAGATGGCAAGTTTTGCATTTATGGATGCGTTTGAAATCTCGTTTTTCCCGCCATAACCTGTGAAAATAAGCTTTGAATTTTTTATGTTTTTATGGATCAATATACCTTCAAGAACTCTTTTTACCCCACTATCACTTATTAAAGAAGAGAGGGGTTGCGTCTCATCACTAACATGACCACTGCCTAAAACATGAATATATTTTATGCCATCATGGGCATAGTCATACTTCACATATCTATCTTCTAAACTACTAACTAGAAGATTAGAAAATGGTGAGTAGGCAAATAAGAAAAGTAAAAAAAGACCCAAAGAGAGTAAAGATTTACTAAGTTTTTCTTTTTTTGCAAATACAAAGTATAAACCAAGCATTAAAATAATCAACACCAAGCCATAAGGCTTGATACAAAAAGAGATAAGTTTTTTTAAACTAAAGAGTAGATCCATCGTGGTAGTTTTCCTTGAGGTAATTTTATTTTGTAGTATATCATCAATCCCTAGCTCTATTTCAGATTCTATTTGACAGTATTGTAAAATATTTAAGGAAATTTATTGATTTTGCTACATCTATAAAAGCAAGAATGGCACTTTAGTAAAGTTTAAAACTAAGCTAGGACTAGCTAGTGAGGAAGTATAAAGATTGCTAAAACTCCTCCATCTTAAAGATTTCATAAGCTACCTCTTCATAAGGGTGTGCTTTTTTTAATGTCTTTACAGCTTTTTCTATGAGTTCATCTTTACAAATCAACTCCACTCTATATTCATCAACAATTTCAAGTTTATTTAGCTCACCTATATTTGGATTAGCATCAGCAACAGGTTTAAACTGCCCCTGACCTAATGTTTCCCATGAACAACATTCATAGTTATCAAACATTCCGACGCCAATATCAAAGAGAGCTTGTTTAGTCGCTTCTTTAGCAGAAGTAGGAACAAAATAGTTTAGTTTGTACATAAAGGTTATCCTTGATTGATTTTTATAAGTCTATCAAAAATAAGCTACGAAGGAAAATGTATAGAAATCTGAGTCTAATCAATGACAATTTTATATATTTTTTTGAAAATAAAGATTGAATATGTCTTACAAATGCTTATAATAGGGGTTTGTAAATGAAGTGGTGGACCCTCAGAGATTCGAA
>CAYWVG010000070.1:0-8621 GCA_964461645.1 uncultured Sulfurimonas sp. | reverse complement strand
TGCTAAATATGGGCGAAGATATAACTCATATACATCCAAATATTAACAAGATAGAGAGAGCCTTAGATAATTTAGAACTCATAGCAGTTCAAGAACTTTTTATGACAGAGATAGCGCAAAGAGCGGACATTGTTATAGGCGTAAAATCAGCTTATGAAAAAACAGGCGTATATATAAACGCTATGAGAAGACTCCATCTCTCTCAACCTCTTGTAAAGAGCGACTTGCCAGATGACTGGAAAGTTTTACAGATGCTAGATAATAAAATGGGCGGAAGTGCTAACTACAAGAGCTCAAAAGATGTTTGGGATGAGGTTCGTGAAGTCGCATATAGAAGATTTAGCGGAGCTGACTATACACGCTTAGAGAGACATAGAAAGAGAGGACTTCAGTGGCCAGTTCACACAGAAGATACTCCTATACTCCATCAGCTAGACTTTAGAACTGATAATGGACTAGGGCGATTTTGTTACCATCAGTACAAACTTCGTGGGATGGTAGAGGAGATAGTTAGCAAAACTTTAAGAGGCTATCATCTTACAACAGGAAGAGCACTAGCTCACTATAACAACGCTTCACAAACAAAAAGAAGTGAATCGCTTAACAAGAGATATAGCGAGGATGTGTTGCTTGTAAATGAGGGAGATGCAGATGATTTTAAGAGCGAAAGAGTTATCTTAAAATCAAAGTATGGGCAGACTTCGCCACTAAGTGTAAAGTTTACAGACAAAGTCCAGCCAAAAACACTCTTTACAACCTTCCATCACGCGGAGTCTAAAATCAACGCTCTCTTTGGAGACGAGTGTGACGAGCTTATACTTACTGCTGCATTTAAGAGCGTAAAAGTTGAGGTTATAAACATTTGAGTAGAGCCAAAGGTAACTTAGCAGAAGATAGAGCTTGTGCATATCTTGATGAGAATGGCTTTATGATTGTAGAGAGAAACTTCTACTCAAGGTTTGGCGAGATAGATATCATAGCTTCAAAAGAGAATGTTTTGCACTTTATAGAGGTAAAGAGTGGGCTTGATTATGAGTTGGCTGTACAAAATATAACTCCGAGTAAACTAAGAAAACTTATAAAAACAGGCAACACTTTTTTGAAAAAAAACTCTCTTGATGTTGATTTTGTTTATGATGCCATTATTGTTACACCCCTTGAGATAGAGATGCTACACAACCTAACTCTCTAGTATATATGTTATAATTTTTCATAAAACTTCTAAGGGATTTTAATGAGGGCAAATATATTTTTTGGTTCGCAAGAGAGCGAGAGTAAAGCTTACAAACAAAGAAGAAGCCCATATAGTGGAGATGTTATCTCAGAGTCGAGCATCTGTAGTGCAGAAGATGCAAAAAAAGCATTAACTATCGCAAAAGAAGCGGCAAAAGTTGCTAGAAAAACTACTCTTGCACAGAGATGCAGCTGGATTTTAGATGTTGCAAACAAGCTTGAAGCTATAAAAGAAGAGATGGCAAAAACCATAACTGATGAAGTAGCAAAGCCGATACACTTCTCTCGCATAGAGGTTGATAGATGCGTTGAGACACTAAGACTAAGTGCTGAGACTATGCGAACAATGCACGGAGAGACTATAAACACAGATGCTATGAGTAGTGGCAAAAAAACCATCGCTTACTTTAACCGCGTGCCAGCTGGTGTTGTGGTTGCCATCACTCCTTTTAACTTTCCATTAAATTTAGCCGCTCATAAACTAGCTCCTGCCCTGGTTGCTGGGAATGCAGTTGTACTAAAACCAACTCCAGAAGCACCACTTACAGCTTTTAAGTTTGCAAAGCTTTTTATCCAGAGTGAGTTTGCCATCAAAGATGCACTAAGTGTGGTTTACGGTGATGCAGAGGTTGGGGCTGCACTTGTAGGTAGTGATATACCTCGTGTTATAAGCTTTACAGGTTCAGTTCCTGTAGGAGAGATAATCACAAAAAGCGCTGGGATTAAAAAAATCTCACTTGAACTTGGCGGAAATGCAGCTACCTACATAGATGCAAGTGCTGATTTGGATTTAGCTGCAGAGCGTTGTGCTTATGGCGCTTTTGTAAACTCAGGACAAGTCTGCATCTCACTTCAAAGAATCTACGTAGATGCTAAAGTTTATGATGAGTTTGCATCTAAAATGGCAAAAGAGACAAGCAAGCTAAAAGTTGGCTCGCCCTATGAAGATGATACTTTTTTAGGTCCACTCATAGATGATGACTCGGCAAAAAGAGCTTACGCGTGGGTAGATAGTGCTATAAAAGAGGGAGCTAAACCCTTGCTTGAAGTAAAATGCGAGGGAAGAATTTTTCATCCTTGTGTGATGGCTGATGTTAGAGATGATATGGCTATAGTATGCGAGGAAGTTTTTGCGCCAATTGTCTCACTTATAAGAGTTGAGAGTTTTGATGATGCCCTGCCTCGCATGAATAGTTCGCCTTTTGGTTTGCAGTTTTCTGTCTTTACCAATAGTTTAGATCTTATAAAAAGAGCCATAGATGAGCTTGAAGCTGGTGGAGTTGTGATAAATGATATCCCTACTTTAAGGTTTGATATACAGCCATACGGCGGTGTGAAATTTAGTGGAGTCGGGCGAGAAGGTCCAAGGTTTGCTATAGAAGAGATGACAGAGATAAAAAGCGTAATTATATGTTAATGCGTAAAAAAATAGTTATCTCAGCTTGTTTGCTTGGGCATCTATGTCGTTACGATGGAACAACTAAAAAAAGCACAGAAATAGTTGAAGCTTTTAAAGATTATGAGATAATCCCATTTTGTCCTGAAGCGCCTATTTTTGGAACCCCAAGAGAGAGGATAAGTGTGATAGAGATAGATGGAAGAAACAGAATAATTACTGATGAGACAAACAAAGATGTCACTCAGCTTTTAGAAGATGAAATATACTCATTTATAAAAAAATATCCAGATGCCAATATGATAGTTTTAAAGTCAAAAAGTCCTAGTTGTGGAGTTGCGACTACACCAATTTTAAATGAAAACAGAGAAAAACTCTACGACGGAAATGGAATCGCCGCAGAGATATTTAAAAAAAAGTATCCCACTATCGAGATAAAGAGTGAACTAAATCTATAGTAAAAGATGTAAAACATTGTTAAGTGGAGCTGTAAAAAAATTTAAAACTGCTTTTAGCAAGAGGGATAATTAAACTCCAACAATGATATTTTTAGATATAATCGCGCAATTTTATAAAAGAGAATAACAGATGGATATTAGAGAAGAATACTTAAGATTTTTTGAATCAAAAAAACACGAAAGAGTTGCATCTGCGCCTTTGGTCCCAGAAGATGCTACGCTTCTTTTTAACAACGCTGGAATGGTTCCTTTTAAATCAATCTTCACAGGCGAAATCCCACGACCTGCAAACCCTCGTGCTACTTCATGCCAAACATGTCTAAGAGCTGGTGGAAAACATAATGACTTAGAAAATGTAGGGCATACGAGCCGCCACCACACATTTTTTGAGATGCTAGGGAACTTTAGCTTTGGAAATTATTTTAAAGAAGAGGCTATCGCTTACGCATGGGAGTTTATAACTGAAGTTCTGAAGCTTCCTGTAGATAAGCTCTGGGTTACAGTGCATGAGAGTGATGATGAGGCTGAACTCCTTTGGCAAAAACATATATCTAAAGATAGAATCTTACGCTTAGGCGATGATGATAACTTTTGGCAGATGGGCGATACTGGACCTTGCGGACCTTGTAGTGAGATATTTTACGATCAAGGCGCTGAGAATTTTAACTCTAAAGAGGATTATCTAGGCGGTGATGGCGATAGGTTTTTAGAGATTTGGAACCTTGTTTTTATGCAGTATGAAAAGAGTGCAGATGGTAAAATGACAGAACTCCCAAAACCATCCATCGATACTGGTATGGGTTTAGAGAGAGTGACTGCTGTTTGTGAGGGAGTTCAAAGCAACTATGAATCATCTCTTTTTATGCCAATCATCAAAGAGGTAGAAAAGCTTATAGATAAAGAGTATGTTTATAAAAGTGGAGCATCTTACAGAGTTATAGCTGACCATATTAGAACAGCACTCTTTTTACTAGCTCAAGGCATAAACTTCTCAAACGAAGGGCGTGGATATGTACTTCGTCGCATACTAAGAAGAGCTGTAAGACATGGATATCTCTTAGGTTTTAGAGAGGCTTTTATGTACAAGCTTGTGGATGTTGTAGTTCGTATCATGGGCGGTGAGTATGAGTACTTAAGTCAAAAAGCAGCAGTTGTAAAAGAGCAGATAGAGCTTGAAGAGGAGAGATTTTTCAAGACTATAGAGTCAGGGATTGCTCTTTTTGAAGATGAGTTAGCAAGCACAAAAGAGACTTTTAGTGGAGATGTAGCTTTTAAACTCTACGATACTTTTGGCTTTCCACTAGATTTGACAGAAGATATGCTAAAAGGTAAAAATATCAGACTTGACTTTGCTAGATTTGAGGAGCTAATGCTAGAGCAAAGAACTCGTGCAAAAGCTGCTTGGAAGGGAAGTGGAGATAGCGCAACTCAGGGAGATTTTAAAGAGCTTTTAGAAGAGTTTGGAGTTAATGAATTTGTAGGTTATGAAGAGATGAATCATAACTCAAAAGTTTTAGCTCTGCTTGATGAGAATTTTAAAAGAGTTGACTCACTTGGAAGTGATGAGAGTGGCTGGGTTATGCTAGATGCTACACCTTTTTACGCACAAAGTGGTGGACAGTGTGGAGATATTGGCGAGCTTGAGGGCATAGCAAAGGTGCAAGACACAAGAGGCTTCTTTGGACTTAATCTCTCAGAGATAAGAGTTAGCTCTAAGATAGAAGTAGGACAAAAGCTAGATGCTAAGGTTGATAACTCAAGAAATGAAATCATCAAACATCACTCGGCTACGCATCTACTGCATGCTGTACTTTTTGATGTCTTAGGTGAACATATCTCACAAGCTGGCTCACTAGTAGAATCTTCAAGACTAAGATTTGACTTCTCACATCCAAAGCCTATAAGTTCAGATGAGCTAAGAGAGATAGAGCTTCGTGTAAACAATGAGATACTAAGAAATATAGAGGCTAAGACTGAGCTTTTAAGCATTGAAGATGCTAAGAAAAGTGGCGCAAAAGCACAGTTTGGCGAAAAGTATGGCGATGAGGTTAGAGTTGTGAGCTTTGCTGATGCTTCTATAGAGTTTTGTGGTGGTGTTCATGTTAAAAACACTGCAAATATAGGCACATTTATTATCACAAAAGAGAGTGGTGTAAGTGCAGGAGTTAGACGCATCGAAGCACTATGCGGTGAAGCTGCCTATAAACACTTTTGCGAGCAAAGAGAGATGCTAAAGCAAGTTGAAGCTGAGGTTAAAAACCTTGACATCCTAGCTGGCATCTCAAGACTAAAATCAAATATAAATGAGCTTAAATCTGAGCTAAAATCTGCACAAGAGAGTGCAAGTGTTGAGATAAAAGTAGATAGTGTAAATGGTGTTAGCGTCGTCGTTGAAGAGTTAATATCTGGTGATATTAAAGAAAAAATTGATGAGCTTAAAGTGCAAAATGAAAAACTTTGTGCGATGCTCTTTCAAGTAAAAGATGACAAAGTTCTTATTGCTGCTGGTGTAAAAGGTGCAGATGCAAAAGCTGGCGAGTGGATAAAAAATATAGCTCCGATTTTAGGTGGCGGTGGCGGTGGTCGACCTGATTTTGCACAAGCTGGTGGAAAAGATAAGACAAAACTACCAGAGGCAAAAGAAGCCGCACTAAAATATATAAAAGAGATACTAAGCTGATACGCTTAGCATCTAACTCCTCTACTCGTGCTATGCTTCTTCGCGGGGCTGGCATCGAGTTTATTCAAGAGGCCTACGATTTTGATGAAGACTCCATAGTAGCAAAAACTCCTAAAGAGTTTGTATATCTTGCAACTTTGGGAAAGTACGAGACAAATCTAAGAGCTTTTGGATACAAAAAACTTCCTCTTTTAGTCGCTGATACTGTTGTTACTACACAAGGTAAAATCCTGCGTAAAGCTAAAGATGAAGCAGAAGCAAGAGAGATTTTACTATCTCAAAGCGGCAATCTTACTTCTATAATAACCTGTATGATGTACCAAAGCAGAACCAAAAAAATCATAGATATTTCACAAACAACTTATAGTTTTAGAGAGTTTGATAGAGATGCTTTAGAAGAGTATCTAAAGAGTGGTGAGTGGATTGGTAAAGCTGGAGCTTGTATGGTTGAGGGATTTTGCAAGCCTTATATAGAAGAAGTAAGGGGTTATGAAAGTACTGCAATGGGCTTAAACATAGAGGTCTTAAAAGCATTTTTATAAGATAAACTACTAAAAAAGACAAAAAAAACCAATATTTTGATGTTTTAACAAAATTTAGTGATAAAATAGAGGATATAAAATAAGGAAAAACTATTTTAAAGCAATATAGACTCTTTATATTTACATCAGCACTAGTGTTAATCTTCGCGTCAATTTCATGGTTATATATGGAGTTCTTGAGTTATAAAAAAAAGTCCTTAACAATGACTAAGCATCAAGCTGAGGTTACGCTTATGCGTGAGCAAGTAAGTAGCCTTATACTGCTTAAACAAAAAGCTACAATAGCCATGGCATTGAGCCTTGCGAATGATAAAAGCTTAGCTTTAAAAGTAAAAAACAGAGATATCGAACAAGACTACTATAAACAGCTCATACAAAATCTCACACAAGAAACACTCTATAAAAATATCTGGATACAGCTCTTTGATAGAGATATCAACACCCTTTACAGAAGTTGGTCACAAAAAAGAGGTGATAATCTCTCAAAAATAAGAACAGACTTGCAAGAGACTGTAAAAAATAAAAAAGTTGTCTACTCCATAAGTGCAGCAAAGTTTAATCTCTCACTAAAAGCTATAGTTCCACTTTTTGTAAAAGATGAATTTGTTGGCATCATAGAGGTGATTTCTCACTTTAACTCCATCACAAAAGAGCTTCAAAAATCAAATATAGACTCAGTAGTAGTCTTGGATAAAGAGTACACAAGTCGTCTAGAAGAACCATTTACAAAGCTATTTATAGGTGAGTATTATATTGCAAATTTTGATGCACCAGAAGAGCTTAGAGAGAAGATGCAAAGAGATGGAGTTGAGAGTTATTTTACAAAAGATTGCAAGATAGTGGATAATATGATAGTGGGTTCTTACGAATTAAAAGGTGCTGATGGCACTTTGTTTGGTCACTATGTAATGTTTAAGAAGATTGATAATCTCTCAAACTTAGATTTGGACTATTTTATGTTTAAGTGGCTTACATTTGGGATAGTTTTTGTGATGAGTATAGCTATCCTTGGGATAATGCTGTTGTTTTTTGCAAACAGAAGACAAAAAGAGTATTTTCACAATATCATAAATTCATCTACAAATATAGTAATAGTTAGTGATAGTAAAAACATCTTAGATGCAAATAAGATATTTTTTAAATACTTTAGCAGATATAAAACACTTCAAGAATTTAAAGACAAGCACAAAAGTATAAGTGAGTTTTTTGTTGTAGAAGATGAGTATCTAAAGGCCCAAATAGATGGGCTTAACTGGGTTAAATATGTAATTCAAAATCCACAAGAGGTGCACAAGGTTAAGCTTGATATATTTGGCGAAATACATTGCTTTAGCGTTGGAGCAGCTAAGCTCTTTAGTACAAGAGAGCAATACTCAATTATATTAAGCGATATAACTAAACAAGAGATCTACAAAAAAGAGTTAGAACTCTTAAGCACTACTGATGAACTAACCAAAACTGGAAATCGTAGATATTTTGAGAGAAAGCTAAAAGAGGAGATAAGTCGCGCTAGAAGATATAACTATCCATTTTCTCTTGTAATGTTTGATATAGACCACTTTAAAGTTGTAAATGACAAGCACGGCCACGCCATAGGTGATGAAGTTTTAATAGAGTACTCAAAACTTGTTAATTCTCATTTACGTGAGGCAGATGTCTTTTGTAGAGTCGGTGGGGAAGAGTTTATGATTATACTTCCATATACTCCAAAACATGATGCTAAAGAGATAGCTCAAAAACTAAGAATAGTTATAGAAGCATACAAAAAAGTAGTACCTATTACAATGAGTTTTGGAGTGGTTGAATTTGAGAAGAGCGATGACTTTGAAGCTATCTATAAGAGAGTTGATGATGCTCTTTATAAGGCAAAAGAAAGTGGTAGAAATATGGTTGTAGTTGAATGAGCCTCTATTATGACAATGAGATAAAAGCACTAAAGAAGAGTTCAAGATATAGGCAAAGGGAGTTAGTTGATAACTCTTTAGTAGATTTTGCATCTAATGACTATCTAGGACTCTCTCACAATAAGCTCTTACATGAAGAGACTTGTAAAGAGCTATCATTACTTCCACAAAACAGTTCAAAAGCATCTCTTTTAGTAAATGGATATCATAAAATCCATAAAGATTTTGAAGATGAGTTAAAAGAGTTAAATGGCTTTGAAGATGCGGTGATTTTAGGAAGTGGATTTAATGCAAATATAGCACTCATAGATGCACTCATCAGAAAAGGCGATGAGCTTTTTATGGATGAACTTTATCACGCTTCTGGAGTCTTAGCATCTCAGATAGATAACAAAAGAGTTAAGTTTT
>CAYWVG010000069.1:0-8809 GCA_964461645.1 uncultured Sulfurimonas sp. | reverse complement strand
CTTTTGATGTCTCTCTTAATTTTTTATCTGGGTATTCTACTATAGTTAGGTTCATCTTCTTATATCTTTTTCTACTTCGCTTATTCTCTTAGAGAAACCGCGTAGTCTATCTTTGGATCACTGTATGCCATCTCTATGCCATTGATCGCGCTCACAACTATCTCTTCAACTGTGTAAAGAGTAGATATATCGGTCACACCTATAGATATTTTTAGTTGAATCTCTCGATCTGCTAAGAAGAAGTTAGAGTTTGAAACGAGCTCACAAAGTCTCTCACTAGCTTTTTTAGCGCTATCTATATCTGTGTGTTTTAGCATCATTGCAAAAACGCCATTACCATAGTGAGCCACAGTATCACTTCTTCTTGAGGTTTTTAGCAAGAGTCTTGCAATAGTTCTAGTCATAAGCATTATTGCTTTATCGTTTTCTATGCTCTCTTTTAACTCTCGTGAGAGTTCTATCATTATAAGTGAGCTTTTATGTTTAAACTCACCTATTAACTCTATCTCTTGCTCTATTTTTGTCATTAGATATCTTTTGTTATAAACACCATATCTATTATCAAAAATAGTCTCATTTTCTACACCCTTGATTATCTTCGCAGTTTCATCATAGAAGTCTCGCATCTGAGTGCTCTGTTTTTTAAGTATAGTATTTAGCTTTGTAACATCATTTTCTAAAGATGTAGCTACACTTATAACAGCTTGTATCTCAGGGTTTTCTTGAAGCTCTTGTCTTTTCTTCTCTAAAATTTTAGTCATTAAAGCCATGTTTTTATAGAGATTTGCAGTAACACCTAGGATGTTTTTTATAGAACCAAAGCCTTTTTTTAGGCTCTGCTCAAGCATAATGGTATTTTCATCATCGTTGTTCTCTTCTAGCTCAAGCATTGAGTGAATCTGCTTTCTTAGGCTTTCACCCTTGTCTTCTAAAAGTCTGTCAAAATATAAAGAGAAGTTATTTGGAGTAGGTGGCAAGTTATCCTGTATAAGGGCATTTAGTACCTCTTTAGAATAAATCTCTAAATCACTAGTAGGTTCGTCAATCTCTACCGCCGCAATAGTTGGCTCTTTTGTTGCACGGTTTCTACTTCTTAAAGATCCTGCCATGTCATCCCCTTACTCTTTATCGTTTTTAACCAAAACCTCATCGATCATGCCATATTCTTTTGCCTCTTTCGAGCTCATATAGTTATCACGATCAGTGTCTTTTTCAACTCTTTTTATGCTTTGACCTGTATGTTTTGCAAGTAGTGCATTGAGTTCGGCTTTCATTCTTAAAATCTCTTCAGCTTGGATAGCAATGTCTGTTGCTTGACCTTGAGCACCACCTAGAGGTTGGTGTATCATGATGCGAGCATGCGGAAGAGCATATCTCTTTCCTTTTGCACCAGACGAGAGTAAAAAAGCTCCCATAGATGCAGCTTGTCCTACACAAATAGTAGCAACATCTGAACGGATATAGTTCATAGTGTCATATATTGCCATTCCTGCAGTTACTACACCGCCTGGAGAGTTTATATAAAAGTATATATCTTTTTCAGGGTCTTCTGCTTCTAAAAAAAGCAGCTGCGCAACTATAGAAGAAGCTACTGCATCATTTACTTCTCCACTGAGCATGATTATTCTATCTTTTAAAAGACGAGAGTAGATATCATATGAACGCTCACCACGACCAGTTTTTTCTACCACATAAGGAATATAGCTCATCCTTATGCTTCTTTCATCTTTGAGTTAAGAAGTTGACTAAGTACCTTATCTTCAATCATTGACATCTGAATAGCTGGAAGATATCCTGCTGATTTGTACTGCTCATAAGCTTTTTGTGGATCTTGTCCCATCTGCATTGCTTCATAGTAGATAGTTTGCATAACTTCTTGCTCTTCCACTTTTACTTTCTCAGCAGATGCTAATGCATCTATAATAAATGTAGCTTTTACACTTCTTTGTGCATCATCACGTAGAGTCTCACGAAGTTCTTCTAGTTTATCTTGGTTTTCGCGAAGTTCGTTAATCTCTTCTTCACTCATACCTTGAGCTTTTTTGTTTAGTGCCATATCTATCTCTTGGTCAACTACAAACTCAGGAAGGTCAAAAGATAGTTTTTCTACAAAAATTTCTAAAAGCTCTGGCTTTAAGTTGTCATTGTAAAGTTTTCCTAACTCTTCATTTTCCATTTGCTCTTTAACTAGCTTTTTTAGCTCTTCTAAAGTTGCGTTTTCTTCGCCTGGAAGCATTTTTTTAGCTAGCTCATCATCAATAACCACTTCATCTTTTACTTTGATGCCGTTTACTTTTACTTTAAACATTGCATCTTTACCAGCTAATTCAGCTCCGCCGTAGTTTTCTGGAAATGTTACGTTTATCTCAACTTCTTCCTCTCTTTTTACGCCGATAAGTTGATCTTCAAAACCTGGAATAAACTGACCAGAACCTAAAAGTAGTTCAAAATCTTCAGCCTTACCACCTTCAAAAGGCTTACCATCTAAGAAACCTTCAAAGTTGATCACAGCAGTGTCACCTTCTTTCATTTTGCGATTTCTTGCAACATCTACTAAAGGAGCTTGTGATTGTGCTAGCTCTGCAAT
This sequence comes from uncultured Sulfurimonas sp., assembly GCA_964461645.1. GTDB lineage: Bacteria > Campylobacterota > Campylobacteria > Campylobacterales > Sulfurimonadaceae > Sulfurimonas. The sequence continues at coordinate 6,222 of CAYWVG010000069.1, read as the reverse complement.
TCTAGCGTCAATATCAGCATCGCTTACCTTAGGTTTTTCAAACTCTTTTACAAGTGAAGCATAATCGCCTAGTTCAATTGCTGGTCTCATTGCAACCTTCACAGCTACTTCTATTTTGTCGTCACTCTTATCAAATTTAGAGATATTTGGCTCACCAATAAGTTGATCATTCGCAATACTCAGCTCTTCTAAACCTTTGTTTAGAACTTCGCGAAGGGCTTCAGACTCGGCATCTTGAATAAGTTTATCTCCATACTGCTTTTTAACAACATTTACAGGAACTTTTCCTTTTCTAAAACCTTGAACACTAGCAGTTTTTGCCAACTCTTTAGCAATTTTTTCCAAGTTAGCGTCAATCACTTCTCTTAAAATTGTCGCTTCTATAAGAGCGTTAGCACCATTTATTTTAGTTGATTTGATTTCCATCAATTTCCTTTTTTACATCGTTTACTTGTTTTTCAAGCATAAATTTTGGATAATATTACCTAAAATCTTCTTTTAGTTAGCTTTTGCATAACTTTGGCTTAAAATTTAATATCAAAAACCACACAACAGCTACATCTATCATTACATCAGCAAAGTTAAACACTGCAAAATCGAATCCACAGTGCCAATAAACCATATCCACTACTCCACCATGTATAAATCTATCGTAGATATTTGATATTGCCCCACCTAACAATAAACCTGCCGGCATTGCAAAACAGAGTTTTTTCAAGTTTATAATATAGATTAAGATGCCAAAGACTAAAACAAGTTGTATATACTTTAACCACTCATCTAAAAAGCTAAACATTGAAAAAGCAACGCCTCTATTATAAACCAAGATTAAATCTATACACTCAGTGTAGTACCTAAACCCATCTACAAAGAGCATCTTAATATTTTGATCTATAATAAAAATACCTGCCATACTTAAAAATAGTATAGCATTTAATTTCAAAGTCTTGCTAGGCATTTAAGGCTTTTTGAAAAAAGTTAACCATATCTACCATATGTTGATTTAACTCTTTTGCCTCTTTACACTCAAGTAAAATTCTTAGTTTATTCTCTGTTCCCGAGTATCTAATAAGATGTCTAATATGTTTAGCATCTAGCTCTCGAAGCTTTGCGTCCAAACCTTCAATCTTAGAGAGAGGTGTTTTAATTTTTATGTTTATATTTACTAGTTTTTGCGGATAAAGCTTAAAAGGACGAAGAGCAACAGATGCCTTTGTTTTTGTCTCAATAATAAGTGCTAAAGTCTGCAAAGCAGATACAAGTCCATCTCCAGTCTTTGCAAAGTCACTAATTATGACATGACCACTCTGCTCTCCACCAAAGTTAATGCCCTCTTTTTTCATAATCTCTACAACATTTTTATCACCTACATCTGAACGAAATAGTTTAAGTTTTTTTGATTTCATATAGTCTTCTAAAGCTTGATTACTCATAACAGTAGATACAATCCCAGCACCTTTTAAAACGCCTCTATCATTCATATAAGAACCGAGTGCTCCTAATAGTTGATCACCATCTATAATCTCGCCTTTTTCATCTATAACAACAAGTCTATCAGCATCTCCATCAAGTGCTATTCCCAAATCTGCTCTATATTTAATAACACTCTCACAAAGATCTTTTGTATAAAGTGCTCCACAACCATCATTGATGTTAAATCCATCTGGTTTATTATGAAGAACAATAACTTCAGCCCCCAGCTCTTCTAAAACAGTAGGACCCACTATATAACCAGCTCCATTTGCAGTATCTAATACTATTCTCATCCCGCTAAGCGAGCTCTCTCTAGGAAATGAATTTTTTAGTGCTACTATATATCGTCCTATAACATCATCAATTCTTTTTGCTTTACCTATCTCTTTTCCTGTCACTTGTGCATCTGCTATTTTTTCATCATCTCTATAGATAGCTTCTATCTCAGCTTCTACCTCGTGTGAAAGTTTATCTCCATATCCATCAAAAAACTTAATTCCATTATCTTCATAAGAGTTATGTGATGCACTAATCATAATACCAGCATCGCATCTCATGTTCTCAGTGATAAAAGCTATGGCTGGAGTTGGCATTGGACCTATCTGAATCACATCATAACCTATGGCACTAAGTCCGCTCACAATAGCATTTTCTATCATATAACCACTTCGTCTAGTATCTTTTCCGATTAATATTCTGTTTGTTTTTGAGTGAGCTTTAAAGTATATTCCAGCTGCCATAGCAATTCTCATAGCCATAGAAGCGCTTAAAAATGATCCCGCTTCACCTCTAACTCCATCTGTTCCAAATAGTTTCATCATATTTCCATAATATTAAAGTAGAGTATTTTAACATATATTCATCTTAGCAACTCTGTTTTATTTAAAAAAAGGCAGTATATATACATTTATACTAAATATTTGTATGTCTACCTTGTCTTTAACTTAATTTTAATTATTTTTAAGCTAAGATTTCGCACTAAAAAAATTAATGAGAAGGACTCATGCATGGCAAATCACAAGTCATCAATTAAGAGAATTCGCCAAACACTCGTTCGTACAGAACGTAATCGTTTCTACAGAACTCGTCTTAAAAACATTGTAAAAGATGTAAATTCTGCGATTCAAGCAGGAAACAAAGAAGAAGCAGCTGCAGCATTTAAAGTAGCTAACAAACAAATTCACAAATTTGTAAGCAAAGGTGTCTTAAAAAAAGAAACTGCTGCTAGAAAAGTTAGTCGTCTACACAAATCTGTAAACGCTATATAGTTAGAGCACATATAAATGCTCTCAGATAAACTTACACCGTTTATCAACCGCTATAACGAGCTTAGCAAACTGCTAAGTTCACCTGACATTGCCTCTGACATCAAAAGGATGACAGACCTCTCAAGAGAACAATCTTCACTTTCTGACATTGTAGAAAAAGCAAAAGAGTATAAAGCTCTTCTAGCAGATATTGCAAGTACAAGAGAGATGCTAAGTGATAGCGAGATGTTTGAGATGGCAAAAGAAGAACTTAGAGAGCTTGAACCAAAAAAACCACTCTTAGAAGAAGATATTAAACTACTTCTTCTTCCAAAAGACCCAAATGATGATAGAAATATTATCGTAGAGCTTCGCGCTGGTGCTGGCGGAGATGAGGCTGCTATATTTGTAGGCGATCTTTTTGACGCTTATACTCGTTATGCAGAGCTTAGGGATTGGAAAGTTGAGCTTATAAGTACTTCGCCATCAGAAGCTGGTGGATACAAAGAGTTAATCGCTCTTATTAGTGGTGCACAGGTTTATAGTAGGTTGAAGTATGAAGGAGGAACTCATCGAGTGCAGAGAGTTCCAGCAACAGAGTCTCAAGGAAGAGTTCACACATCGGCAATCACTGTAGCAGTTATGCCAGAGGTTGATGATGTTGAGATCGATATAAATGAGAATGACTTAAAAATAGATGTTATGCGTTCATCTGGTTGTGGTGGACAATCTGTAAATACTACAGACTCCGCAGTTAGAATCACTCACTTACCAACAGGTATAGTAGTGACCAACCAAGATCAAAAGTCACAACATAAAAACAGAGAAAAAGCTATGAAAGTTCTAAAGGCACGCCTTTATGACCTTGAGATGCAAGAAGCTCAAGCAAAAGATAGCCAAGCTAGATCAGCGCAAGTTGGAACTGGGGATAGAAGCGGTAGGATAAGAACTTACAACTATCCACAAAACCGTATGAGTGACCATAGAATAGGTCTTACTCTTTATAGACTAAATGAGATTATGCACGGTGGTTTGCTTGATGAGATAGTAGAACCTCTAATAGCAGACCATCAAGCTCGCATAGTCGAAGCAGCTGGCTTATAAGTAGATTTTTTTAATCTTCTCAACAAACTCTTCGACCTCATTTTGAAGATGTTTAAGATCTTTTGAGTTATCTATAACCCAAGAGGCTCTTTTCTTCTTCTCTTCTATAGACATTTGAGAGTTTATCCTCCTTAAAGATTCTTCTTGCGAGTAGTTATTTCTTTTCATAAATCTCTCAAGTTGAATATCTTTAGGGGTATATACAACAACGCTATCCTTTATGTCATAAGAACTTTTTTCAAAAAAGAGTGGTATATCGATTAGATATGGAAATTTAAAACTATCTTGTTTTACGCTTCTTAACTCTATCTCGCTCTTTATTTTAGGATGCAAATACTCTTCTAATACTCTTTTTTTATCACTCTCTGCAAATATCAGAGTTCCTAATTTCGCACGATTTGGTTTACTTCCATCTATATATTCATCACCAAAAGTCTCTCTAACCCACTCAGATGAGGCGTCAAGTATCTCATGTGAAATAGTATCTGCGTCTATAACCCTCATACCGTTAAGCGCAAGCAGAGATGCTACTGTACTTTTACCAGTAGCAATCCCTCCAGTTAGTGCTATAGCGTATTTAAATGCCATTTAATTTTTGATGATGCCAAGATACTCTTTACGGATATAATTACCCATAGCAAAAGCGGCTATATGAATATCACAATTATAGTACTCATTGTCATCTAACATATCTGCTCGCTGGAGGTTTATATCTGCAGTTGGATGATACTCTTTTGATGCAAGAAGTGCTGTTTTATTGCCACCAACATTAAATGGCATGATGATTTTAAAATAACGAGCTAAACTTTTCATCATTTCCTTATTTGCATCTACTTCATCTAAAGATGGATGAGTTATACAAAGCACAGCATCTTCTTTTGAGATACGTTCTATCTGTGCTAGAAGTTTTATGTCTGAGTCCATCTCACATATAACTACATCATACAAATCATCTTCAAGAGCAGAGATTGCATTTAAGCAAGGCTCGATAGCTTTTGTTTTAACACCCTTATACTTCAACATCTCTTTTGCAAATCTGCTCGCATTTTCGCTTATCATTAAAACTTTTTTAGGGTCTTTACTAGTACAAAGTGGAACATGCACCATCATTTCAGGGTATATAAACTCTTTCATTTATTAATTCCTATATTTATAATTGCAACGATTTTAGCATATTAGGATTAATTTTACTTAAGTATTGTTATAATTACGAAAATATTAAAGGGTATCAAATGGATTTCAATAAAATTAGAAAATTTTGTAGAGTATTTCGCATTTTTCTAGGGCTTGCTCTAATTTTGGCAGGTGTTATCAACTATGGCGCATTTAGTGGTGCTGGTTGGTTTTTCTTAGGTTTTATACCTCTTATAGCTGGCATAGTTAACTTTTGTCCACTTTGTATGATTAGTAAAAAGTGTGACATGCCACAAAGTTCGGGGAAATAGATGAGTCAAATTAGCTACAAAGATGCAGGTGTTGATATAGATGCTGGTAATAGTTTTGTTGAAAACATTAAACCTCTAGTAAAGTCTACTAGAATTCCTGGAGTGCTTGGCGGCATAGGATCATTTGCTGGAGCTTTTGAGCTACCAAAAGGTTTTAAAGAACCTGTTATGCTAGCAGCTACAGATGGCGTTGGAACTAAGCTAAAATTAGCGATAGACAGTGGCATTCACAACACTGTTGGGATAGACCTTGTAGCTATGTGTGTAAATGATCTACTTTGTAACTTTGCAACGCCATCATTTTTCTTAGACTACTATGCAACAGGAAAGCTTGATGTTACAGTAGCTACTAATGTTGTAGCTGGGATAGCTAAAGGATGTATAGAAGCTGAGTGTGCTCTAATCGGTGGAGAGACTGCTGAGATGCCAGGGATGTATTCTGGTGGTGACTATGACTTAGCTGGTTTTGCAGTTGGTGTAGCTGAGAAGTCAGAGATGGACAGAGTCTCACTTGTTAGACCTGGACATAAACTTATAGCACTACCAAGTTCAGGTCTTCACTCAAATGGTTTTTCATTAGCTAGAAAGGTACTTTTTGAAAAGATGGGCAAGAAATTTGAAGATGATTTTAATGGTAAGCCGCTCATTGAGACTTTGCTAGAACCTACTAAAATCTATGTAAAAACATTTAAAAAGCTTAGAAATGAGATAGTAGCAATGGCTCACATCACAGGTGGAGGCATAGTAGAAAACCTTCCTCGTGTTCTACCAGAAAACTTAATGGCAGAAGTTAAAAAAGATGCTATTAAAATTCTCCCGATCTTTGAGCTAATGAGTAAACATGTTGATTCAAATGAGATGTTTAGAGCGTTTAATATGGGTGTTGGAATGGTACTCGTAGTCGAAGATGTAAATGTAGCCAAAGTACTAAAAGAGACTGATGGCTATCTAAT
>CAYWVG010000068.1:0-8840 GCA_964461645.1 uncultured Sulfurimonas sp. | reverse complement strand
TAAAAGATTATAAAGAGTGTGGGTTTGAAGTAGAGAGTTGTGAGCTTTACTTTGAACTTTTTGAAGAGTTCGTGCTTGTTACAAACACTATGGAGATAAACAAGTTAGATGCTCAAAAAAAGCATATAAAGCTTGATTCTCAGGAGTTAGAGCTTCTTGAGGTCTATCTAAATGACTTGAAGTTAACTGATACTCGTTACGATATAAAAGAGGAGAGTTTTACTGTTTTTAATGTCCCAAACTCATTTTCACTAAAGATAAAAAACAAACTCTATCCACAAAACAATACCGAACTAGAAGGTCTTTACAAATCGGGTTCTATCTTTTGTACACAAAACGAGCCAGAGGGATTTAGAAGGATAACTCCATACTTAGACCGCCCTGATATTATGAGTGTTTTTACTACTACTATAGAGGCAGACAGAGAGAGATATCCTGTACTTTTAGGTAATGGAAATAAGCAGAGTTGTCATGATTTGATGAGTGGCAGACATGCAGTCACTTGGTTTGATCCACATCCAAAACCATCATATCTTTTTGCTATAGTCGCTGGCGATTTAGGCGTTATAAGTGATGAGTTTATAACGGCATCTAAGGTAAATGTTGAGCTAAATATCTACTGTGATAAAGGCGCTGAGTCGAAATGTTTTTATGCGATGAAGTCACTTAAAGATGCAATGGTTTGGGATGAAGAGAAATACGGTAGAGAGTATGATTTAGATGTTTATAATATCGTAGCAGTTGATAGTTTTAATATGGGAGCTATGGAGAATAAGGGTTTAAATATATTTAACTCTCACTACGTTTTAGCAGATGAGGATAAGGCTACAGATGCCGACTTTATGGGCATACAAAGTGTTATAGCTCATGAGTATTTTCATAACTGGACGGGAAACCGCATCACTTGTTGTGACTGGTTTGAACTTACTCTAAAAGAGGGACTTACAGTTTTTCGCGACCAATGTTTCTCAGCAGATTTAAACTCACAAGAAGTCCAGCGCATTGAAGATGTAAAAGGCTTAAGAGAGAGACAGTTTGTAGAAGATGCATCTCCTATGGCTCACCCAATCCAACCCGACTCTTACATCTCAATAAACAACTTCTACACTTCAACAGTCTATGAAAAAGGTGCAGAAGTTATAAGAATGCTGCACACTCTTTTAGGTGCTAGTAAGTTTAGAGAGGCGATGGACTTATACTTTAAGATTTTTGATGGAAGAGCTGTAAGAACTGGTGACTTTTTATGGGCTATGAGCGAGGTTGATAAAGAAAAAAGAGTTGATTTTACGCAGTTTAAAAGATGGTATCATCAATCAGGTACGCCAATCTTAGAGGTTAAAGACTCCTTTTGTGATGGGGTTTACACACTTGATTTGAAGCAGGTTATACCAAACAAGGTTGATAAAAAAAGCCAAGAACCTTTTTACTTTCCACTAAATATAGGGCTTATTGGCTCTGATGGCAAAGAGATTAAAGAGGAGATGCTAATAGTTTCAAAAGAAGAGGAAAGTTTTGTATTTGAAGGACTAGATGCAAAGCCTTACCTCTCTATAAATCGTGGCTTTAGCGCACCCATCATCGTAAAGCAAGAGAGAAATGAGTACGCATTTTTGATGAAGCATGACAAAGATAGTTTTGTAAGATATGAATCAGCCCAATCTTTTGCAGTAGAGACTATAGAGAAACTCATGGAGAGTGCAGAGCTAGATGCGGAGTTTTTAGACTCATTTGGATACGTCTTAGACCTTGACATAGAACTCTCATATAAGGCACTTCTGCTTGAGCTTCCATCTATCTCTAACTTGATGCAAAGACAAAAAGTGGTTGATTTTACTCCTCTATATAAAGCTAAAGAGAGGCTAGAGCGTGAGATAGCGACAGAGTTTAAAGAGAAGCTTCTTGATATTTACAAACTCCATCATAAACCAAAAAACAAAGAGTTAGATGCTGTGAGCGTTGGAGAGAGAGCTTTAAAAAATAGAGCTCTTCGAATACTCTCAAGCCTAGAGAGTAGAGAGGTTATAGACTTAGCATATAAGCAGTACCAAGAATCACTTACCATGACAGATAGGGTTGTAGCTCTTGACGCGCTTGAGAACATCACAAGTTATGAGGGAGGTCTTGCTTTAGACGATTTTTATGCAAGATACAAAGACGATACTTTAGCTATGAACAAGTACTTCTCCATCATATCCGCCTCACAAAGAGAGGGAGTGTTGCTTCGTGTTATAGCTTTACAAGATGATGAGGTTTATGATAAAAGAGTTCCAAATCTAGTTCGCTCACTTGTTGGAGTCTTTGCAAGAAACTACAAATACTTTCACTCCTCTGATGGGTCAGGTTATAGTTTTGTAGCAGATAAAATCATAGAGATAGACAGGATAAATGCACAGATGGCTTCAGCTCTTGCATCTGCGTTTAAAATTTACGATAGACTAAATGCCCATAACAAAAATCTTATGAAACAAGAACTCTTAAGAGTACAAAAGACCCCAGAGATCTCAAAAAATACATTTGAGATAGTAAGTAAAATTTTAAAGTAGGCACAAATATGATGATGAAGATTCCAAACTTATTTAAAACGCAAGAGATATTTGTAAACTCTAAAGAAGAGATACTTTTGCAGTGGCTCTCTTATGACTCAACACGCCAGATTTTAGAGCTACATAAGATAGATAAAGAGTTTTTTTTAAACGAGTATGCTAGTGGAGTTTTTGACTACTTTATGGGAGTTATATCAGGAGAGTTAGATATTGGAAATTGTCCTATTATGAAAGGACTTTTGAGCTATCTAAAAGATAGAGAGATTAGTGCAGATGAATTATTTGAGATATGTAGCCATTTTCGCCGTTCGATGATAGAGTTCTCTTATGATAGAAAACTTGACTCTAGGGAGATGTCAAGTGAGATTTCTTTTGTTTTTGATAAGAATTTTAGAGGCATACTAAAATACTATACAGATACTATCTTTAAAAAGCTTATAGATGCGAGACAAGAGGCAGATAAAGCATCGCATGCAAAGGAGTACTTCTTATCAAATATGTCGCATGAGATAAGAACGCCACTAAATGCGATACTTGGTTTTGTAAATCTTCTTATAGATGAAGATGTTTCAAAAAAACATAGAAACTATCTTGACATCATCCTAAACAGTGGTGAAAATCTACTCTGCATTATAAATGACATTTTAGATTTTTCAAAACTAAGAAGTGGGGAGTTTACTATAGAGCCTAAAATCTTCTCACTTCATGATGAGATAAGCCATACAATGGAACTTTTTGTAGCAAGTGCAAATGCTAAAAATATCACTATAACCTCTTTTATAGATCCACATATCCCAAAAGAGCTCTACGCTGATGCGCTTAGAATGAAACAAGTACTATCAAACTTTTTAAGCAACGCCATAAAGTTTACAAAAGATGGTGGGCATATAAGTGTAGAGTCTTTTTGCCATAAAGGTACTTTAAGCATTAGTGTAAGTGATAGCGGTATAGGCATAGCAAAAGATGATGTGGAAAATATTTTTTTAGCCTTTGCCCAAGCTCAGCATTGTGAGCTGAAAAACTCAACAGGCGGAACAGGGTTGGGACTTTCTATCTGCCATCAGTTAGCACAACACATGAAAGGGGGTGTAGACGTTGAGTCCATATATGGAGTTGGCAGCAAGTTTACTTTAACAATTCCAGTAGAAGCTAAGAGTAAATTATGTCCGTTATTTGAAGATGTAAGTGAGTTTAGAGCATTAAAAATAGCAGTATGTTCAAAAGAGAGTAAAAATGCATATAAAGAAAATTCATTTTTGAGATATGCAGATGTTTTTGAGATGAACACAAAAAAAATAAACTCCATAGAGGAGGAGTTTGATATAGCCCTTTTTGTACAAGAAGATGTAGATAAAGAGTTTATACAAAAGGCAATAGACTCGGAGAAAAAGTTTATAGCCTTAGTAAGTGAGCCTAGTGATGAATATGATAAGTATGACAATATAACCTCTATAAGTTTTCCACTCTATTGTTCTAAAATTAGAGCTGCTTTTGATGAAGTTATGAATCCTTACTCATATACACCACATAAAAAGCACTCTAATATTAAGTTTAAGGGTCATATTTTAGTAGCTGAAGATAATGAAGAAAACCAAGAGCTTATAAAAATACTTTTACAAAAATACTCTTTAAGTTTGGATATTGCGAACAATGGACTCGAAGCACTTGAGCTATATAAAAAAAATAACTACGACTTGATACTTATGGATGAACAGATGCCTCTTATGGATGGAAGCGAGGCTGTAAAACAGATAGCAATTTACGAGAAAAAAAGAGGCTTAAAACACACTCCAGTATCAGCACTTACTGCAAATGTTATAAAAGGAGCAAAAGAGAGAGGACTCCTTAGTGGATTTGATGCATTTTTAGGTAAACCCATCATTTTAAAAGAGTTAGAGAGAGTTTTCAAACTATATTTAAAAGAGCAAAAACCTCAAGAGATAAAGAAACCAACTGAACTTCAAGAAAGAATAGTAGGACTTGATGCTGTAAAATTAAAAAATGAGTTACAATTAAATGAAGATGAGCTTGTTTTACTACTGACGCTTTTTATCAAAAAAATGAGAAAACAAATACCAAAACTACAAGATGCTATAGATATAAGAGATTATAAGCAAATAGCACTAATTGCGCATTCTATAAAGGGTTCTAGTGGTAATTTTAGGATTGAGCTGCTTCAAAATAGTGCTAGTGAGATGGAGAAAAAAGCAAAAGCTCAAGATGCTCAGTATAACTATGAAGAGGTTTTTGAAGGTATAAAAAATAGAATCGAGCAGATAAGTATTGTCTAAAGAGAAGCTACTCCTCTATGTAGTAGCCTATACCAGAAGCATTTTTAATAATGTCAGTTTCTAGTTTGTTTCTTAGTCTCCAAACTAGAGTACGAACGCTATTTTCAGTAGCTCCATTCTCATCCCAAACATAGTTCATAGCTTGCTCAAAAGTTACAACAATGCCTAGTTGCGCTACTAAAAGACGCAAAAAGGCATTTTCTTTTTTTGTTAGCTTTATCTTTTTACCATTATAAAATGTCTCACATATACTTATGTCAAGATGATAGTCATCCCCAAAACAAACGATTGGCTTGTCTGCTGATCTTCTAGCATATAGCAATTTTTCTAAGTTTAGTTTATCTATTTTTAGTGAGTCTAAGCTATTTTTTCTCTCATTTTCCATCTCATACTTAAACAGAGCCATCTGGATAGTTGCATGAAGTGAGTTTGGATCGAAAGGCTTTACGATATAGCCATATGGTTCTGTTAGTTTTGCCTGAGCGATTATCTCATCATCACTATATGAAGTTAGATATATAAAAGGGATATTATATTTTTGGCATACTTCTTTTGCTAGTTCTATCCCATCTTTACTCTCATCAAGAGAGATATCTATAATGGCAATATCAGGATTATATTGCTCAATCTTTTGTTTTGCATCAGCAGAATTGTCACAAACAGCAAGAACTATGTAGCCATGTTTTTGAAGTGATAAACTTAGATTTAACGCTGTGATTTCATCATCTTCTACAACGATTACACTCTTCTTAGACATATAAAAACCCTTAATATACAAAAAAATAACTGTTTTGTGATAAATTTGGTCTTATTATAATGTAACTATTTTTTATTTACAATAGCATAAGGCATTAAAAGGACTTAACTGGCTTTTAAAGTATCTTTTAAAATATTGTATTCCTCTTTATTTATAGCGCCTCTATCTAGTTTATTTGATAGTTCTTGAAGCGTTGCATCTTTTCCTATGATTTTAATAATAGAGCTATTTAAAAAAGTATCAACGAGCTCTCTTTGCTTAACAGCTTTTTTTCTATCATCTAATGAGTTCTCATCTTCAAATTTTTTTGCGCCTTTTTTTGTAATAAAGTAAGAGATAATAAACATAGTTCCAAATAGAGAGAGGAACAACACGGCTTGGATTAATATAATGTTTTGCTCTAGCATGGTAGTTTCTCCATAGTTTTAATATTGTCATATTATGACTATATTTGTTTAATTTAACTAATAAGTTACAATTTGAGTCAAGAATTTAAACTTAAAAAAAGATATGTAAACATTTTGAAATCTACAATAAGGTTTTGTCATTTCTCTGATATAGTATAGAGATTAGATTGAAATTCACAAAAAAAGAGGAATAATGCAAGAATATACACTAAAAAATGATGATTTTTTGGTCTCTCAAACAGATGAGAAGGGCATTATCTTATTTGCAAATGATGATTTTTGCAAAATAGCTGGATTCCCTATTGAAGAGTTGGTAGGTAAACAACACAACTTAGTTAGACATCCAGATATGCCAAAAGCAGCTTTTAAAGATCTGTGGAACACTATACAAGCTGGGAAAGTTTGGGATGGATATATAAAAAACAAAACTAAAAATGGTGGATTTTACTGGGTCTATGCCACAGTATATCCAATGGTTGATGTTATCACAAAAAAAACGATGTATATGTCGTGTAGAAGAAAACCATCAAAACAAGAGATCGAGAGTGCCCAAACACTTTATAAAACACTAAGATAGGAAGAAAATGAACAATACACAAAAAATAGTAGTAATTTCTATAGGTTTCGTAGTCTTAATAGCATCTCTATTTTTAACCAGCTCAAGCTTCGTTCAAGCTGTTTTAGCTCTAATATTGTTTGGAGTAAGTATTGCTATGAGTATGCAAAATAACTCACAAAATAGTAAAGTCAATGCAAGAAGATTAGATTTAATTGAGCTTATGGAGTTTAAGAGAAATAAGGTAGAGATAGATTTAAACACGACTGATGATGGAGAAAAAAGCTTCAATAAAATAGTAACAACATATCAAAGTACAATACTAGAAGATACAAGAGTAGCTGGAGAGATGGTTCTACTAGCTGATAAAGTCTCAAGGGGTCATTTTTCATGCAGAGTAAATGCAGATACTAAAACGCCATATGTTCATGTTCTTAGAAATAGCATGAACAATATGCTTGTTGCATCAGAGAAAAATCTTGACAATGCTATCTCAACTCTAAAGAGTTATGCAAATGGAGATTTTACTTCAAGAAGCAAAGTGAATGTTGAAGCAAAGATGGCTGATTTGTTAAACAATATCAACTATTTAGGTCAAGCTCTTGGTGATATGGAACAAAAAAATGTAGATACACAAGCTCAAATAATGCAAACTTCTACTAAATTAAATGAAACTATTGGCAATATAACAGATACAACAATTATAGAGCTTAAAGATATGATACATTCAGCGGTAAAGCGAATACACAGCGTCTCTCAAAAAGAGAATGAGATGGTTAACAATCTGCAACACCTAGTCTCAAGTGCAAACGAGACTAAAGATATTTTATCTAACATTGGTGAGATAGCAGAACAAACAAACTTACTGGCACTAAACGCTGCCATAGAAGCGGCACGCGCAGGTGAACATGGACGAGGTTTTGCAGTTGTTGCCGATGAAGTAAGAAAACTAGCTGAGAGAACTCAAAAATCATTAGCTGAGACTTCTGCTACTACAAATGTTCTTATTCAGTCTATTAGTGAGAGCTCAGATGCACTTAACTCAAATGCTAGTGAAGTAAATGATATATCTGATGAAGTAAGTCTTATAAGTGATAAGATGGATGATATTATTAAAACGTTAAACAAACTAGCACACGATAAATAAGAGTTTTTCAACTCTTATTTATACTTTTTTCTATCTCAATTTCTCTTGAACTTCTTGAAATATCTCTTTAGACTCATCTGATGCACTCTTACCAACTTTGCTAAATACTAAAATAGCAATCCACGCAAAGACAAATCCAGGTAAGAGCTCATATAAATCAAATATTGCACCTTCTAAATTTTTATAGATGATAACAGTGAGAGATCCAACAATCATCCCAGCTATCGCTCCAGTTCTTGTTATGTTTTGATTATAAAGAGATAAAATCACAAGTGGCCCAAAGGCAGCTCCAAAACCAGCCCAAGCGTAAGAAACAAGCTGTAAGACGCTAGAATTTTCATCTGTTGAGATATACCATGCAACAAGAGCAATGCCTATAACCGTAGCACGACCAACCCAAACAAGCTCTTTATCACTTGCATCTTCTCTTAAGAGTGCATGGTAGATATCTTGTGTTAAAACAGAAGAAGAGACTAGAAGTTGAGAGTCAATGGTACTCATAATAGCTGCTAATATTGCAGCGAGCAGGAATCCCGCAATCCAAGGATTAAAAAGTAGTTGAGAGAGAGTTATGAAAATCTTCTCACTATCTTGTAAGTCAACTCCATTTGCTATAACATATACAAAACCAAAAAAACCAACAGCTAAAGAGCCTACTATTGAAAGCCCCATCCAAGTCATTCCTATCGCCTTTGCACGAGGAATTTCATCTTCGTCTCTGATGGACATAAAACGCACTAAAATATGAGGTTGACCAAAATACCCAAGTCCCCAAGCAAGAAGTGAGATGATGCCAATAAGAGAGCTGCCACTTAAAATATCTAACATATTTGCATTGTGAAGTTCAATTATTTTTATAGCTTCACTTACCCCACCAATATCATATAGAACTACCGCAGGAGTGATGATGAGAGCTAACATCATAAGGATACCCTGAAAGAAATCTGTCCAACTTACAGCGTTATAACCACCCAAAAATGTATAAGATACGATGATAAGACTACCGACTATTAGAGCGGTTGAATAGTCTAAGTTAAAAGTCGCTTCAAAAAGTTTAGCCCCACCCACAAGCCCAGAAGAGGTGTAAAGCGTATAAAAAACTAAAATAACAATAGCAGTAATAATTCTTAGAGCGTTTT
>CAYWVG010000067.1:0-8897 GCA_964461645.1 uncultured Sulfurimonas sp. | reverse complement strand
TCTTGCTCATCGACTCATCAGGCTTTAACCTTCCACTTGCAAAAAAGATTAAAAAGAGATATCCAGACAAAGAGATTATCTACTACATTCTACCTCAGGCGTGGGCATGGAAGAAAAAACGCATACCAGTATTAGAGCAAACCATAGATCATCTAGCGTCCATATTGCCTTTTGAAAAAGATTACTACTCTAAAAATGCGCCCATCACCTATGTAGGGCATCCTCTTCTTGATATTATCAAAGAATTTAAGCAAGAGCTCAATAAAGAAGTAAAAACCATAGCTTTTATGCCGGGAAGTCGCAAAGGCGAAATAAAAAAACTTATGCCAATTTTTAAAGAGATAAGCCTAAAACTAGGGCTTGAATCTCATATCGTTATCCCTGAACACTTTACTAAAGAAGATATAAAAGAGCTTTATGGTAGCCTTTTGGGTTTTAAAATAAGTCACAATGCTCATAAAACTCTTTATGAAGTAGATTTTGCGTTTATATGTAGTGGAACTGCCACGCTCGAAGCTTCACTTATTGGGACACCTTTTATACTTAGTTATATTGCAAAACCTCTTGATTATTTTATAGCTAGTAGACTTGTAAAACTTAGTCATATAGGATTAAGTAACATCTTATTTACTCAGCTTAACCAAAGAGACATGCACCCTGAATTTATTCAAGAGGATGTAAAAGCACAAAAGCTTATAAAAGCGTTTTATGAGTTTGATAGAAGTCGATTTTTAAATGACTCTAAGCTACTTAGGGATTATTTAAAACATGGCAGTTCAAAAAAAGTAGCACAAATTTTAGAAAAAACAACATGATGGAACAAGAATGAAAATAAATTTTATAGATTTGCAATCTCAATATTTAAAATACAAAGAAGAGATAGATAGTGAGATTTCAGAGGTTTTAAGCACAGCACAGTTTATTGGTGGAAAAAAACTAGATGATTTAGAAAGAGATTTAGCATCTTTTATTGGTGTTAAACACGCTATAGGTTGTAGTAGTGGAACAGATGCCCTACTTTTATCTCTGATGGCTCTAAATATTGGTTATGGAGATGAAGTTATAACTACTCCATTTACATTTGTAGCTACTGCTGAAGCCATTGCTTTTTTAGGTGCTAAACCCGTTTTTGTAGATATAGATAAAGATAGTTATAACATGGATCCAAGTAAGATTGAAGCAGTTATAACAGAGCGAACAAAGGCCATCATGCCAGTTTCACTTTATGGTCAATGCGCAGATATGGATGCTATAAACGAGATAGCGAAAAAACATGACCTTGCGGTTATTGAAGATGCTTGTCAAAGTTTTGGAGCTACTTACAATGGTAAAAAATCATGTGGCATCTCAACTATCGGCTGCACTAGTTTTTTCCCTTCTAAACCTCTTGGTGCTTATGGTGATGGTGGAGCTATTTTCACAGATGATGATGAACTTGCATCTAAGATGAGAATGTTACTAAATCATGGTCAAAATGAGAGATATAAACATAAGTATATTGGAATCAATGGTCGCCTAGATGCTATTCAAGCTGCGGTTTTAAATGTTAAACTAAAGCACTTTGAAGAAGAAGCAAAAGTGCGTGATGATATAGGAAGCAGATATAGCGACTTACTTGAAGATGCAGATGTTATCACTCCTAAAATTGCAGAGAACTCTACGAGTGTTTATGCTCAATACTCTATAAGAGTAAAAGACAGAGCTGCTATGGTTGAAAAACTTAGCTCAAAAGAGATTCCAACAGCAGTCCATTATCCACTATCTCTTCACCTACAAGAGGCTTTTTTATATCTCGGACATAAAGAGGGAGATTTTCCTGTGAGTGAAGAAGTATCTACTCAAATAATGTCTCTTCCTATGAGCCCATTTCTTACAGAAGCAGAGCAAGATTTTATTGTTGATGCAATAAAGGCAGATTGATGCATAACATCGCAATTGTCGGCTTAGGTGTGATGGGGAAAAACCATTACAAAACTCTAAAGAGCATGAAAAATGTAAATATAGTAGGCCTATGTGATGTGACTCATAGTGATGAGTATAAAGAGCCTTTTTTTACAGACTTAGAATCTATGCTTATTGAGACAAAACCTGATGCTCTTATTATTGTAACTCCAACTTTTTTACATAAAGATGCAGCACTTTTATGTTCAAAATATGGTGTGCATCTTTTTATAGAAAAGCCTGCAGCATCTAGTGTAGCTGATGCAAAAGTGATGCTAGAAGCTATAGACAGAAAAAATCTAAAAAGTTGTGTTGGCTATATAGAGAGATTCAATCCTGTTGTAAAAACTTTGATTAATGAGATTAAAGGATATGAAATACTCTCCATCTCCATAACAAGGAGTGGCTCATTTCCAGAGAGGATAACTGATGTTGGGATACTTACAGACCTCTCAGTCCATGATAGTGACCTCATTCGTTTTATAACTAAAAAACAGATTTTAAAAAGTGCTGTATTTAAGTCCCAAAAGATTCACAAATCTCATGAAGACAATGCTATATTGGCCTTTGAGCTAGAGGGTTCTATAGTTGGAGATATCACTACAAACTGGCTTACTCCATATAGAAAAAGAAGCATAGCACTAGCATGTAGAGCTGATGCAGGTGCAAAGATTAAGTATTTTGAAGCAGATTTACTCTCTCAAAGCCTAAAAGAAAGAATCAACATTGACCCATCATCATATACAACAAGAGAGTGTTTTGTATCAAGAAGTAATGCTCTTAGTGATGAACTAGACGCTTTTATCCATTACCTTCAAAGTGGAGATAGGGGATCACTTGCGAGTATTGAGGATAGTATTATAACTCTGGAGATAGCAAATGATTCATAAAAGTACAATAGTCGAAGCTGGTGCAAAAATAGCAGACGATGTAGTTATAGGACCTTTTTGCAATATTGGTAAAGATGTGGTTATTAAATCTGGATGTATCCTAGAATCCAATATTATTTTAAAGGGAAAGTTAACGCTCGATGAGGGCGTTAGAGTCTTTAGTTTTGCAGCCATTGGACATGAGAGTTCAGAGATTAACATAGGTGAAAAAACTCATATAAGAGAGTTTGCGCAGATTGCAACTCAAGAAAGTACAGACACTACTAACACTAAGGTAAACATAGGCGCTAACAACTTTTTGATGGCTTATGTGCAAATATTATGTGGTTCAAAAACAGGGGAATTTTGTATCCTTACTAATGCAGTAAGAATCTATGAAAATGTAACTTGTGAAGATAGAGTCATAGTTGGAGGTCTCAGCACCGTAGAAGCTGGAAATACTATAGGAACTGGCGTTATGATAGGCGGTGCATCTTGTGTAAACCGCGACATTCCACCATTTACTCTAGTCGAGGGAAACAAAGCGACCATTAAAGGTCTCAATCTTGTAGGACTCAGAAGAAGACTAGAAGATAAAAATGATATAGAAAAAATCAAAACTATCTTCAAACAAATTTTAGGCGATGTAGTTGACAAAGAATTAGCTTCAGACATAGCCATAAAACATGAAAACGAATACGCAAGAAAATTTGCATCTTTTATATCAACGAGTAATATTTAAATATTACTCGCTCTTTACTCTTTTATATAGTCAACCACTTTAGCATCTACCGTCATCTCTTTTACAAACTCAACTACTTTTAGATGCTCTTTATGTATAGCATAAGCATTGAGCCCAGCTTTATCATCAAATGTTGAGTATAGCGAGAGGTCATATGCTCTCTCTGATTTGCTAAAGTCTATACCCACTTCCATTGACTTTAAAGTTGGGACAAGATTTACAAGAGCTTCTAGTTTCCTTTTCATCTCTAGGACATTTGCTTCTTTGTTTTCCTCTTTAAACTTAAACATTACTATATGAACTATCATCTTAGGCCTTTTTTAGTGAAATTCTAGCATAATTGCAGCATGAAAAAAGCCTTAAAAGATTTGTACGGAAGTGCTATACTATTTTTTTATTTTCTCAAATGGCCATATCTTGTAGGATTTGCATTTCTATACTTTAATGGGCTAAATCAAAACTACTTACTAGATGGACTATGGCTTATCTGTTTAGCCCTTGTTGTAAAAGATATTTATCTTATGATAAAAAACAGACAGATAAATAGATGCAAAACAAAATCAGATAGAGATAGTTCTAACTAAGTATTCCTTTCCAAAAAAACTCAGCTATCATAACTATCATAAGCACGCCTACAAGGTTCAAGACTAGGCCATACTTCATCATACTTTTCACATCGACCGCTCCACTACTCATGGCTATGGCGTTTGGTGGTGTAGCTATTGGAAGCATAAAAGCATAACTTGCGCATATTGTAGCTACCATCATAAATAGGGTAGTATTTATACCTGTTTGCTCGGCTACAGAGTATATAACTGGTAACATGATGGAGATAAGAGCTGTATTTGAAGTTATTTCTGTTGTAAAAGTTATAAGCATTGCAATTGCAAATAGTAAAACTATAGGGCTTAGTTCTGTCATCGCTACAAGATAAGATGCAACCTCAGATGCAAGTCCTGTATCGCCAAAAGCCTTTGCTATAGAAAACCCAGCACCAAATAAAAACATTATCCTGTAAGGGATCTGGGCCTTATCATCCATCCACTCTAATATATTAAAAGGTGGCATAAATAAAATAAGACCAGCAGCTAAAAGAAGACCAGCTTCACTAAGCCCAAGTCCTCCCCAAAGTGGATTCATAGGTGCATTTAAAAGTAGTAAAACAATAAGTCCGCCTATGATATATAAAACTTTCTTTTGCGGTTTTGTAAGGTGTAACTCTTTTGCTTCTCTTTTTATAGAAGAGTTTTCTAAACCAAGACTAAGTAAAAAACTCACAACGATAAACATTAGAAAAGCCAAAGGTACAACCATCCAAATCCACTGAAAAAAAGGAATGGTCTCCATTCCTTTATCACTCATTATCCCAAGAAGTATGAGGTTTGGAGGAGTCCCAATAGGCGTTATAATTCCGCCAACACTAGCACCATAAGCAATAGCAAGTGCAAATCTTAGTTTTAGTCTCATATCTTTTGTTATAAAAAGAGCTATAGACATTAAAAGCAGAGATGTTGTGGTATTTGAAAGGATTGAGCTTAAAAGTCCAGATGTGATGGTTAGAGAAAATATCATACCCCTAGGGGTATTTGGAAAAATATCAAGTATTTTATCTGCTATGAAAGTATGTAAGTTTGTCTTCTCAACTGCGATAGCAATCATAAATCCACCTAAAAATAGGTAGATGATGGGGTTTGAGTAGTTTAGTGCTGTAGTATTTGTATCTATGATAGAAAAAGCTGGAAAAAGGATGATAGGAAGTAGTGAAACAACTGCTAAAGGCAAGCCCTCATTTGTCCAAAGTACAACCAACAAAGCAATAACTCCCAAAAGAGATGATTGAGTTGTGTTAAAAAGTGTAAGTGAAATAGCGAAGACAAAAAGGCCTACTCCAACTCCTATAGCTATCTTTTTTAGCTGTACCAACTCTTTAATACTCATATATATTCCTAATATCTTTTGTTAAAATCTTTGTTGCAATGTATTTTAATAATATTGTCATATCATAACAACATTATGTTTAATACTTATTATACTTATCTGTAATCATGGGCTTTAAAGCACTTAAATTGATTAAGGTCAAAGCTAATATAATAGTATTTATTTATAATGTACATAAATAAGTTTTATAAAGGTTCTACTATGAATAAATTATTACTAGTCACTGTTTTAGTAACTTCATCTTTACTTGCACAAAGCTCAGATATAGAAGCTTTAGCTGTTGAGAAGTGTGGAAGTTGCCATCTAATAGGCGCTATAACAAAAGATAAACTAAATAATATGTCAGCGCCACCATCATGGGCTTTATCAAAAAAGGTTAAAGATGCCTATTCTAACAGAGATGATGCCATAAATTTCATAGTTGAGTACACTATGAATCCATCAGAAGAAAAGATGTTATTTTCTCACAAAACTAAAGAGCGTTTTGGCGTGATGCCATCACAAAAAGATTTACTAAGCGAAGAAGAATTAAGAGCAGTAGCTGAGTATATAATCGACAACTAATAAACTTTACAACTATGATATAATTATTTTCTTCACTAAAAGGTGTTTTTATGAAAATAGTTATATCTATCTTTATGCTTTTTCAAGCTCTTTTATACTCAAACGAACCTAACCAAGATTCTAGATATAAATTTTACCTAAAAAATCCTTCCATATATAAAGAACAAATAGCATCAGAGGGTAAAGATATTTTTATAAAAAGATGCTCACATTGCCACGGAAAAGATGGCTCTGGCCAAGGTGGCTTTGCTGCAGATTTACGTACTAGAATCTCTAAAGAAAGTGTTTTCTTTGCTATAAAAAATGGTGCGAATAACTTCAAAAAAGATTTTGCTGGAGGAATGCCTCCCATGATTCAAGATGATGAAAAAGTAAAAATCATCTCAGAATATATCTCTCTAGGGATGCCAAAACTTCACGATGGAGCAGAAATCTATAAACAAACAAGTTGTGCTAGATGCCATGGGGAAAGTGGTCATGGGAAAAAACACCTCGCTCCAAACATAAAAAACTTTGATAAAAGAACTGTTATGATTGTACTAAAAAATTCAAAACAGGGTAAAATAGGATTTATGCCACCCTTTAACTATCTAAGTGACGAAGAGTTAGAGATAATAGCTTTATATGTCATAAGCCTCTCTAACTAGTTTGAGAGAAAGGACTTAAGACTACTCCTAGGATCTTTGCCTCTTAACATTTCATAAACTTCTCTTGCAATTGGAAGATAAAGATCCTTGTCGTTTGCTATTTTTTGAAGGGCGTACGCAGTTCCAACACCTTCTGCTACTTCTCCTAGTTCTTTAAGTATTTGGGCTTGTGTTTTACCATTTGCTAAACCTAGCCCTACACGAAAGTTTCTACTCATGGTTGAAGATGCCGTTAAAAACAGATCACCTGCCCCACTAAGCCCTATAAAACTCTCCTCTTTTGCACCATAAAAATAACCAAATCTTTGCATCTCTACTAACCCACGAGATATAAGAGATGCTGCCGCATTTTTGCCAAGTTCTAAGCCCTCACAAACTCCAGCAGCTATGGCTATAACATTCTTGTAAGCGCCAGCAACTTCTGCGCCTACTACATCAGTAGAGGTGTATGTTTTTATAAAAGATGGAAAAAAACTTGCAAATTTTTTGCTTAACTCTTCATTTTTAGAGTTGATAACAAGTGCAGTTGGTAGGGATTTTTGAACTTCTGTTGCAAAAGATGGACCTGAGAGATATGCTATATCTTCATCTTTTACATAATCTTTATAGATGTCATTTAAAAAGAGTCCGCTTGAGGCTTCTATACCTTTTGCTGCTACTAAAATCTTCTGATCATTATTTACAAAATGTTCTTTAAGCCATGAAGATATTTCTTGAGCAGGAATAGCAATAACGAGATATTCTAGCTCTAAAATCTCCTCTAGCGAGACAAAGTTTTTTATATCTCGCGGAGTTCTTGAAGTGATATATACTTCATTTTTCTCACCGAGAGCAAAGGCTAAAGCACTTCCCCACTTTCCAGCTCCGATAACTCCTATCTTACTCATGCTTATCCAAGCTTAGCTTTTAGTATCTCATTTACTGCTTGAGGATTAGCACTTCCTTTTGATACTTTCATAACTTGACCTACAAAAAAGCCAAAGAGTTTATCTTTTCCACTTCTATATTGTTCTACTTTATCTTGATTTGCTGCGATAATCTCATCACACATAACTTCTAGAGCACCAGTATCACTAACTTGCTTTAGTCCGAGCATATCTATCACAGCATCTACATCAAGATTTTCTTCCATCAGCTTATCAAGGACTTCTTTAGCAGCTTTACCACTTATAGTGTTATCTTCTATTCTCTTTACTAGATGACCTAGTTTCTTTGCATCTACTGGAGAATTAGTAATGTTTACATCTCCTTTTAGGCGGCCTTGAAGCTCTACTGTAAGCCAAGTTAGAGCATTTTTAGCACTTATGCCCTCTTGCATCATTGTCTCAAAAAAGTGAGCCATCTCCAAGCTTGATGTTACAACACTAGCGTTATAATCGCTCATGCCGTAGTCTTTTACAAATCTAGCCATTTTTTCATCTGGAAGCTCTGGGATTTTAGAGTACTTATCCAGCATCTCATCAGTTACTATAGTCTTTAGTAGGTCTGGTTCAGGAAAGTAACGATAATCTGCAGCTTCTTCTTTTCCGCGCATAGAGCGAGTCTCTTGTTTTACTTGGTCAAAGAGTCTTGTCTCTTGACATATCTCTTCATCATAAACGCCGTCTTCCCACGCTTCGCTCTGCCTTGCAACTTCAAGCTCTATAGCTCTTTGGATAAATCTAAAACTGTTTATATTCTTAATCTCAACACGAGTATATAGTTTTTCATCGCCTTTAGGTCTGATGGAGACGTTGACATCAACTCTAAAACTACCCTCTTGCATATTTGCATCGCCTATATCTAGGTAGCGTATAATGGAGTGGAGTTTTTTTAGATATAAAATAACTTCCTCAGCGCTTCTCATGTCTGGCTCTGAGACAATCTCTAAAAGTGGAGTTCCAGCACGATTTAAGTCAACTTTTGAGATATCGCCATCGTGTATATTTTTGCCAGCATCAGCTTCAATATGGGCACGATTTATGCGAATAACTTTGTGAGAACCATCTTCAAAATCAATACGCATTTTCCCATGTTCAACTATTGGAGTGTAGAGTTGTGTGATTTGATAAGCACTAGGAGAGTCTGGATAAAAGTATGACTTTCTATCAAAATAAGATGTTTTATTTATAGTTGCATCTATAGCAGTACCAAGCATGATAGACTTATGTAGAACCTCTTTGTTAAGAACTGGTAAGGCACCTGGAAGTGCTAAAC
>CAYWVG010000066.1:0-8914 GCA_964461645.1 uncultured Sulfurimonas sp. | reverse complement strand
CAAAGGTTTTAAGACAACTCTCAAAACACTTTCAAATCTTCGTAATCTCGCATCAGCCACAACTAACTTCCATGGGAGAACAGCACTTTTTGATTTATAAAGAGGGTGATGAGTCTAAGGTTAAGGAGTTGAGTCTTGATGAAAGAGTAGATGAGATAGCAAGGATTATAAGTGGAGAGAGCGTCTCTATTGAGGCTAAAAACTTTGCAAAAGAACTTTTAGAGGTAAGCAGATGTGCTTTGTAATCTCTTTTATACTTCTAGTACTAAGTTATAATCTTTTTATGGCTTCAAATACTCTCTTAGCATCAGCCTCACTTCTGGGAGCTATCTTTTTCATATATCTGATGCTAAGAAATATCATAATAGTAAGAGAGATAAAAAAGGGTAAAAAATGATAATAGATACACATATACACCTAGACAATGAGAGATACAAAGATGACTTGGATGAAGTCCTAAACAGAGCTAGAGATGCTAAAATAAAGAGATTTATTATTCCAGGGGCTGATCCTGCGACGTTAGAGAGAACTCTTGAGATAGTAGATGCTAATAGTGATGTTTACTTTGCAGTAGGCGTACATCCTTATGACAAAGCATCTTTTGATGAGCTTGATTTTGAAAAATATGTTGGGCATAAGAAGTGTGTAGCCATCGGAGAGTGTGGACTTGATTATTTTAGACTTGAGGGAAGTGATGAAGAAAAACTTAAAGAAAAAGAGGAGCAAAAAAGAGTTTTTAGAGCTCAAATAGAGCTTGCAAAAAAGTATAAAAAACCTCTAATCGTTCATATAAGAGATGCTTCAAGAGACTCAAAAGAGATACTCTTAGAGTTAGATGCAAAAGAAGTTGGCGGAGTTCTTCATTGTTACAATGCTGATGAAGAACTACTCTCTTTAGCCAAAGAGGGTTTTTACTTTGGGATAGGTGGAGTTTTGACTTTTAAAAATGCTAAAAAACTGGTAAATGTCCTAGCTAAAATCCCAAAAGACAAACTTCTTATAGAAACAGATGGACCATACCTCACACCATCACCACATCGTGGAGAAAGAAATGAACCACTCTATACGACTTTTGTTGCACAAAAAATGTCAGAGCTTCTTGATACTTCGCTCCATGACATAACAGAGTTAACTACACAAAATGCCCTAAGACTCTTTACTTTACGCTAATTTAATCTTTTTTTAGGTAAAATCAAAGCTTTAAATTTAAAATCAGAGTAATTAATGATGAGATTTTTTCTACTGCTATTTTTACCAATCCTTCTAAGCGCGAATTTAACATATGTTTTCAACCACAATAAAGAGGTAGCCCTCTTAGAATCTTTCGATATTGAAGCTTCATTTCTTTATGATCCTATCATGAATCAAATGAAAGCTCAAAAATTAAATTTAAATAAGAATAAGCACTTTTTTAAAGCTATGGATGAGGCCTATACATTTATCCCTTCTATTAAAAGTATCTTAACTAAGCATGGTGTTCCAGCAGAATTTTTATATCTTGCTATGGCTGAGTCAAACTTCTCAACCCGTGCATACTCTCCAAAAAGAGCTTCTGGGCTTTGGCAATTTATGCCAGAGACCGGAAAACTTTATGGATTAAAGATTGACGAATATGTTGATGAGAGACGTGATCTTATAAAGTCAACTGAAGCTGCTGCAAAATACCTATCGCATCTACATAAAAGATTTGGCAAGTGGTATTTAGCTGCTATTGCTTACAACTGTGGTGGTGGAAGATTAAATCAAGCTATAAAAAGAGCTGGAAGTGATGATTTAGCAGTTTTACTTGATCCAAAAAAAATGTACATTCCAAAAGAGAGTAGATTTTATATAAGAAAGATAGTAGCTCTTGCTATGATAGGTAATGATGAGCAGTTTTTGATGAATAGTGAGTATGAGCATTTGTTAAATCGTGCAAATGCCTACTCTATCTCAACTATACAACTCTCAAGTGGTGATTCTATAAAAAGACTCTCTAAGATAGTAGGTATTCCACTAGATGATCTTAAAAAACTAAATCGTCATTTAAAATATGACTTCGTTCCACCTTACGCTTCAACTTATGATATCTATATTCCATATATAAAATTAAATGAATTTAAACAAAAATATAAATCTGAGCCTATGAAAAATATTTACAAAGTTCATGTAGTTGTAAAAGGTGACAATCTCTCTGCTATAGGTTCTAAATATGGAGTTTCATATAAAGTTATAAAAGATTTTAACAATCTTAAAACATATAGTTTAAGTCTAAACCAAAGACTAATAATTCCAATAGAATCAAACAACAAAAACCAAAAAATAAGTACACAACACTACTATATGGTAAAAGCAGGAGATACGCTAGAGTCTATTTCTAAAGCTTATAGAGTTAGTGTTCAAAGTCTAAAGCTTCAAAATCACTTAAATAGTAGCTTTATTAAAACAGGTGATAGGTTAAAAATAAATGAATAAACTCTTATCTCTTGGGCTTGTTGTTATAGTTTTACTTTTTAGTGCATGTAGTACTAGAGGTCAGAGAGTTTATAGCTCACAAAGCTACGCACCTGCAAAATCATACTCTTCAGACAAATCTCAACATAGCTCTGTTTTGGATAAAAAAACCTATTCGCATCCAACTATGAGACCTTATGTTATACGAGGGATAAAATACTATCCAACTGTGGTAAGCGTAGGAGATAGATTTCAAGGTAGAGCTAGCTGGTATGGGCCAACATTTCATGGTAAACATACTTCAAATGGTGAGATATACAATATGTACGATATGACAGCAGCTCATAAAACATTGCCAATGAATACAATAGTAAAAGTTACAAACCAAACAAATGGCAAGTCTATAGTCGTTAGAATCAACGACAGAGGTCCTTTTGTGGACAATAGAATCATAGATTTATCAAAGACAGGCGCTTCGAAGATAGATATGATCGCAGCTGGAACTGCACCAGTATCTTTGGAAATTTTGGGCTTTGAGACTAAGGGTAAAAAGAAAATCCCAAGTCAAAAAGAGCTTAAAGAATTACCTCAAAATGAGATTGTGAGTGAATTCGCTCTACAAATTGCATCATTTTCAAAAATTGAGGGTGCACTTAAGATGCAAGAGATGCATGATAAAACAGATGGTTATAGAACTATTATAAAAGATGTAGAGACGGAAAAAGGAAGGATTTTTAAAGTTTGGTTAAAAGGCTTTAAGAGTGAGCAAGAAGCGAGAGACTATAAAGAACAAGGGCATTTTAAAAATGCTTTTATAGTAAAAGAGGATTAAAAATGATTACAAAAAGTAGAAAAACAAAAGAGACTGATATTACTATATCGCTAGAATTATATGGAAATGGTAAGAGTAATATAGACACAGGAGTTGGTTTTTTAGACCATATGTTAGAGAGTTTTTCTAAGCATTCACTAATTGACTTAGATATCAAATGTAAAGGCGATACTCACATAGATGACCATCACAGTGTTGAAGACGTCGGTATTGTTTTAGGCTCTTTAGTAGCTGATGCCTTGTATCCAGTAAAAAATGTTGAGAGATTTGGTAGTGCTAACATCGTTATGGATGAGGCTTGTGTATCTTGTGATTTAGATTTGAGTAATAGACCATTTTTAGTTTATGAATCAAGCGTAGCTGGTAAAGTCGGTAACTTTGATAGTGAGCTTGTAGAAGAGTTTTTTAGAGCTTTTGTTCTTAACTCAAGGATTAGTGCTCATATCATCTCTCTTAGAGGAAAAAATAGACACCATATCATAGAAGCTTCTTTTAAAGCTCTTGGGGTAGCTATAAGAAGAGCCATAGCTAAAAATGACAGAGTTGGCATACCAAGCACTAAAGATGTTTTATGATAAAACTTATAGTTTTAGATGTTGATGGTTGTTTAAGCGATGGTAAGCTTACCTTTTCAAGTGATGGTGTTGAGACGAAGAGTTTTAATGTAAAAGATGGACTTGCGATTAGCTCTTGGATAAAGATGGGAAATCACGTCGCTATTATCACTGGCAGAAAATCCAATATAGTAACAAGACGAGCTAAAGAGTTAGGTATAAAACATCTCTATCAAGGTGTAAAAGATAAGCAAGGAGTTTTAAGAGAGCTGATGGAGTCTCTAGGGCTCAACTTCTTTGAAGTAGCAGCTATTGGTGATGACTTAAATGATTACCATATGTTAAGACTAGTAGGTAAAAGCTTTACTCCTCATGATGGTGTTAAAGAGATAAAAGAGATAGTAAAGAGAGTCTTAGAAAAAAAAGGCGGTGATGGTGTTGTAAGAGAGATGATTGATATCTTGGTTGATGAGAATGACCAAAGAGAAGATTTTATGAGAGTTTGGATATAGTTTCGGAGATATTTTGAATATAAATACTTTTTTTGTTCTCATCGCTATTGGTCTACTTATGATATATGTTGGTTTTAAACCTCAATATATAGCAGAACAAGATTTTGTTGATGTCCCTCTTTTTGAGCTTGATTCTTTTGTTTTGCATGAGTTAAACCAAGAGAAACTTATAACAATTATGAAAGGCTCCAAAACTAAAAGATATGCTGATAGATACAGTGTTACAAACATAGACTATACAGACAATTCAAAACAACTCCTTGCTAATATAAGAGCCAATACAGGACTTTATAAAGACACAGATAACGTTGTTGATTTAGTTGGAAATGTCGTTTACAATAGAGAAGATGGTTTAGTTTTTGAGTCAGAAGAAGCAATATATGATAAAAAAACTTCTATAGCAAAGACTAAAAAAGACTATATAATGTATAGAGATGAAAACAGAGTTATTGGGACCTCTTTAGTATATGATAATGCAAATGGTAAAATAAAATCTAAAAATGTAGTGGCCAAATACCAGATAAAAGAGAGATAATTATGAAAATTTTAATGATTTTGAGTGTTTTTTTAGCGTCTTCTTTAATCTCGCAAGAATTAAAGATAAAAGCTGATCAGTTTGATGGAGATGAAAAGAGTGGCATCTCCATATTTACAGGAAATGTAAATATAGTAAGAAAAAATGATGAGCTAAATGCTACAAAAGTAACAGTTCATACTGATGCAGCTCACCAGCCTAAAAAATATATAGCAGTAGGAAATGTGTCTTTTCATATAGAGACAAAAGAGGGCTCTTTATATGAAGGTGTGGCACAAAAAGTTATATATATGCCAAACGTAAAAGAGTATCATTTTTTTACAGATGTACATCTAAAACAGATTGATGAAAAAAAAGAGATTATTGGCGATGAAGTTATCCTTAAAACCATTGAGGGCAAAGCTTACGCAAAGGGTGCAAAAAAAGAACCTGTTATTATGATATTTAAAATTCAAAAAGAAGATGAAAACGCAACAAAAAAAACAGAAGAAAAGAAATAATATGATAGAAATCATTGATGCAAAATTTATTACATCGGCTCCAAGTATAGGAGCAGCACCAGAAACACAAGAACAAAATGAAGTTGTTTTTATGGCCCGTTCAAATGTTGGTAAAAGTTCACTTTTAAATGCACTTACAAACCATAAAGGACTTGCAAAAGTATCTTCAACCCCAGGGAAAACAAGGCTTATAAACTACTTTGATGTTACTTTTATAAATAGAGAAACAACTGAGAAAAAAATAGCTAAGTTTGTCGATCTACCAGGCTTTGGTTATGCTAAAGTTTCAAAATCCATGAAGCATGAATGGGAGAAAAATCTCACAGATTATATCTCTAGTAGAGATCAAATCAAGCTTTTTGTGCATCTAGTTGATTGTAGGCATCCTGACTTAGATATAGATACTTCAGTGAGTGAATTTTTACTCACAAACATAAAAGAAAATCAAGTAATACTTCAAATTTTTACAAAAGTAGATAAGTTAAATCAAAAAGAACAAAATGCGCTTAGGCTAAGATTTCCTAACTCGATGATGGTGTCGAGTTCAAAGAAAAAAGGAATGCAAAAAGTTATATCGACTATATACAATATTTTATATGAAGAAGATGAAGCATGATAACTTATAGAAAAGCAAGATTAAGTGATATCGCAACTATGCAAAAACTAGTTCTTCCAGAGATAGAATCAGGAATAATTTTAAATAGAAGTAGTGATGAAGTAGCTACAAATATCCGTTCATATACACTATGCTTTAAAGATGATGAACTCTTAGGTTTTTGTGCCTTGCATATCCATACCGAATATTTAGCAGAGATAAGGTCTCTTATCGTAAAAGAGGGCTATAGAGGCCAAAAAATAGGTGAGAACTTAGTTAATACGTGTGTAGAAGAGGCTATAAATTTAGGGCTTCAAAAGGTTTTATGCCTAACATATAGACAATCTTTCTTTGAAAGATTAGGCTTTGTAGAAATCCCAAAAGAGTCCCTTCCCGAACATAAGATTTGGGCTGATTGTATCAAGTGTAAACATTTTCCAGTATGCAACGAAGTATCTCTAATCAAAACTCTTTAGTACCATTTGTTTACGTAGTACTCTTTGTAGTTTACGAGAGTCTAAGTAGCATCTATCTATTTTTACCGCCTCTTTTTGGGGTACTTTTTTTACTTTTTGCCGATGCATTAAAGAGAGAAGATTCGCTATATATCTTTTTGTGTGCCTTTTGTTTGATTATATTTGAGTCTCAAATGGGATATCCACTCTTTAGCTCCATCATCTATTTAGGACTTATTTATAAATTTGTTCTTCCAAAACTAAAGAAGAATTTTAGTTGTAATTCATGTATAAAAGCCTCTTTTGTACTGCTTTCATACCTTGGCTTTTATCTTTTTTTGACTATTTTATCAAACATATTTTTACTGCCGATGCCACAACTAAACTACTACATAATATACTACATAGTTATTGAGTTTTTCATAGTGAGTATCTTATGAAAATCAAATTCATTCTTGCTTTTTTCGCAATTATTTGGTTGACCCTTGTTGTTCGTGTCTTTTTCTTAGCTGTAGAGTCAAACACTTATTATGAAAAACTATCTTATTCAAACACTATTAAAAATGAGCAAATAGCACCAGTAAGAGGCGAAATAGTAGATAGAAACAACAGACCAATAGCCATCAATAAACTAGGTTTTAAGATTCAACTTCGCCCACATTTAAGACATCAGAGTAATATTGACGATTTTAATGAAGAGATAGATAATCTAGTAAAGCTCATTCCAACTCTAAAAAAAGACATACTTATAAAAACTTATATAAAAAAAGACTCTTATTATAATCACAACTTTATAGATATAGTACATTTCATCTCTTATGAAGATATTATGCCTATATATTCTATTTTGAGTCTAAGAGAAAATATAAATATAGTCCCAGCCCCAAAGAGATACTATCCTTATGGAAATATAGGTGCGCATGCCATAGGCTATGTCTCTCGTGCAAATAAGAAAGATGTAGAAGATGATGAACTACTTGAGCTTATTGGTTATACTGGAAAATCAGGACTAGAGAAGTATTACAATGCCTATCTTCAAGGTATTCCTGGGCAAAGAGATGTCAAGGTAAATGCTAATAACCAAGAGATAGAAGAGCTTTCATACAAAAGTGCTGATGAAGATAGAAAACTCACTTTAAACATAGATATAGAGCTTCAACAATACATATCTTCACTCTTTGATAAAAAAGCTGGTGCAGTTGTAGTTATGGGGATGGATGGAGCCATACTCTCCGCTAGTAGTTTTCCAGAATACAGCTTAAACACTTTTGTATCAGGTATCACATATGAGATGTGGGATGAGCTTTCAAATAGCCTTGATAAACCATTTACAAATAAACTAGTAAATGGTTTATATCCCCCTGGTTCTACTATAAAAATGGGCTTAGCACTTACTTATATAACAACGGAGCTAGATAAATACTGGACTGTTGATTGTAGAGCGTCTATGCCACTTGGAAATCGTGTATTTAGATGCTGGAAAAAAAGTGGTCATAGACAAACGGGTCTAATAAAAGCCATCAGAGAGAGTTGTGATGATTATTTTTATAAGGGAAGCCTACAAGTTGGTATAAAAAAGATGAGTGATGGGCTTATGAGATATGGACTTGGAAAAAAAACAGGTGTGGATTTACCAAATGAGTTTATCGGTATAGTTCCATCTCGTGAGTGGAAGAGGGCTAAATACAATAAAGCTTGGTTTATTGGTGAGACGGTAAACACCTCAATAGGTCAGGGTGATTTTTTAACAACTCCTATGCAAATAGCACAATTTACAGCTCTTATGGCTACATCAAAACTTCCTATACCTCATTTTGCAAAGTATATAGGAGATGAAGAGTATAAACCAGAGGCTGTTGAAGTTTTAACGCCAGAAGAGATTGACAATCTCCCACTCATACAAAAGTCTATGTATGAGGTATGTAATCACCCAAAAGGGACAGCTACAAATTATCTAAGCTCTAAAGTAACTATAGCTGGAAAGACTGGAACTGCCCAAGTTATTGGAATCATGCAAGATATAGAAGATAGGATTAAAGAGCATGATATGGAGTACTACACTCGCTCTCATGCTTGGTTTACAAGCTATGGCCCATATAAAAATCCACAATATGTCGTTTTAGCAATGGTTGAGCATGGAGGACATGGAGGTGCAGCAGCTGGAGAAATTGTCTCAAATATATACAACAAGCTTTTAGAATTAGGATATATCGAGGAGTAGCAACAAAGAAACTTTGTTGCTACACAGTCAAATTTTCTAAAGAAACTTTGTTGCTACACAACTGCGTTTTGAATAAAGAGGGCTAGGATGATTAGTAGGATAATTGATCCTGTTTTGTTGTAGAGTTTGTTTGCTAAGATAAATAAAAGTGCAATAGAAGCTGCTATCATTATAAGCATGTCATATTTTGTAACTATGAGGTCTACTGTTAGCGGATTTATCAGTGATGCTGCACCTAAAACCATTGAGAAGTTTGCAACATTTGAGCCTATGATAT
>CAYWVG010000065.1:0-8914 GCA_964461645.1 uncultured Sulfurimonas sp. | reverse complement strand
ATGGAGAAAGATTGAAAATACTGCACACATCGGACTGGCATCTAGGTCAGAGTTTTATGGGTAAGAGTCGGCTTTATGAGCATGAGGCGTTTTTAAAATGGCTCATGCAAACCATAGAGCAAGAGAGGGTTGACACTCTTATCGTTGCAGGCGATATTTTTGATACTGCCACACCTCCAAACTATGCGCTAGAACTCTACTATAACTTCTTAACTAAGGTCTCCTCTCTTTGTAAAAACATCATCATAACAGCGGGCAATCATGACTCCGTAGCTACACTAAAAGCTCCAAAACAACTTCTTCGAGCTTTGAATGTTCATGTTATCACATCTGGCGATGAGAGTGAAGATGAAGTTATCGCTATTTATGATGATGCAAAGCTTTGTGGCATCGTTTGTGCAGTACCGTTTTTGCGTGACTATGTAGTTCGCAAATCTCTTAGTGCCCAAACTATGGATGATAAAGAGTCAGCTCTCTCTCTTGGCATCAAAGAGCACTATAAAAGTGTTTATGAAAAAGCAAAAGAACTCTCAAATGGTAGCGAAGTTCCCATCATCGCTACTGGGCATCTCACAACTCTAGGAGCAAAAACCAGTGAGTCAGAACGCGAGATATATATAGGTGGAACCCTAGATGTAGATAGTGACTTTTTTAAAGATTTCAACTATGTAGCTTTAGGACATCTTCATATAAACCAGAGAGTTGGATGCGAGAGTGTCCGCTATAGTGGCTCTCCTATACCACTTAGTTTTAGTGAGTCAAACTCGCAAAAAAAGGTAAATATCGTAGAGTTTATCGGTGCAGATGTAAAGGTCAAAGAGTTAGATATTCCGCTAAAAAGAGAGTTGTTAGTTATTCGCGGAGATACAGCATCTGTTATAAGTGAACTTGAAAATGTAGCAGACAAAGAGAGTTGGATAGAGGTGCATATAAGAGATGAAAATCCTTTTCATGCAAATGAGACCATCAGAGCAAGAGCAAAAGAGCTAGAGCTTACACTTCTTGCTGTAAAGATTGATAAAGAGCAGCCATCTTTAAATGCAACTACTTTTGATGCCATCAGCCTTGATGAGCTAAATCCTCTTGAAGTTTTTGCCAAAAGAGTTGAGCTAGATGGTTTGGAAGATGAGGAGCTAACAAAAGAACTGTTAAAAAACTTTAAACTCATTGTGAGCGAGGTAGAGACAATATGAAAATACTCTCACTAAAAGCTCTCAACATAAACTCACTTCACGGCAAAACTGAGGTGGACTTTTTAGAGCTAACAAAAGATAGCTCTCTCTTCGCCATCACAGGGCCAACTGGATCTGGGAAAAGTACACTTCTTGACATCATCTCTTGTGCTCTGTATGGTCGTACTTCAAGGCTTAAAAATCCAAATGACTTGATGTCAAGACACTCATCTGAAGCATATTGTGAAGTAGAGTTTGAGGTCAAAAAAAAGAGATATAGATCCTCTTGGACACAAAAAAGAGCACATAAAAAGCATGATGGAAAGTTTCAAACTGCAAAGATGGAGCTTGTGGATCTAGACACAAACAAGGTTTTAGATTTAAAATCAAGAGATGTTGCTAAAAAAGTAGAAGAACTTTCAGGTCTGGACTTTGGGCGTTTTACCCAGTCCATGATGTTAGCTCAAGGTGGCTTTGATGCTTTTTTAAAAGCGGATGAAAAAGAGCGTTCAGAACTTTTAGAGAAGATT
Organism: uncultured Sulfurimonas sp.; assembly: GCA_964461645.1. Taxonomy (GTDB): domain Bacteria; phylum Campylobacterota; class Campylobacteria; order Campylobacterales; family Sulfurimonadaceae; genus Sulfurimonas. The sequence goes on along the minus strand of CAYWVG010000065.1, from coordinate 7,212 downwards.
ACAGGAACCCAGATTTACGCTGATATCTCCATAGCTGTGTTTGATAAGCATCGCAACCTCAAGCAAGAGATGGAGTCTGATGTTAAAATCTTAGAATCCATAGAACTCCTAAGTGATGAGCAAGTTTTTAAAAAGCAAAAAGAGCTTGAGCAAAACACAGATATAAAGAAAAAAACAGATGAGCAGTTAAAAGAGATAGCAAGAGAACTAAACTGGACTCAAAGACTCTCGGAGCTTACACTAGATGCGAAGAGACATGAAGAAGAATTTTTAAGAACTTCAAAACTAAAAGAACAGCATAAAGAGTCATTTTTTAGCTTATCTTTAGCAAACAAAGCACTAAATGTATCTTCAACTTTTTCATCACACACTCAACTACAAGAGAGTCTAAAAACTGACAAAATTACTTTAACAAAACTAAGTTCTGAACTTGAGACTTTAGGTGTTGACATAGAGAGCAAAACTAAAGAGCATGTCATCTTAGAAAAAAGTTTTGAAGATGAAAGCAAAGAGTTTGACAAACAAAAACAAAAGCTAAAACAGGCCTTTGAACTTCTACTAACGCAGAGACAGACCGCACAAAGTATCACTAAACTTCAAGCTGTTTATGAGGGCAAAAAAGAGAGTTTAAAACAAGTTAGCAACTCATTAAATAAACTTCTTGAGAGAGACAAACAGATACAAAAACAGATAGATGCTAAAAACTTCTACCTAAAAAACAATCAAAAAGATGAAAAGCTAAACTCCACTCTTGGCATTATTGAGCAAAATATCGCACACTTTAGAGATGAAGAAAAAGCCCTTGCAAAGAGCCTTGAGAGGCTTAAACTCTTTGACTCATCTATTTTAGAAAAAGATATAGAGTACAAGCTTATAAAGAGAAGTGTTGACAAACTATCTGCTACTTTAAAAGAGGCAGAACTTGAGTACAAAAGACTCGATAAAAAAAGTGTAGATGCAAACATTGTCGATATAAACGACCACTTAAAGATTCTTAAAAAAGAGCATATAAACTATGATGAGAGTATCAAAAAACTCAACTTTAGACTAGTTGAGATAGAGCAAGAAAGTATAAAAAAAGATGAACTTCTTGGCGAGATAGAAAAGACAAGAGAGCAGATGCAGATAGAAGAAAAAGCGTACTATGCCCTAAATGCCGAGATGCAAAAGCATATATCTCAAAAAGAACAAGCTAGTTTAGATGCAAAAACAAATGAGTCAAAAGTTCAAAAATATCTGCAAAGCCTAAGGTCACACTTTAAAGAGTTTGATGTTGAGTTAGATGCTATAAAAGTCGAGATGCAACAACAAGAACTTCTAAATAGAAAAGAAGTTTATGCACAGACTTTAAAAGATTTAAGGGTTTTAGAGCTAGAGCTTAGCAGATGCGAAGTCGATAAAAAAGAGAGTCAAACTAGAGAAATCTCACTAAGTGCAGATATAAAAACAGATGAAGTGAGCCTAAAAGAGCTAGATAAAACCATAAAAAAGCTAATTTCTAGTCGCTTAGAGATTCTAAATGTTGTTGATTTAGAGATCTACGAAAAAGAGATTACGGCAAAGCATGAAGATATGCAAAGAAAAACTCAACTCTCTAGAGATGCTCTTAGTGAACTCATAACAAAACAAAAAGAACGTTTTAGTTATAAAAAAGACCTAGAAATTAAGATATCTGAAGATGAAAAAAGAGTAAATCTGGTAGCTTTAAAACTCCAAGACTTGTACAAAGAAAATGATTTTAAAGATGAGCAAGAGTTTTTAAGTGCAAATCTTGGTAATGAGCAAAGAGCCGAATTAGCTAACTTTTGCAAAAACATAGAAGATGGATACAAACTCTCACAAACACTAAAAACAGAGAGTTCTAAAAGACTACAAATGCACCAACAAGAACCTGTAAGCAAAAAACCAACTAACGAATTAGAGACCATCCAAGCCCTGCTAGAGCAAAAGGCAAACGCACTTCAAGAGAGCATCGGCAGTGGTAAAAAAGAGTTAGAAGTAAACCAAGAAAACAGCGATAAGCATAAGAGTAGAATGGCATCACTTGAGCTAAAAAAAGAGTCTTTCAGAGTCTGGGTAAAACTCAATGAACTTGTAGGTTCAGCTGATGGGACGAAGTTTAAAAAGTTTGCACAAGGCATCACGCTAGAGCAGCTTATAAACTTAGCAAATAGGCATCTTGATATCTTAAGTTCTCGCTACACACTAACAAGAAATGAAGACAAACTCTTAGACTTAGAAGTTATAGATGCCTTTCAAGGCAACGCCATCCGCCCTGTTAGCACTCTCTCTGGCGGAGAGAGCTTCATAGTAAGCTTAGCTCTAGCCCTCGGTCTCTCAGAACTAGCAAGCCAAAAAATAGCCATAGACTCACTCTTTTTAGATGAGGGCTTTGGAACACTAGATGAAGAGAGCCTAGAGACTGCACTAAACGCTCTAAATCTTCTACAAAGTGGAGGAAAAATGGTCGGTGTAATCTCACATGTCCAAGCGTTGAAAGAACGGATACCATTGCAGATAAAAATAATTCCAAATGGGGATGGGACTAGTTTTGTTGAAGTTAATCAATAGTAACATTAAAATATTTTTTAAAGATATAAATCTAAAATAGAGGGAAAAATGATACAAAAAAATAAAAAAATGACCCTCTCTAAATCCCTATACACTCGCGGCATCCAGTGCCCAAAATCTTTGTGGTTAAAAAAGTACAAAAAGGAAGTTTTAACTCCTCCTGATGCGACGGCTTTGGCTCGGTTTGAGACTGGTAATGTTGTTGGTGATTTGGCTTGTGAACTTTTTCCTGATGGCAAGGAAGTTGTTTATAACCCTGATGATTTTGCTGGTATGGTTGAGACTACGAAAAAGCTGATGGATAAGGGGTTTGAGCATATTTATGAGGCTACTTTTCTTTATGATGGCATACTTGTTTTGGTAGATATCTTAAAGGTTACGCCTGATGGAGTTGAGATTTATGAAGTAAAGAGTTCTACTAGCATAAAAGATATCTATCTTCATGATGTCTCCATCCAGCGCTATGTGCTAAAAGAGCTTGGATATAGTGTTGTTGGTAGTTATGTTGTGCATATTGACAACTCTTATGTACGAGGCGAAGATCTTGATTTGGATGAGCTTTTTAAGATTGTAGATGTTAGTGAGGAAGTTGATGCTTTAGAGCTTGGCATCCCAAAAAAGCTTGAGGAGTTTAAGGCTTATTTAGCAGATGATGAGCCAAATATTGATATCGGTGCTCATTGCAACACTCCTTATGAGTGTGATGCTAAGGAGTATTGTTGGAGAGTTCAAAGAAGCATCCCTGACTATTCGATTTTTAATATCTTTAACCTTGGAAGTAAAAAACAGCTAGAACTTTACACTCAAGGGATAGTAAATATAGAAGATATTCCTGATGATTTTGCCATGACAGCCATACAAAAACAAAAGGTGCAAAACTACAAGAGTAAAAGCACATCTATTGATAAAGAGAGTATAAAAACATTTCTTGAAACACTAACTTATCCTATCTACCATCTTGATTTTGAAACCTTCCAGCAGGCAATCCCAGAATGGCAAGGCATCAGTCCATATCAGCAGATACCATTTCAGTACTCACTTCATATAGAGCACTCTGATGGAGAACTAGAGCATTTTGAGTATTTGGCTCAAGATGGTAAAGACCCTCGTTATGAGTTGGCTAAGAATCTTGTCAAAGATATTCCAAGAGATGCTACAGTTTTAGCTTACAACATGAGTTTTGAAAAAGGAGTAATTACTAAACTTGCTGAGAGTTTTTCTAAGTTAGAAGAGCATCTACTCTCTATAAACGACAACATGAAAGACTTGATGTCTCCTTTTCAAAAGAAGCACTATCTAACTCCCAAGATGCAAGGAAGTTACTCCATCAAGTATGTCTTACCAGCACTAGTTCCTAAGATGCAAGAAGCTTATAAAAGCCTAGAAGGCATCCAAAATGGTAGCGATGCTATGAACGCTTTTGCTAAACTATCTCTTATGAGTGAAGATGAAAAAGAAAAAACTCGAACTGCCCTACTTGCGTACTGCAAACTTGATACTTTAGCGATGGTAGAGATTTTTAGAAAATTAAAAGAGGTAATATATGATTGATTATACTAAAAAGCTTACACTAGATAGGGAGTTTTATCCTTTAAAAGATATAGATGTCTCCATTGAGAGTGATAGAGGGCGTATCTTGTCTGCGCCTGCTTTTAGAAGGTTACAAAAGAGAACGCAAGTCTTTGCCTTAGAGCTAAATGCTTCGATACGAACTAGACTCACACACTCACTAGAAGTTGGACAAACTGCCAGATTTATTGCAAAATCCATACTTACAAAACTAAAAGAAGAAGGACTGCAAAAATATAAACTTAGTGAGCTTGAAAATGCATTTGTATCGACTGCTGAGATGACAAGCCTTCTACATGATATAGGAAATCCTCCCTTTGGACATTTTGCAGAGCAAACCATAAACAAGTGGATGAAAAATAATGCAGTCCCTATCTTAGAGGCTTTTAAAGTAAGCTCAGAAGAGACACAAGAACTAAAAAAATTACTTGCAAAAGATATTTGTAACTATGATGGCAATGCTCAAGCCATCAGAGTTATATCAAAGCTCCAACGCCTCAACCTTTCATATACTCAAATCTTATCAGTTCTAAAGTACACTAGAGGTGCATATGAAGATAAAATAGATGGTGAACCGCTAAATTATCTAAAGAAAAAACCAGGTTTTTACTATAGTGAAAAAGATTTTATACAAAAGATTCAAAAGACCCTAAATGTAGAAGCTGGGCATAGATTTCCCATCACTTATATCATGGAAGCTGCTGATGATATTTCATATCTTACCGCTGACTTAGAAGATAGTGTTGTAAAAGGCATACTAAGCCTAGACAAGGTTTACTCTCTTATAAAAGAAGAGTGTGAAAAAGAGGATGAAAGCTACCTTTTAGAAGTTATAGAGCAGAGATATGAACAAGCAAAAGAGGATGAAGAACCTTATCAATTTAGTATGTTTTTTACACTTGTAAGGGCAAAAATAGTCTCTTCTTTGGTTTACCATGTTGTGGATATTTATCTTAAAAATCATGAAGTCATTTTCAAAGGAGAATTCAATCATGCACTGCTAGAGTTTGATAAAGAGAGTAAATACTATAAGGCAGTTAAGATTTTACAAAATATCTCAACTAAGTATATATATAAGTGCAAAGAGGTGCAAGAGCTTGAGTTGCAAGGTTACTCCATCGTAAATGGTTTGTTAAATCTTTATAAACCCATATTAGAGCTTAGTGCAAAGGATTTTCATGCCTTGCTAAATGAAGAGAGTATAGAGTGTTTTGTGTCAATGAGGCTTATCAGAAGGGTCTCTTCAAAACAAATATCTGCTTATAAAAATGATGAAAAAACATTAGATACACAAGACAAAGAGAAGTATCAACTACTTGAATGGTACTATAGAATAAGATTGATAACTGACTACATAAGTGGCATGACGGATGATTTTGCACTAAAAGAATTTCAAGTTCTAACAGCTCTTTAGAAGCTACAAAGGCACCTATTAAATTCTAAGTTCAAGATGGTTATAATGCCAAATATAAAAATGTTATTAAAATGAAGAGTTGACCTATGATAAAACTATATATTTTTACACTTTTACTCCCTATTGTGCTGTTTGCGCAGAGTTCGCTAATATCTAATATCCCCATTCCAAAAACATATATTCAAAATCTAGATCCTTATCCATGTGATGAGAGTTGCATGCAAACATATCTTGACAATGGCATGATATTTTCTTTTCTTGCTCATGCTGATGCAAAATTAGAAAATGAGCAACATGATGAAGTAAGAAAAATGAGCATTTCTATCTTAAACCTTGGCTCATACATCGTAGGAGGAAAGCTGCGTATCGCCCTACTTCTTCCATATAAAGTCATAGGAAGATATGCATCATCAACAACAGACGCATCTTTTGCATATCTCATAGCTAAAAATCACTCTTTTGAACTAAAGAGCTACAAAATAGAAAACGAAGATATTGATGAGATAAAAAAAGCACTTCTTGAGATATCTAACGACGGTTTCAACTATGTTATCGCACCATTTACTCAAAAAGGTGCAGATGCGATATCTGAGATAAATCCAGAAATAAACATCTTTTTTCCAACTATAAATAAAAAAGATGTCACTAGCACATCTTCATATCTTCACTATGGTGGCATCGACTATCAAGCTCAAAGCGATATGTTGCTTAAAGAGGCAGTTTCACCTTTAGTTATATTTTACGACGACACAACTATAGGAAATAAACTTAGCCAATATGAAGAGAAGGCTTACCTAGCTGCAAGTGACACAATCGAAAAAAAAAGTGTTGTTAAATTTGCCATCCCTAAAAGAACTACAAATCTTGAAAAACAATTAAGTGATAACAAGAGTATAGTTGAAGGAACATTTTTTATAAACACACCTATAGTAAAAACGGGAATGATTATGTCCCAACTCACACTTTATGAAGCAAATGCGGCCAAAGTGCTATCTACCCAAATAAACTATGACCCTTTAATCCTCTCCATCACTCAGTTTGAAGATAGAAAGAACATGATAATAGCAAACTCCATCACAGAGAACAACAATATACTTATCGAGACAAACCTACTCTTGGGAAATGACATAGTTTATGACTGGATAAACTATACAACTACAGTTGGAGTTGACTACTTTTACAGCAAAGCTACAAGAGAAGATAGAGAGTATAATATAGAACTAAAAGACAACCAAATGATATACCAAATAGAACTTTTAAACCCTGCTATGTATAGATTTGTAAAATATAACTCAAGATTTAAAGAGAGATAATATAAGCTCTTTTGTACCTTCGCCTATCTTTTGAGGTCTTGCCTCAAATGTAATGTAGGCCAGAGTGATGGTAAGCTCAAATATCTTCTTATCTTCCCTATATATAGTTTGTAAAAGCCTAAATGAAGCCGCTCTCATCTCTAGAAGTTCTGTAGTGATACTTAGCTCATCACCAAGCTTAGCACTAGCTATATAGCTAGCCTCCAACTTTCTTGCAACAAAATGTCCACTATCTAAAAAAGGACTCAAGCCCTTAGTAAAAAAAGCCTCACTCCTAGCCCTCTCACAAAAGTTCAAGTAGTTAGAATGATAAACCACCCCACCAGTATCTGTATCTTCGTAATA
>CAYWVG010000064.1:0-9246 GCA_964461645.1 uncultured Sulfurimonas sp. | reverse complement strand
CAGAGCAATCCTTTTGCCTCATAACCATCATCATTTGTTACTAAAATTCTGTATTTATTTTTCATAAATGTATTTTATCATCTCAAAGCATAATCTTTGCAAAACATATATTTAGATATGATTTTAGATATTTTTCAACTTTAGGGGATGCACATGAAGATTGATGGTCGTTTTTGGCTTAGTAAAGATGGTGAAAACTTTTTAGGCTCAGGCAGGATACAACTCTTAAAAATCATAGAAAAAACAGGCTCAATGAACGCTGCTGCAAAAGAGATGAAGATGAGCTATAAAGCAGCTTGGGAGCGTGTTAACAGCATGAACGCTCTCGCTGATGAGCCGCTTATAACCAGAACTACAGGTGGGCGCGGCGGAGGTGGAACTACACTTACACCTTACGCACATCAACTCATACAGACCTATGAAAGACTTCGTACTGTGCATACTAAGTTTATAGACCGTTTTGCAGAGGCTGGAGGAGATGCTGATAGACTAGAGAGCATCCTAAACAGAACCTTTTTAACAACAAGTGCAAGAAATCAACTTCCATCAAAAGTAAAAAGCATCACACAAGATGAACTAAGCACAAATCTTGAGCTCTCGCTCTTTGGCGATGTTTCTCTAATCTCAAGCATCACATCAAAATCAGCTAAAGATATGGCTCTTGCTATTGGTAGCGACACTTACGCCATCATCAAATCAAGTGACATTGATATCGTGAAAATTCCTCCTAAAGCATCAAATACGCTCAATATAATAAATGGAGTCATAGAGTTCATAGAAACTTCACAACACTCTCAAGAGGTAACACTTAAAGTGAACGATTCCCTTTCTTTAGTTGCAGCATCAAGTAAAGATGGCTCCGAACTAAATTTGCAAGTTGGGCAAAGTGCTTACGCCGTTTTAAACACAAAAAATATAATCATAGGTTTATAAGAGTTTTAAAGTTTAGTTTAAGATATTTTAGTTTACACTTCGTTATATCTATTTAGACATAGCGATATTTGAAGAGTTGTTCTTCTTCTTTTATAACAACTCAAAATCATGTACCGTTATATCAAAAAAGATGCAATGTATTCATAACACAATAACTACACTTCAACAGAGGGTATTACATGCACAAATACCCTCGCTTGAGGCGTCAGAGCTTCATATGTCTAGTGAGCCTTTTTTATTCTCCTCTTGTTGGTTAAAAAAGTGCAATTTTCTCATTCAACTATCTTGTTAGGTGTCCCCCATACAAGATAACCGTGACACAAGAAAAAAAGTGTCTTACTAGACTCTATTCTACAAAATTTAAATAGCAAAAAAAACAAGGAAAAACAAAGATGCGAACTATACTAAAGTTGGTACTATTACTCATTTTAACCACTTCATCTAATGCAAAAACCCTACAAGACAGGGAAGGCAATCATATTAAAATTCCACAAAACATTAAAAAGGTTTTTGGTTCATCGCCACCGATGAACTATCTTTTATATGCACTAAACCCTAAGAAAATGTCAGGTCTAAACTTTAAAGCCAAAAATCAAAACAATAATGCTACTGATGAGTTTTTATCACAAGAGTTTTTAAAACTCGATGTTATCGGCTCTTTTCATGGTGGTGGACAGAGCATAAATCTTGAAACAATTATAAAGCACAGTCCTGATTTGATTCTTTTATGGGAAGACGATCTGCTCATAGAGAGAGTAAAGTCCGAGATAGAAAAAACAAAGATTTCAACTATCACTCTACCTTTTAGAAAGATAGAAGATATGCCTTATGCCTTTAGTTTTGTAGGAGAGGCGATAGATGAAAAAACAAGAGGCGATTTGCTAGCTTCTTATGCATCTAAGGTTATAGATGAGATAAAAGAGACTCTAAATGGCGTAAAACCTACATCTTACTACTACGCTGAGGGAGTTGATGGGCTATCAACTGAGTGTCACATCTCCTTTCATGTAGAGGCTCTAAACTTTGCAGGAGGCGAGAATGTTCATAAGTGCCAACAAGGCGATGTTTTAGGACTTGAGAGAATCAACTTTGAGACTCTACTATCTTACAAACCACACATCATCATAGCTCAAAATAGACTAGCACTAGATGCAATCTACTCAAACCCAATCTGGCAACACCTAGATGCCGTAAAGCAAAAAAGAGTCTATCTTGTTCCAAACAAACCCTTCAACTGGATAGATAGACCGCCATCTTTTATGCGCATCATCGGCATACAGTGGCTTACAAAGATATTTCATCCAGAACTCTACAAAGTAGATCTATCTCAAAGGATAAGAGAGTTTTATAGCTTGTACTTAAATGTAGAGATATCTGATAAACAAATTAAACAAATAATAGGAGAGAAAAATTGAAAAAGAGAGTTTTATTGCTATCACTGATGGCATCGAGTCTGCTGATGGCTAACCCAATTAGCATAGAGAGGATCGTAGTTAGTGCACAAAATGAAGAGAGTGACTATCTTTATATGCAAGATGCCAATCTTAGTGAGTCAAAAAACCAAGAGAGTTTTACAAAAAAAAGCATCAAAGTGCTAAGCTCACATGCCAACATGAACCCTTTTTCAGTCGTAGCATTTTCGCCATCTGTAAACTTCTCGCCTGTTGATAGTGCAGGCTCAAACGAGCCATCATTTCACGACCCAATTCGCATCCGTGGTAAGAGCCAAACAGGGCCTGGCGGAGTTTTTATGCTAAACTCGATGCCAGTCTCTAGTAATCCAGGTGGCGGAAAACATATGGTGGACTTAGAAAACATTGCTTCCATTGACCTTTTAAAAGGCTATATGCCAGTTGATAAAAACCTTGGTTTTTCTTCTCTTATAGGTAAGGTAGATATGAATATCTTAGCCCCAGCAAAAACCACGAAAACAACACTCTCACAATCCTTTGGTGCTGATAGCTTTAGTAGAACATTTGTGCGAGTTGATAGTGGAAAGTTTGGTGACTTTTCTGCTTTTGGATCTATCTCTTATCTAAGAAGTGATAAAAACAAAGGAAGTGGAGATTTAGATAGATTTAACGCCATGCTAGGGTTTTCTTATGAGCCAAATGACCAGTTAAAGGCTGATATTTATGTTATAAAAAACCGTGATAAACATCACAACTATAAGAGCCTAACTTTCGCTGAGGCTAAAAGCTTAAAAAGCAACTATAACAATGATTATTCTTCAATAAAAAAAGCAAATAGCAATGATTACTACGACTATAACAGGCAAGATTTTGACACTACAAGTGTTTTAGCAGATTTAACTTATAGACCAACAAGTAAAGATACTATCTCTTTTAAAGCTTACTATAAACAAGATGAGGGTGAGTATTGGTTTGGGGCAGCTAATCCTAAAGTCGTTATGAACTGGCAGATGGATCATGACCTTTATGGTGGAGTTGCATCATATGAGCATGAGTTTATGAAAGAGCTAAAAGTTAAACTTGGCTACTGGTTTCACAGACAACAACCTCCTGGACCTCCGAGTGATCAAAAAAAATACATGGTAAATGCTGCTGGAGATTTAAACTTTGCAGGTTATCAAGTTCTATCTAAGAACGATTATCACACTCTACAGTCCCCTTTTTTAGAAGTAAGTGGTGAGATATCTAAGTTTAACTACGCTGCTGGAGTTAGATACCAAACATTTGAGCTAGGCTCAATCAAGAGCTATAGTCATGGTACAAATGCCTCGACTAGCCCTGATTATGATGCAGCCATTGCAAGTGGTACGCTAGATCCTTGGGCTAGCGTGGATGCAAGAACATTTCATACTTTTTTGCCATCACTATATCTTGGATATGAGTTAAGCGATAGTAGTGCGATTTATCTTGATTACACTCGTGCTTATGGTTTTAATGTAAATCTATTTCCTTCTTATTTACAACAAAGGGCTGCTTTTGTAGGAAAAAGCGTAACACTTCAGCAACTATGGGATAAACAAGATCTTGAGCTTTCAGAAAACATAGACTTCGGCTCAAAAATCTTAGTAGGAGGCATTACTCTAAATCCTAGCATTTTTGTCTCTTTTATAAGGAACAAACAGGCAAATATCTATGACTCTTCCTTGGGCGTAAGCTATCCTTCAAATGTTGGAGATGCTTTTGGTTATGGAGCTGAGTTTGCAGCTAGTGGTGCTATTGTAGATGATTTGGAATTTTTACTAGGACTCTCATATAACAAGTATTCTTTTACGCAAGACTTTAAAACATCCGCTGGTGGCACATCTGACATAAAAGGAAATCAACTCCCAGATGCTCCAGAGATAATGATAAAAGCTGCTCTTTCTTACTATCTTGGCAAGTGGGCGATTACTCCGAGTGCTAGATATACTTCAAGCAGATATGGCGATGTGGCAAATACTCAAAAAGTTGATGCTTTTACTGTAGTTGACTTAGATATTTCTTACAAACCACAAGAGTTTTTTGGCTCAAAAGATGTTACTTTTAGAGCAACTGCTACAAACTTAACTGATGAGAAATATATATCTACAATTATCACAGCTGACAATGCACTCTCTACAAGTGGCGCTTCAACCTACCAAACTGGTGCTCCTCTTGGAGTGTTTTTTAGTCTGAATTTAAAATACTAGGGTTATAAATGTCTAATATAAATGATGCTAAATATCTAATCATAGCAACTATTATCTTGATAGTCTTCTCAACGTTCTCACTTTTGTGGGGGCAGTTCGATATAAGCATCTCTACTTTTTTTGACTACTTAAATCACAAACTATTCTCAAGCCATGCTACGCAAGATTTTAGCCTTATTGAGAGCATCATCTTAGATATCCGTCTTCCTCGTGTGCTTTTAGCCATCCTCATCGGTGCAGCTCTTGCAACAAGCGGAGCTGTTTTTCAAGCTATGTTTGTAAACCCCCTAGTCTCCCCAGGGATTTTGGGAGTTTTAGCTGGTGCATCTTTTGGTGCTGCATGTGGGATGCTAATCTCTGAGCACTGGTTTATTGTACAGATACTCGCTTTTGTTTTTGGATTTGTTGCAGTTGGTTTTGCTATTTTTATCGGCTCTATGGTTACAAACTCTCGCTCAACTGTAATGCTAGTCTTAGGCGGAGTTATCAGCGCCTCACTGTTTACTTCACTTCTCTCTATCATAAAATATGTTGCAGACCCGTACTCAACACTTCCAGCCATAGTTTACTGGCTGATGGGCTCACTATCCATGGCAGAGTTAAACGAAACTCTACTTGTCGCTATTCCTATCACGCTTAGCATCTTAGGTATGATTTTTATGAGTAAGTATTTTGATTTGATGAGTTTAGGCGATGAAGAGGCAAAAGCTCTTGGCGTAAATGTAAAACTCATCCGCATCCTAGCTATCATCCTAGCTACACTTGCAAGTTCACTTAGCGTTGTTATGGCTGGAATTATCGGTTGGGTTGGGCTTATCATCCCGCACATCATCCGTATGGCTATCGGTCCATCACATCGCATGCTAATCCCTCTTAGTGCAATTATTGGCGCTATCTTTTTGCTATGTGCAGATGCCATCTCAAGACTAGCCTTAAGTGTTGAGATTCCTATTGGGATACTTACTTCACTCATTGGGATTCCAATTTTCATTATAGTTTTAAAAAATGCGAGGGCAGCATGGAACTAAAACCTATCATAGAAGTAAATGACCTTCACTTCTCATATAAAAAGCATAAGGTTCTCTCTGGTATCAACTTTAAGCTAAACAGAGGCGAAGTGGTCTCACTCCTTGGCATCAACGGTTGTGGCAAAAGTACACTTATAAAACTTATCTTAAAACTCATCCATACAGATGCAGATATTAAGATAGATGCAAAAGATCTCAAGAGCTACTCACACAAAGATTTAGCTCATAAAATCGCTTACATTCCGCAGTATAATAACACACCATTTAACTATCAAGTGCTTGATATGGTGCTTATGGCTAGAGTCTCAAAGCTTGGTTTTTTCGCACAGCCATCACAAAAAGACTATGAAATAGCCATAGATGCATTAAAGAAAATAGGGATGGAGCATCTAAAAGATAGAGCCTTTGGACAACTAAGCGGCGGACAAAAGCAGATGGTACTTTTAGCTCGCTCTATCGCCCAAGAGGTCAACACTTTCATTATGGATGAGCCAGTCGCTGGGCTTGACTATGGTAACCAGATAAGACTTTTAGAGCTTATAGACTCTCTTGCATCTGAGGGTTATACTTTCTTAAAAACCACCCACTATCCAGACCACGCACTTTTGATGTCGAGTCGTGTGGTTGTTATGCATGAGGGCGTTGTTGTAGCGGACGATGCTCCTGATGCAGTTATAACATCACAGATGCTAGAGAAGATTTACAACATAAAAGCAGATATCATAACTCACGCAAACCACAAGAGATGTTTGCCAATATTTGCTAATGAGAGATAAAGGGGATTTTATGAGTTTACTATATGAAGATGCAGGTTATTTTGACCTGACAACGCACGGACTTGGCATAAAAGATAAAAAAGCCACTATGAGTTTTGCACCAAAGGGCGAAGTTATCCTTTGTGGAGTTGATGAAGTTTTAAAGCTTATAAAAGAGTTGGATATCGAGTACACACTTTATAAGCGTGATGGCGATGTAGTTGTAGCTAAAGAACTTATACTTGAGTGCAAAGGAGATGCTGGGAGTTTGCATAAAGCGTGGAAAATCTCTCAAAATATCTTTGAGTATATGAGTGGGATTGCAACATATACCAACTCACTTGTCACAAAAGCAAGAGAGATAAACCCTAAAATCAGCGTAGCAACTACTAGAAAAAACTTCCCAGGCGTAAAAGAGCTCATGCTAAAGTCTGTAATGGCAGGTGGCGGAGCTGTCCATCGCATGGGACTTTATGACAGCATCTTAGTCTTTGAGCAGCATCTTAACTTCTTTAAAACAAAAGAGGAGATAGAGCGTGCCCTCTCTAAACTAAAGTATGAGTTTTTAGAGAAAAAAATAGCCGTAGAAGTTGAAGACTTCAAGAGTGCATCATACTTTGCATCTTTAGGTGTTGACATACTTCAGTGTGAGAAAATGGACTATGAAACCCTTAAGCGATGTGTGAGTTTAAAAGAGCAATATCCACATCTACTACTCTCTGCTACTGGTGGAATAAATGAGTCAAACATAGAAGCGTACGCTAAGTGCGGAGTCGATTTTATAGTTACTTCATCGCCCTATCATGCAAAACCTCTTGATATTAAAGTCACTATAAAAGAGGTCTCATGAGAGTATTGATTTTTATCTTTTTTATACTCTTTTCTTTAGATGCTAGAACCATCACAGATGATTATGGCAGAGTTGTAAAAATTCCTGAGCATATAACTAAAATCTATGCTGCATCTCCGCCTCTTAGTATGTCTGTTTTAGCTTTTAACCCTGACTTGCTAGCAGGTTTGACGTCCGAATACAACGATGAACAAAAAAAATTCGTTGGAAGTGCTTCTAACAAAAGAATTATTGGCGGGTTTATGGGTCAAGGAAACACTCCAAACTTTGAGATTTTAGCTAGCACAAAACCTGATGTAGTCATTGTATGGCGCAATATGCGAGGACATGAAAAAATATTGTCAAAATTTGAAAAACTAGGCATTCCAGTTTTGTTAGTAAATAACGAGACCATATATGACCTTATATCTCAGTTTGAGCTTTATGCAAAACTAACAGGTGATAAAGCAAGAGCAAAGGAGCTTATAGCCTACACAAGAAAAAGCCTAAGTCTTGTTGAAGATCTGCAAAAAAAACTAGCAAAACAAAAACCAGTCCGCTACTACTTTGCACAAGGTGTTGATGGACAATATAGCGAGTGTGATGGCTCTTTTCATATAGAACCATTTATGTACGCTGGAGCTAAAAATGCACTTGAGTGTAAGATGAATTCTAATTATGGAATGGAGAAAATCTCTCTTGAGAGTGTTATCTTAAGTGATCCTGATGTTATTGTAGTGATGGAGAAGAGTTTTTTTGATAATATCTATTCAAATTCTCAATGGTCAACACTTAGAGCTGTAAAAGAAAAGAGAGTCTACTTAGTTCCATCATCTCCTTTTAACTACATCTCAAGACCTCCATCTTTTATGAGGCTTTTGGGCATCAGATGGCTTATAGACTCTTTCTATCCAAATCTAAGACAAAACTCATTTGAGTCTGAAAAAGAAGAGTTCGAAAAGCTCTTCTTTAAGCAAAAACAAGGAGTTTGAGATGCTTACTGAAAAACTGCTCTCCATAGTTTTCATAGGAGTTGATCCAGTTTTGTGGATTCTTATAGCTATGAGCATAGTCTCTTTTGGAGTCATAGTTGAGAGGCTCTTAGTATTTGCTAGCATAAAAAAAAGTCTTAGCAAGTTGAGTGTGCCAGAGATAAAACTAACTTTAGAAAAGAGGCTTGGCATCTTAGCCACCTTTGGAAACAACGCTCCCTTTATAGGTTTATTTGGAACAGTTTTAGGTGTTATAAACGCTTTTGCAACGCTCTCTAAGGGGAGCGAATTTGGAGTAAATGCAGTTATGGGTGGTATCTCAGAAGCCCTCGTTGCAACTGCTGCTGGGCTTTTTGTGGCGATTCCTAGTGTTATCGCTTATAACTACTTTGTAAGAAAGATAAAGATGACACTACTAAAAAGAGAGGCTGACGCGTCATGAGTTGTGAACATAACGAAATATCAGAGATAAATATGACTCCCTTTGTGGATATTGTTCTTGTTATACTCGTTATTTTTATGGCTACAGCTACCTTTGTAGCACAAGGAAAGATAAACATCACACTTCCAACTTCAAGCACAGAGGCCCAAAAAGATAAGCAAAAACCAATCACAATCACTATAGATAAAGATGCCAACATTTACCTAAATGACATACTCACAACAAAAGAAGATTTAGGCAAAACTCTTTTAAAAGATGCTAAGGAGGCTTCAAAAAATGGGGTCGTCTTAAGAAGTGATGCGAAAGTCTCATTTGAGCATGTTGTTGGTGTTATAGACATCTGTAAAGAAAATGACATAAACAAGTTTTCAATTCAAACAGAGGTAAAGCGTAGATGATATCGCTGTATAAAAGAGTTATTGTTGCAGTACTCTCTACAACTATTTTGCATGCGTCGCTTTTTTACTCTCTAAATGAGGTTAAACAACCTAGAATTGTAAAAAACAAAACTATAGAGATAGAGCTTGTTCAAGAAGCCAAAGAAGAGAAGAAAGAGCTTGTAAAAGAGAAAAAGCTAGAAAAACCTAAGCCAGTCGTAAAGCCAATCACTAAACCAGTTATTAAACC
>CAYWVG010000063.1:0-9265 GCA_964461645.1 uncultured Sulfurimonas sp. | reverse complement strand
GTCACGGACTAAACTACCACAATGTCTCATATATGATGAATATAAAAGAGATAACTGAGTTAAACATCGGTCAAAGTATAGTCGCAAGAGGCGTTTTTTGTGGTTTAGCTGAGGCTATAAAAGAGATGCGAAGGCTTACACAAAGAGTATAAATACTCTAATGTGGAACCTCAAACTTATTCAAGGCAAGTGTGACTCGCTCCTACGCTCCGCGTTGGAGTGCATATAAGCTCATTAGTTTTACCATTTGTTGAAATTTATATGTATTCCCACGCAGAGCGTGGGAACAAGGATTTCTGTATATTTTACCTATCTTTCTCTCTATACATCAAGTAATATCCAGCTGGTAGAACTAAAAGTGTTAGTATAGTTGAACTTATGATTCCGCCCGTTATAACGACTGAGAGCGGATACTGAATCTCACTTCCAACGCCACTTGCATATAGAAGTGGGAGAATCCCAAAGAGTGTTGTAAATGCTGTCATTAGTACTGGACGAAGACGAAGCAGAGCTGCATCTTTTAGCAAAATCTTCAAATCGACATCTGGGAATTTAAGGCGTAACTCATCTATAAAACTGACTAAAACTATGCCATTTAAAATGGCTATAGCAAAGATAGCTAAAAACCCTACGATGGCTGAGACAGACAAGTAGATGCCACTCACTATAAGAGCTACAATACTCCCAATAAACCCAAAAGGTACATTTATTAAAATTAGCATCGCTTTTGAGATAGAGTTAAATGCCGTATATAAAAGAAGTATTACCAAAAAGATAGTTATAGGGATAATAATCATTAGCTTATCGGTAGCCTCTTTCATATTTTTAAAATCCCCTGCCCAGCCAATATAGTAACCTGCTGGCATCTCTACTTTCTCCTCTATA
Organism: uncultured Sulfurimonas sp.; assembly: GCA_964461645.1. Taxonomy (GTDB): domain Bacteria; phylum Campylobacterota; class Campylobacteria; order Campylobacterales; family Sulfurimonadaceae; genus Sulfurimonas. Next base: position 8,380 of record CAYWVG010000063.1, on the reverse strand, counting down.
AGCTTGTTTGCTTCTTCTACAAATGAAGCAATATCTCTGCCATCTACCTCCATAGAGAGAACCATATAGCGGCTAAGATTTTCACGCTTAATAAATGAGGCACCATGAAGTGTGCTAATATCACAAACTTGCTCTAGTGTAACAAGTGAGCCATTTTTTGAGCGAAGAGTTACCTCTTTTAATGCCTCTATATCCTTTTTTGCATCTTTGATTTTTGCAACGATTGGAAATCTTCTGATACCCTCTATCATCTGGGTAACTTCCTCTTCACCGATGCCATTACGAATAACCTGCATAACCTCATCTACACTGATGCCATAACGAGCCAGATTTAAGTAGTTTGGTTCTATCTTTATCTGCGCTTGACCGAGTTGAGTCTCTACCTCCATCCTTACAAGTCCGCGAACACCGCTGATGGTTTTTTGGATATTTTTAGAGATGCCCTCTAGCTCTTTTTGGTCATATCCATATATCTTGATGGCGAGTTCAGAACTTACACCTTCAAGTAGCTCTTCTATCCTCATAGCTATGGGCTGCGTGGGAACAAATGCGATATGCTCAAACCTATGTTCTAAGTCTTCATTCATCCTATGAGTAAGTGCAGGCAGATCTTTTATGCCCTCTTTTAGAGTGAGCAGAACTTCCATATAGTTAGCTTGAGCAGTCTCACCTTTTTCACTTCTTCCTATCATAGACAAGACTGAGCTAACCTCATTAGGATAGTTTTTAAGTATATGTTTTTCTATCATGGAAGCATTTTCAACTGACTGCGTAAGTGCAGTTCCTGGGATGGCTATAACTCTATACATAATGGATTCTTCATTTAACTCAGGCATAAACTCTCGACCTTGTTGAAAAAGGGCAAAAGTAAGAGCTATAAATAAAAGAGTAACAGATGCTAGGATTTTTTTAGAATTTAAGAGTGAAAACATGAGCAGTGGAGCGTATGCTTTTTTTAATATACTCATAAATTTGTTCTCACTGTTTTTTGTAGGTTTTAGCAAAAAGAAGGCTAAAGTGGGAACTAAAACTAGGGCTACAAAGAGTGAGCCAAGCATTACAAAGACAATATTTATGGCCATTGGAGAGTATAGTTTTCCAGCTAAATCATCAAGTGATAGAAGAGGAATAAATACAGCAACAATGATAAGAACTGCAAATGTTATAGGCTTTGCTACCTCTTTTGTGGCATCTGCTATTACTTTTAGTTTTGACTCATCCCCGCGAAGTTTGCGAAAAATATTTTCAACCACAACTATCGTAGCATCTACTATCATCCCCACCGCAATGGCTAATCCACTAAGCGTCATAAGATTTGCTGAGAGATTGTAATAATCCATAAGTAAAAAAGTAATAAGCAGAGATATTGGCAGAGATAAAATAACTATAAATGCAGAACGCAGTTCAAACAAAAACAAAAACAGAACAAAAGCAACTAAAATCATCCCAGTTACTAGCGCCGATGTCATAGTACTCACCGCTTTGTTGGTTATCTCTGTTCTATCATAAATAGTCTCTAAGGTTACACCTTTTACAAGCGTAGAGTTTATGGTTGGGAGTTTTTCTTTTATATGTTCTACTACTTTTGCGGCATTTGTAGCAGTTCGCTGCAAAACCATTCCCATAACAGCTTCACTACCATCTATGCTAATCGCTCCAAAGCGTGGCACTGTGCCAACTTCAACTTCCGCAATATCACCTATTGTTACAGCTTGACCCTCACCAGATTTTAAAACTGTGTTTCTTATATCATCAAGAGATTTATAAAGCCCAGACCCTCGAATAAGATATTGCTCGCGGTTAAATTCCAAATATTGTCCTCCAGCAGAGAGGTTACTTTTTTGAAGGGCTGTGATAATATCCTCATAAGTGATGCCAACATTTTGAAGTTTTTTGGTGTCGATAAGGACATTGTACTGCTTTTCATCTCCACCCCAGCCAATAACTTCCTCAACTCCTGTAACACTCTTTAGTAGCGGTGTAACAATGTAATCTTGCATCTCACGGAGTTCTTGCAGAGTGTAGTTACCGCTTGCATCTTTGAGTCTATACCAAAAAACTTGACCCAGACCTGTAGTGTTTGGCCCTAGTTCTGGTTTGCCCCAACCCTCTGGAATATCCACGCCACCAAGTCTCTCACTAACAAGCTGACGTAAAAAGTATATATCCATTTCATCTTCAAAAAAAACAGAAACATAAGATAAGCCAAAAAAAGAGTTTGACACTATTGTCTTGACTCCAGCCATTCCTGAGAGTGCTGACTCTATGGGATAAGTGATGAGTTTTTCTATATCCTCAGCAGAGTTACCGCTGCTCTCCGTGTAGATAACCACTTGCTTTGGCGTGATATCTGGAAAAGCGTCTATGGGTATATCTCTATAGGCTTTAAAACCAAAAGCACTGATAGCGATGAAGAGTGTAAGGACTAAAAACTTGTACTTTAGTGAGATATCTATAATATTATTTAACATCTCCTCTCCCTAGTGACCGTGTCCGCCAAGAGAGGATTTGAGTAGCTGAGATTTTACATAGTAGCTTTTATCACTAACATATCTCTCCCCTACTTCCAAACCCTCAACCGCTGCAAACTCTTCATCTTGAGCTACAATATTTACAACACGAACTTCATAAGGCAATTCATCTTCATCATGCCCATGTCCTTTATTTGCATCTAGCTTTTCTTTATGTTCCTCATGATTTTCGTGAGCTTCTTCATGTTCATGACCATCATGTTCATCATGAGTTTCTTCATGTTTGTGCCCATCATGCTCATTATGACTTTCTTCATGGTCGTGAGCTTCATGTTCGTCATGCTTAGAGATAAAAACAACCCATTCATTGTTAAAAAAAGAAAGGGCTGACTTCTCTACAGCCACCTGTTTTTTCGTTTTATCAAGATATAGCCTAGCACTTGTGTATGCATTTTCATAGAGCTTATTTGAACTGCTATCTATGTTTGAGAGTAAAATCACTCTTTGTGTTTTTTCATCTACTTCTGGAAGTATCTGCGTCACTTTTGACACTATCATCTTATCACTCGCATCTATAACTATTTTCTGTCCTATTTTAACTCTAGATGCATATTTGAGTGGCAAAAAGGATTTTAAATAGAAGGCTTGCTCTTTTGTAACTAAGATTATCGGTGTCTCCTCTTTTATACTTGAGTGAAGTGGTTGAAGTATTTGAGACACCACACCCTCACTATGAGCATAGAGAATATAGTTTGATGAGGCTACTTTTAGCGTATCTGTTTCTACTCCTAAAGTATTTAGCTGAGACCTTAGCGATGTCAATTTCGCTACTGCTTCATCCCTTTTGATGCTCTCTTGATTTAACTTCTGCATCGAAGTCATACCTTTTTCATAGAGGCTTTTAGATGCTTCATAGTTTTTCTCTTGTGTTTGCAATTGTGTTTTTAAAGAGATGAAATTTGCTGTCATATCTGAGAGAACTATAGACTCTATAAGAGCTATTTTCTGCCCTTTTTTTACACTCTCCCCTACTTTTACATAGTAGTTCTCTATATGACCGCCAACAAGTGACATGATGGATTGTTTTGCATTTGAGAGTTGGACTATTTGTGAGTTTAGCTCAACTGAGTTTGAAAACTCTCTTATCTTCGCACTCTTTGTTGGTATCTCAACTGCAAAAAGTGTTAATGCTACTACAACTGTTAGTAAAAATATCTTAATCATTATACGCTCCTACAAGGTAGTTATTTGTGATGATGTTTTGGTTTTGTGCTGTCTCTATTTTTATAAGAGACTCTTTTGTTTTAATAACTCTATTTTTAATATTTTGGAGTTCAAGCAGATTTACACTTGCTATTTTATACCCATCTTCAAACATCTCTAAAAGCTCTATTTGGGTTTTTAATATCTCCTTATTTTTAGACTTTAAAAGTAGCAATAAGTCTCTTTGTTTTTGAAGTCTACTTATCTCTATAGAGAGCTTTGTCTCTTGGTTTTGTATAAGAAGAGTTGCTTTATCTGCTTCTAGTTTTGCAATTTGCCTCTCCTCTTTTGAGCTATTAAAAATAGTAAGCGGTATAGAAGCACCCACTCTAAAAATATCTTGGTCTGGCTCACTCTCATACTCAGCACTTAGATCTATCCACTTAAGTCTGTTTGAGTCTATTTGAGAAGCTGCTTTTGCTTCATCTTTATAACTTAAGAAATAATTTACCTCTGGGTTATTTGGACTCTCTTGGCTTAGTTTAAACTCATGCGTGAAATCTAATTCTATCTCATCTCTTATGCCAGCAAACTCTAACAAGGCAAAGTATCTATCTTGTATCTCTAGGCTGATATTTTGTGCTTTTATCTCTACTAACTCATACTCAACCTGTGATTGGAGCATCTCGCTTCTTGAGATAGTTCCTGCTTGCTTTCTGTGTTTTGATATCTCATAGATATGCTCTGCTATTTTTAGCTCTTCTTGTGTTAGCTCAAACATTTTTTTCATATTTGCATACTCAGTAAAGAGTAGTGAAATATCACGAATAAATTCTGCATATGAGAGAGCATAGTTTGAAGTAGCTTTTTTTATAGTTGCTCTTGAGAGTTCTTCTGCATCACGACCTACTCCCCATAACCTGATGGGTTGAGTGATGCTCACACTATAACCATTTTCATTTTGAGAGTTGTCTGGTTTAAACTTTGAATAGACTAAATCTAAGGATGGATTTTCATATCTTGTTGTGATGCCACCTTGCTCTTTTGCCTGAGATATTCCTAAGTTTGAAGATTTCAAGTAAGAGCTGCTCTTTAGTGCGTTGTCTAAAAAAGCATCAAAATTTTGTGCAAATAGGGATGCTGATATTAGGACAACTATTGATAATAATTTTATCATTATTGTTTCCTCTAGTAAATTGTATAGTTGAGTGCTCTGAACAATTATTAAGTTAGATCCCAAATCAAGTTCAAGATGACGAGTATTACGTTTCAGGATGACGTGTATTCCGTCATCCCGTGCTCGACACGGAATCTAGCTTTAAATCCTGAATCAAGTTCAAGATGACGTATGTCCCGTCATTCCGTGCTCGACACGGAATCTAGCTTATAGATTAATCAGAGGGTTGGATTTATGTTTTTTGTGTTAGAGGTTAAGAGATGGGAGGTTTATAAAATTCTAGATGTGTTTTGAAATTGTATATTTCTTCATCTATTTTGTTTGGAATAATTTTGTAGTCAATATCTTGTAAGACTACCTTTTGAGATAGTAGATATGACTGATGATATTCAAAGTGGATTGCACAGATAGCCCCATGAGATTGAGGTGCTTCAAATTCGCTAATATACTCTACTGCACTACAGTGGTCATCATCTAAAGCTACATAAACATACTCATGTATGATAGAAAAACCAATGACAAAGAGAAGAGAGAGTGTGATTAACTTTTTCATGCGCTTAGTATAACCTATAAAAATAAATAAGAGATTTGTACATATAATTGAACCTTTTACTTAATCCATAAACTAGATTCCGTGTCAAGCACGGAATGACGAAATACTTGTCATCCTTGAACTTGATTCAGGATTTAAAACTAGATTCCGTGTCAAGCACGGAATGACGGAATACTTGTCATCCTTGAACGAAATACTTATCATCCTGAAACGTAATACTCGTCATCCTGAACTTGATTCAGGATCCAACTTAATAATTTCAGTTACTTCTTAAAAAAGTAGCAATACTCTAAATTACCCTCTTTTCCAGTTAGCTGAGATGGAGATTTTTTTATAAGTCTCCATCCTTTTAATTCCGTACTATCTTCAAATTTTATCATCGCTCTCTCTATCGCTTTAGTGTCTGTTACAACACCATTTTTATCTCTCTTGGCATCTCGTCCAACTTCAAATTGGGGTTTAAAAAGAAGTATGATTTTTGAAGATGCGAGCCTATCTATATCATCTAAGATGTTTAGTAGTGAGATAAAAGAGACATCGCTCACAACTAAGTCAAAGGATTTTTCACTCTTAAATTCTCGTATATCACAAGATTCATAAGAGCTAACTCTTGCATCTTCTTTGATGCTTTTATCAAGCTGAGCAGAGCCAACATCAACAGAGCTAACCTCTTGCACTCCATTTTCTAGTAAAACTTGAGTAAATCCACCAGTCGAAGCGCCAATATCTAAGGCTACTGCATCTTTTATATCAAGTCCCAGCTCTTCTAGAAAGAGGGCTAATTTTAGTGCTGAGCGAGAGACATAAGCCTTATGCTCTTTTACTTCAACCTCATCGCTCTCTTTGAGTATAAATGCACTCTTTGTAATTACTTTATCATTTACACTAACTAGCGAAGCTTTTATAAGCTCACTTGCCTTTGTTCTACTCTTAGCATGTGAGTTTGCCACAAGAAAGTTATCGAGTCTCATCTAATCATAGCTCGCATCTCATCCTCATCCAAACAAACAACACCTAAATCCATAGCCTTATCATACTTACTTCCAGCATCTTCGCCGTAGATTACAAAGTCTGTTTTTTTAGAAACTGAGCCTGAGATCTTTGCTCCAAGAGACTCAAGTAGCTCTTTTATAACTCCCCTTGATTCGCTCATACTCCCAGTTAAAACAACAGTTTTAGCCTTAAAAGGATTCTCTACCGCTTCTTCTCTTTTAGTAGGCTCAAGCGGTTTTATCAGTTCTTGCAAAGTGGCAATAGTCTCACGATTTACTCGTACAAACTCTAAAAGAGACTCCGCCATCTCTTCTCCTATGCCATCACATAAAATTATCTCCTCTTTAGTCGCATCTACAAAGCCAGAACCAAAAGCTTCACTCAAAGTCTTAGATGCCACCTCTCCAATATGCTCGATTCCTAAAGAGTTTATAAACCTAAAATAGTCACATCCCTTAGCACTCTCTATCGCATCTAGTAGATTTTGTGCCTTTTTATCTTTAAAACCCTCAAGAGTTAGGAGTTGTTCTTTAGTTAAACTAAACAAATCAACTACACTCTTTACAAGCCCCGAGTTAAAAAGAGCATCCACTATCTTAACCCCTAATCCATCGATATTTAGAGAGGGTTTTGATGCGAAGTAGAGGATAGAGTTTACAACTCTTGATGGGCACTCTAAGTTTTGACACTTAAGAAGCACTCCCTCATCTAAGAGTTCGCCCTTACAGATAGGACAATGAGTTGGTCTTTTGTATGCTACTTCACTGCCATCTCTCTCATGTGTTAAAACCTTAATGATTTTTGGTATAACATCTCCACTTCTTAGGATGATGACCTTATCATTTATGCGGATATCTTTCCTGTCTATCTCATCAAAGTTGTGTAGAGTTGCTCTCTCAACTACCACACCATCGATGTCCGTAGGTTCTACTTGAGCCACAGGAGTTACAACGCCACTTCTTCCAACTTGAAGCACAATACCCTTTATAGTTGTAATCTTCTCAACTGCAGGAAACTTGTAAGCCACGCTAAAACGAGGGTTTTTTACCGTGTAGCCCATATCTATCTGAGATGCTATCTCATTTACTTTTACAACCATGCCATCGAGCATCATGCTGTAAGAGTCTCTTTTTGTTAGCATCTCTTTATATATTGCTTCTATCTCATCAAAACCAGCGCAGATTTTCCTTACAGGTGGTTGCCTAAAACCCAGTTTATAGATGTAGTCCATCACATCACTTAAGAGTTTAAACTCTAGTGAATTCTCACCTACTCCATAGGGTAAAAAAACTAAGTTTCTTGAAGCTGTGATACTTGCATCAAGTTGCCTTAAACTCCCAGCTGCTGCATTTCTAGGATTTGCAAAGAGTGCTTCATCGTTTTTAAGTCTTGCCTCATTTATAGCTTCAAACTCATCTTTAAAGATAACAACTTCGCCACGAATCTCTATGCGCTCTTTATGCTCTATACTAAGAGGAATGGAGCGGATGGTTTTTACATTTTGCGTGATAAGTTCACCTACTTCGCCATCTCCACGGGTGATGCCTTTGCTTAAAACACCATCTTCATAGATGAGATTTAGTGAAGCACCATCAAATTTTGGTTCACAATAAAAAGAGATTTTGCTATCTAGTTTGTAAGTTTTTGTAAGCCACTTAGCAAGTTCATCAGAGTCAAAGACATCTTCAAGTGACCACATGCGGGAGAGATGAGAGGCTTTAATAAATCCGCTAGAGATTGTATCTCCTACTCTTTGCGTAGGTGAATTTGGCAGAATCTCTTTGCTGTTTGTAAGCTCATACTCTAAAACTTCATGATAAAGCTTATCGTAAACCTCATCAGTTGTAAGAGCATCATCTAAAACATAGTAGTGATGAGAGTAGAGATTTAAAAGTTCTACTGCTTTTTTATATTCTTCTTTATTCATAGCAAAATCCTATCTCAAAAAATATTTATATACGCTGTTTTTTAGATATTAGAGCT
>CAYWVG010000062.1:0-9287 GCA_964461645.1 uncultured Sulfurimonas sp. | reverse complement strand
AGTTAGTCTCTCTTAGTAGTTGTGAGATACAGATAGGCATACTAAAAAAACTCTCAGGAACCTTTATAAATAGGCATGATATACAGCATGGAATGCTTTACAGCGACATTCCGCCATACGACATACTTAAAAACAATAAACTAAACTTTATGGACATTCAAATCATGAAAAGATTTGCTAGGTTTTGGGATCTACTTTATAATAGCTCAAACTTTAATGAGAGTGTAAAACTCCTTTGGATGGATTCAAGCGAGGTGTTTAAAAACTTTTATGACTTTAGTTTGTGGATATATAGCCAAACAGATTCAACCTATAAAATATCACTTCAAAGACAAGGCGAGCTTCTCTTTACATACTTAAGAGATGAGAAAAAATTGGGCGAGGAGCTTATAGCTTCAAAGATGATAAAAGACATGATGAAGCTAAAAGGACGAGCAATGCCTAGCTACTTAAAACCTTATGTAAAAGAGCATAGCATAGAAGCCAAAGAGGGAACTTCAGGTTTTAACAAGAGACAAAACAAATAAGAAAGTCTAAAAAGAGAAGTGAAGTAAATCACTACTCTCTAAATACTCAATAAAAGAGTCTATTGTTTTTGGGATGATTAAAATATCATCCTCTTGTTTTACAAATTTTATCTGTCTAAGAGAGTCTTTGAAAATGCTTGGTGCTATAAAAAGACACATAGGGCTTATGGATTTTTTTGCAAACTCTTCTAAGTGCCTGCTGATGGGCCATATCTCCATCATAGTTTGCACTCTTCCCTCAGACATTGTGACCTCTACTAAGACACCTTTACCATCTTCAAAACACTCAATATCGCCTTGATTTCTTTGTCCACCAGCAGTTGATGTTGGTATTCCCTCATCGTCACAAGGATAGTTTGGGATGACTTCAACTTTAGCAAACTTATGTTTGATGGCAATAGCAGTTAAAAATTCGAGTCTTGTAGGGTTTGTCAAATATTTCAAAACATTATGTTTTGAAACTCTCTTTTTCTGCAGTATCAGCAACTCGCTCTTTATTGTTTGCCAATCAAAATCGGCAACCCATTTTTCTAAGTATTTATTATTTTGCTCTAGAGTGACCTTCTTATTTTCAAATGAGATTAGGTTCTCATCAATCTCTGCCATATGTTTGAAGTACTCTTTTTCTGAAGTATAGAGAGTGTAAGAGGAGTATTTTTCTAAGATATATGTGATGGTCTTTAACTCGTTTTTATTGATATCAATAAAGCGTCCACCACCTCTTAGGGAGACAAGTCCTGTTAGTCTCATCTTCCTTATAAACTCATCAGGATACTCATTCATGATGGAGCTTGGCTTAAACTTTTTAAAATTTCCTTGCATGATTTCATCGGTACAAATATCGATAATAACTTCCCAACTTGGCTGGTATTTGTACTCTAATCTAAGCTTAACTATTCTCTCATAAAGCTCTTGGGCGCTATTGTTTTTCCAAAATATTATTAGGGGTAATTCTAGTTTTGATATCCCAGCAGAGTTAAATCTCTCATCGCTGTTTAGTTTTAGTATTGTCTCAAGTAGGAGGACTAGAGGAATGTTGTCATTTAAAACTCTAACAAAGGGATTTTTTCTTTGGTATTTTGCAAAAGAGTGGATAAAGGCTTGTTTTTCAAACTCTGGATGATTTTCTGAGACTATTATAAAGCCATCATCAATGTCTACTTCAAAAACACTAGCTAGCTTCAAGCCTATTTTTGAAAACTCAATTTGCAGATTTTGCTCAAAGTATACAAAACCCAACTCTTTAGTAAAGTCAAAAACTGTAGCAAATCTTGAAGCCCATCCACTACCAAAACCTGCTTCTTTATGGTGCTGAGGATTAGCTTCTAGGAGGTGCAAAACTTCCTCATCGCTTAAGATTTCAGTGGCAAACTCTCCTCTATTTGTGCCCTGTAGTTTTGATTTTATAGTTGGAGTCACTTCCCTAGTGGGGCGATAAAGTCCATACCTTATAAGCTCTCCCATTATCTTTTTTGCCAAATCATTAGTTAAAACTTCTTTGTCAAACTTTTTTAAAACATATAGCAAGCTTTTAACTCGGCTTGGATTTCTAACTGTAGTAGTAAAAAGTAGAGGTTTGTATAGTAGTTTTCTTTTTGCCATCAGGACTCCTTAGCTCTTTAGAGTTGAACTTTTTTACTTATAGTTCATCACTAAAACTTCTTCAATCTTTTTGATGGAGTTATCATGATAACTAATATAGTTGCTTTTGATTTTTTTGACAAAGTATTTGCTCATCCACTCTACAAAGATGGTGTTTACTCTTCCTTTGTAGTGCGTGATATTTGAGATGGCAAACTTGATGTTTTTTTTGTCTAAATCATCTAAAAGTTCAAGAAGCTCTATCTCTTTTGCTTCATTCCAGATTTTATTGTATTCGCTAAAAGTGATTAGGTATGGAGGGTCTAAATATATGAAATCTTTATCTTTAAAATTATGTTTTTGTACAAATAGTTTAAAGTCTAGATTGTGAAACTCAATCTTTTTATCTTTTGAAAAATCTGAGTAGTTATTTAGAGCTAAAAGAACATTTTTATTGAAATCTACATTTCCCACAGGCACGTTAAAATCGCCCTTTGAGTTAAATCTTATCATTCTATTAAACCCATAAATTAGCAATAAATAAAGAAGCAAATCATTCTTCTTTTTTAGTTTATTAAAATCATTTTTTAGTTTTGTGTAGCCCTCTTTGTTAAAATGTGCATAGTATGTTTTTTTGTACTCTTGTCTAAGAGTTTGCGGAACTATATCTTCAAAAAAAGATCTTGAGAGATTGTACTTTTTAATGTAGCCCAAAAGCTCTTCTATAAACTCATCTCTAGTGGAGTTTTTTTGTAAAAATAGATGAAGATTATACACATTAGTATCTATGTCATTTAAGATGTAATTCTTAGCTTTAGTGTTTAAAAAAACTGTTCCGCCACCGACAAATGGCTCAACAAAGGTCTCTATATTTTTAGGAAAGTACTCTTTTATCTCTTTTATGAGCCTGTACTTGTCTCCAACATAAAACATTGGAGAGCGTATGATATCAAGAGTCATCTCTTGGCCTTAGTTACAAATAAGAACTCTCTATGATTACTAAACTCAGTTTTTCCAGTATTAAACTGTTGATGCTCTTTTTCAAAGACTTTAGTCTCTCCGATGGAGTTTAAAATCTCTTCTATCTCTTCTAGAGTGATTTTATTTTTAGAAGAGTTGCTTTTAGAAGTATAGGTGTTGTTGTAAGATACCACAAAGTACTTTGCATCTATATCACGAACGAGTTCATATAGTTTTTCTTTAGCTTGAACTTTACAATACACACTCATATTTTCAGGCTCTGGTTTTAAGGCAACGCCGTGAAGTTTTGGTTTATCCCACTTTGTCAGAGTTTCTAAAACATGGTAAAAACGACTATATTGTCTAGAGTTGTATGGTGGATCTATATATACTATGTCGGTTGTTATTTTTTTTGCTAATTCGTTTGCATCTTCTTTAAAGATTTGTACATCCGCTTTAACATCTAAGGGTTGTATGAGTTTTACAAGAAACTTATCTTCAATAGATGTTTTTTTAAAGTAAGCATCGTAGTGACCTACTGTATTTGCGATTCTATCTAAGGAGTAAATCAAAGAAGCAAGTAAAATAGCGTACTCTTTTGGAGTTAAGTTTTTTCTATTTTTTTGGATATCTTCTCTAATAAATCCAATGATTTTTGATGAGTTATGGCTAAAATATTTACCCCCAAAATTATCTGAGAAGTAGTTGTCCTCTAAGCCATCAGGATTTAGGCTGTTATATTCATTTATGATACCCTCTAGCTTGTCTGCGTCATATTGTTTATTGTCAAAAAAAGCACTATAAATGATGTTGTTTGAGTGCAAAAAGTCGTTTATGATAACATTTTTATAATGCTTTATAGCTACAGATGAGACGATTGCAGTTCCTGCAAAGATATCTGTGAAAGTCTTACTATCGGGGCACTCTTTTTGTACAATGGTGAAGATCCAATCTAAGAGTTTTTGTTTATTTCCTATATATCTTCTGTTTTGTATCTGATGGTAAGTAGTTTTTGATAAAGGTTCAAGACTCTTTGAGAGCGGTTTTTTTCTAGATTTTTCAACTAGTGGGGTATTTTTTATTTTAGCCATAGTTATAATGTATATTTCCTTGATTTGTTATCAAAATAAAAGAGTTTTTATAGAGCTTGGGATTATATCAGCTATGTCGTGAAGAGTATATTAAAAAGTAAAATATCGCTTTTGCATCTAAAGTTACGCTTGTAAGATAAGTAATGTAAGTTTGAGCTATTTGATATTGTATATCTTGTCAGAGAAGTTCTGATATAATCATCAAATGAGCAAATTTAAAATCTTTTTTTTTATATCATTACTGCTTGTAAATATCCCATCACTTTGGGCGGAACCCTTTGTAGATGAAGTTCTTCTGGAGCGAATTACAAAAAAGTACAATCTCTTTGCAAAAAAAAGATTTTTGTACCTTCAAAAAAGTCTTGATGCTGTCAAAAATAAAAGTGATGTAAAAAAGCTAGAAAAAGTAAACTCATTTTTTAACAAAGTAAAATATTCTCCAGATATTAAAACATATGGGGAACAAGATTATTGGGCTACTCCATGGGAATTTCTCGGTAATGACAGAGGAGACTGTGAAGACTATGTCATATCAAAATATTTTGCTCTTTTATATCTTAAGGTAGATGCTAAAAAGCTCTTTTTCACCTATGTCCGCTCAAGCGAATTTATAGAGGCTCACATGGTTTTAACATACTTTGAGACTCCAAAAAGCGAACCACTTATCCTAGACAACAACAACTTTAAAGTACTAAAAGCTTCACAAAGAAAAGATTTAACTCCTATCTATCACTTTAATGGAGAGAGCCTATACAGGGCTGAGACAGGCAAAAAAGTAGAAAATCAAAAAGCCCACAAAAAATTTGACGAACTAAAACTAAACATGAAAAGGAAAAAAATATGACACTTTTTAAACAGATAGCATCAATCCTATCAATATTTTTACTGATATTTTTAGCTGCGGTTTTAGCGCTAAACTTTAAAAGTGCAAATCTTTCAGTTGAGCAAAGACTCTACGAAGATGCTAAAAACACCGCAACTTCGCTCAGTCTTTCTTTAGGAAGTGCAAATGGTGATATATCTATGATGACAACTATGATAAATGCCAACTTTGACAGTGGAAACTACCGAAGCATAGTACTTAAAGATGTAGATGAAATCATTTTATATGATAAAAAGCTACAAAGAGATTCACTTGATGTTCCATCATGGTTTTTAAAGCTTGTAAATATCAAAGCTCCCATCGCATTAGCAAATGTTTCGGCTGGATGGAATCAAGTTGGAATTTTGAGTGTTCAAAGTGATGACTCATACGCATACAAACAATTATATACAATCTTGATAGATTTACTCATCTCTTTTAGCATCATCTTTATCGTTGGACTTGTTGTGCTAAATCTTCTCTTAGTTGCGATTTTAAAGCCTTTAAAAGGTGTGCAAAAACAAGCTGAAGCTATTATGAGAAATGAGTTTATTCTTCAGCAAAGCATCCCATCAACAGTGGAGTTTAGGGATGTAGTTTTGGGCATGAATAACATGGTCTCAAAAGTGAAAACTATGCTAAACAAAGCAAGTAAAGAGCTAAAGTATCAAAAAGAGCTAGAGTATTTAGACAAGGTTACAGGACTTAGAAATAGAAAATATCTTATAGATAAACTTCCAGAGTATTTAAAGATTGATGCAACATCAAAAGGTGGCATTAACATGATGATATCTGTTAGTGGAATGATAGAAGCAAATGAGCAAATAGGGCATAAAGGAGTAGATAAACTACTTTTATCCATAGCAAATATATTTGCTGCACACGCGACTAACTATGATAACTCTATTGTAGCTAGAATGAATGGTACTGAGTTTTCTATCTTGCTTCCTGATTGTATGGATGAAGTTGGACTTGCTTTAGCAAAGCATATCTATAACTCTTGTGAGAAACTCATAAAAGGGTTTGAGCTAGATACAACTCTTACTTATATTTCTTTGGGTATTTATGAGTATAGCTATAAAGATAGCATAGGTGAGCTCCTCTCACAATCTGATAATGCATTAGCGCAAGCAAAGTTTAGCGATAGCAATACTTATCTAGCAAAAGCACAAACAACAGTAGAAGTTATGGGTAAAGATGCGTGGAGAAAAGTTATCAGAAGTGCGGTTGAAGAAGGCCGTTTTCATTTTGTTTCATGGAAAGTTGTAGATGCAAAGAGAAACAAGATAGCCCACAATGTTTTAAGTATCAATCTTATAATAGATGAAGAGACTACATACTATTATGGCCAATTTATGGCTCCAGCAAACCAAGCTGGGCTAAGTTCTAAGATATATGACAAAGTGCTTGAGATGATGTTTAAAAACCCAGATAAGGCTCTAGTAAATATGGTATGTTCATTTAGACTTCCATATGATTATCTTATAGAAGATAGAGTTTATGAGAGAATGAGTAAACTCTTTGCTGGATATGCTAAAGATCTTCCTTTTAAGCTCATTATTGAGATACCAGATAAACTTACACGTCAAAACTCTATTTTGATAAAAAACTATAAGTTTTTGTTTGATAAATATAACATCGAAATGGGAATTTTTGAGTTTATAGGAGAGAGTACAGATTACAACTACTTGCAAGAATTTAGACCTGTTTATATCAAAGCACAAAGCGATTATTTTGTAACTCAGAGTGAAAAGTCTCTCGCGGCACTTAGACTTATAACAGACACTATGGGCATTTCATTGATTGCATCTGGAGTTATGGAGATGGACACGCTAAAAGAACTTATCGACAAAGATATAAATATTGTTCAAGGAAAAGTAACTGAAATGATCGAGCTAGTATAAATAAAAATTATTCTTTTATGTCTTTGTAATGTTACCGAGTGTACTATATCTGATATAGTAAATAAACTCAAAAATGGATGTGTGTCAATGTTTTTTAAAGATACAAAAAAGCTAGAATCAGACTTAAAAGCTAGAGAGCTTGAAGTAGAAAGTTTAAAAGAAGCATTGCAAAAAGCCGATGATAAAGTGTTAAAACTAGAGCGACAAATGAGTAAAGATCATGAAAATGAAATCATGAATGATCTCATAAGAGTGTTAACAACTGGTTTGACGAGCTCATGTGAGCATGATTTAAAAGAAATACAAACAAACTTAGCTACGAACCTATCCTCTTTACAAGACATAGAAAACGAAAGCTGCAGTAACGAAGAAGATATGAGAGAATGTTCCACTGATGTCATAGCAATGACAGGAACTATGAACTCTCTGTTGGAACACATATCAAGTACGTTTGATCAAGTAAGCACGCTTAACTCAAATGTTGAAAATATTTCAGAAGTTATCAACCTTATAAAAGATATCTCAGACCAAACAAATCTACTAGCTCTAAATGCTGCCATAGAAGCGGCAAGAGCAGGTGAACATGGACGCGGCTTCGCAGTTGTTGCAGATGAGGTCCGTAAACTTGCAGAGAGAACCCAAAAAGCTACAAGTGAAGTAGAGATTACAGTTCAAAGCCTAAAGCAAAACACACAAGAAGTCCATCAGCACTCTAAGTCTATGGAAGAGCTTAGTCAAAGTGCAAACAATCAAATGATAGTATTTCATGAAAAAACAGATTCTCTCACTAAAGCTTCAAGGAAGATAGAAGAACAAACGATAAATATAACATATGAAATATTTGTAGTTTTAACTAAGCTAGATCATCTGCTCTTTAAAGCAAATGGTTACAAGACGGTCTTTGATGGAAAAACAAATGCTGAGTTTGTTAGCGATTCAGAGTGCAGACTTGGTAAGTGGTATTTAAATGGTATTGGAAAAGAGAAGTTTGGTAAAGCGTCAAGCTACTCTAAACTAGCAGTACCACACAGAGATGTACATGAAAATATCCAAAAAGCTATAGCATGTGTAAAAAATGGTACCTGCACACAAGAAGCAGAAAATGTGAAGACATTCTTTGAAAATGCTCAAAAAGCATCTAAGTCAGTTATGAAAATACTTGATGATTTGCTAATAGAAGAAAAAACTTATAGAGTAGGCAAGAACTAAACTCTTCGTGAGTTTAGTCCTTTTGTAATAGCTTCGTTTATCTCTTTTTTATACTCAGGGTTTAATCTGCATAGACTCTTATCAAAGTTTATAATGATATCTTTGCTAGAGTTTGGATGTCTACAAATTGTAAAGAGTAAGTCCATATAGATATCAAAATCTGGATGTGGTCTAAGCCCTAGCTTTGGGTGAATATTTCCATGATGTTTGATAACTAGTTCTAAGGCTAGCTCAAGCTCTTTTGTTGTTGATTTTTTATTTTTCACTATTGCTCTTAGGTATGGTAAATCAGTTTTTTGATCCTCTTTTTGTGGCATAGATGAATTTTGAGTGTTTTTTTCCTTTTTCTTTTTGCCAGATGGTAGAAAAAGTAGAAAAATTAAGATTGCTAAGATGGCAATTAAGCCAAGAATAGACTGCAGAAGTGGTGTTATCTCCATTAATTATGACCTTGATGATTTTTTGTAAATGTATTATATCTCCTTTTTGCTACATAACACTTTGCTTAACTACTAATCTGATAAACCAACTTATCTTATGCTCTTTATGCCATAATAACAAAGAAGTGATTTTAGGACAGTCTTATAATGAAACAAAACAACAACAAAACTTTTTTGAATGAAAATCTTTCTGAGCATTTGCTCCTAGAACAGTACCGTCATATAGTAGATGAGACGAACATCGTATCTAAAACCTCCTCCACTGGTGTCATAACTTATGCTAACAAAAAGTTTGCAGAGATATCTGGTTACTCGCAAGAAGAACTACTGGGGCGCAATCACAATATCCTTAGAAATCCAGATACGCCAAAATCATTTTTTAAAGAACTTTGGCAGACTATAGAGTCTAAAAAAGTATGGCACGGAGTTGTAACAAACATACATAAGAGTGGCCGCCGCTATACAGTTGATGTTCATATATTCCCCATACTAGATAAAAATGGCGAGATAGTGGAGTATATGGCCATCAGGTATGATATAACAAGGCTGCAGGAGTTAAATGATAAGGTAAATACTCTTCGCGCTTACGATATAGCTCAACAAAATATCGCTAAACAAAAGCTAGAAATGGGAATAGTGAATACCCTTGATGTAAAGGCTCACAATATTATATATCAACCCTCAGACATACTAAGTGGCGACTTTTACTCGCT
>CAYWVG010000061.1:0-9290 GCA_964461645.1 uncultured Sulfurimonas sp. | reverse complement strand
GAACTCACAAATCTCCAATGGGCGGAACTCTTAGACTTGGAGAGTATCCATGTAACACAAAAGAGGGCTCAATTATCAGAGAAGCTTACAATGGCGAAAAAACTATATATGAGAGACATCGCCATCGTTATGAGGCAAACCCTGCTTATAGAGAACAACTTGAAGCGGCTGGAATGATTGTAACAGGCGAGTATGATGGACTAATTGAGAGCGTTGAGATAAAAGATCATCCTTGGTTTTTAGGTGTTCAGTTTCACCCAGAGTTCACATCAAGACTTCAAACTCCAAACCCTTCAATACTCGCTTTTGTAAAAGCAGCACTTGGTAGTGTTGAGTAGTACAACTCAAACATGAAAATACTAAATAAACAATCTCTCTTCGAGCTACTCTCTTGTCGCTTTGAGAGTGAAGATAAAAAACTCTCACAAATCCCAAATCCTGCACTTCTAAAAGATGCGCAAAAATCAGCAAAGAGAATTGCCGATGCCATAAGAGCTAAAGAGAAGATAACTCTTGTTGGAGATTATGATGTTGATGGGATAAGTTCTAGCGCTATCATGGTGGAGTTTTTTAAGCAAATTCCATATCCCTTAGATGCCATCATTCCAAATCGTTTTAGAGATGGTTATGGAGTTAGTCCTAACGTCTTAGAGAGAGTTGAAGCAGACCTTATTATCACAGTAGATAATGGCATAACAGCCCTTGAAGCCTCTCGCATCTGTAAAGAAAGGGGCATAGATCTTATCATCACCGATCATCATACACCAGGCGATAAACTTCCAGATGCTTTTGCAATAGTTGACCCAAAACTTGATGATTGTGAGTACCCTTTTAAAGAGATTTGTGGTGCTCAAGTAGCATGGTTGCTTTTGGCTTTAGTTAAAAAAGAGCTCTCTTTGAACATCGATATGAGAGAGTTTTTAGATATCTTAGCAATTGCTATTATCGCAGATATTATGCCGCTCATTGATATAAACAGAACTCTTGTAAGAGAGGGTTTGAAAGTTTTAATGAACTCACAAAGACCAGCTTCCATTATCATTAGAGACTTTTTAAACAAGTCTAGCATCTCCTCAGAAGATATAGCTTTTCAAATAGCCCCTCGCATAAACTCCGCTGGAAGACTCGAAGATGCATCTATCGCACTAGAATTTTTCACAGCCCCAACTTTGCAAAAAGCTTATGAGCAGTTTGAAAAACTCTCTCTTTTAAATGAGCTTAGAAAAGAGACAGAACAAGAAGCTACAGGTGAGGCTATGCTAGAAGTTAATGAAGAAGATAGCATTATTGTCGTAGCAAGTGAGAATTGGCATGAGGGAGTTGTAGGCATCGTTGCATCTAGACTTGTTGATAAGTTTGCAAAACCTGCCATCGTTTTAAACATCAAAGATGGCGTGGCAAAGGGCAGTGCTAGGAGCATTGGAGAGGTTAGCATCTATGAACTAATCAAGGCTAATGAACACTTGTTAACTAAGTTTGGTGGGCACAAGATGGCTGCTGGTTTAGGGCTGATGGAGCAAGATATTGAGAGTTTTAGAGTAGCCATCAACAAGAGTGCATCCTCAATTCCTGCAGATGATTTTATAGCAAAAGATGAAGTGCTTGGCATCTTAGATGCTGAGGATATTGACTATGACCTCTTAAACCTCTTAGAGAGTTTTGAGCCTTTTGGTGAGGCAAACAATCGTCCTAGTTTTTTACTCAAAGATGCAGAGGTTGTAGATATAAAACTTATGGGAAGTGATAACTCTCACTCTAGGATAACTCTTAGGCAATACCCACACAACACAAAGACCATACAAATCATAGCCTTTAGAACTATCTTAGAGATGCCAAAAAACAGAAAGCTCACATGCAGTTATAGAGTTAGTAAAAATGAGTACAACAACAAAATATCTACCCAACTACTTTTAAATAGGTTATACTCCTAGCTATAATCTTTTTGTAGGTCAGTTATGCAAGATATATCATTTGAGACTTTTCTTTTTGCCTTTATGCTCACTTTTTTAGCAGGAATCTCTACTTCAATAGGTGCCGTTTTAGCATTTTTCTCAAAAAGAAACAACTACACAATACTCTCTATCGGCATGGGGTTTTCTGCAGGCGTAATGATTTACGTATCTTTTATGGAGATTTTGGTTAAATCAAAAGCATCCTTTTCTCTCATTTACTCAAACCCCATCACAGGAGAGTCATTAACTATCTTATGTTTTTTTGCTGGGATTGCACTAACTGCCATCATAGATAAGATGATTCCAGAGGATGTAAATCCACATGAGACCAAAAGTAACAGTGAACTCTTAGAGTTAAAACCAGACACGAAAGCTTCTCTTATAAAAGACTCTGCACTTAAGCGGACTGGCATCTTTACCGCTCTTGCTATTGCGATACATAATTTTCCTGAGGGTTTTGCAACTTTTGTGTCTGCACTAGAAAATCCGAGTGTTGGCATAACCATAGCTTTTGCAATAGCGATTCATAACATTCCAGAAGGTATGGCGGTATCTCTACCTATTTATCATGCGACTGGAGATAAAAAAAAGGCCTTTTGGTATGCAACTCTCTCAGGTTTAGCTGAACCTGTTGGCGCACTTGTTGGATTTTTCCTTATTTTTCCATTTATGGGAGATGCAACACTTGGCATCACTTTTGGAATTGTGGCTGGGATTATGGTCTATATCTCATTTGATGAACTCCTCCCAGCTGCAAGGGTTTACGGTAACGCACATACAACAATAGTCGGCATCACTCTAGGCATGTTCGTTATGGCACTAAGTCTAATTGGATTTCAATTGATATAAGCTAGAACAGCTCGCCTCTTGCAAATGTGCAAACATATATAAGACTTCGCAAGATAGACTCTGATTTATAATATATGATTAGCTATCTACTTGTTATTTTCAAAACTATTATATTATAAGTAAAAATAATATGAGATTATGCTATTGATAAGTTATAGCCAAGTTTTCATACATAAGAATAGTTAATATCACAAGATTATCACACAATATGTTACAAATTTGTAACTTCTTGCACTTTTGTCCATATTTTTTTGTTATTTTCACACCAAATCTGATAGAATTTGGAGAATTTAAAACACAAGGGGATTTTATGAAAAAAATCATTGCGCTTTCAACGGTTGCTTTTTTAAGTACAGCTCTTTATGCAGATGCAGCGATGCAAAAGCAGATAGACGAACTAACTAAAAAGCTCGAAGTTATGGAAAAGAAACAAGATAGAAATATACAAAAGATTGGTGAAGTTAATGCATTAGCTGCTAAAGACAATATCAAGTTTGATGTTGATTTTAGAACTTCTTATGATAACCTACAGTATAAAACAGCAAGTGGTCAAAAGTATAAAAACGATGGACTATATTCAAACCGTTTATGGTTAGGTATGGGTTACGCTCCTACTGATACTATGGTTTTTAAAGGTCAACTAGCTTATCATAAAGCTTTTGGTGCAGCTGCAAATAGCTCATCTGGCATGCCTCAAAGAGGAATGGGTTTTGATACTTTTGACTGGATCTCAAGTGAAGCTCTAAATGATGATAAACTAAGAGTTAGAGAAGTTTACTGGTTGTGGACTCCTACTGTTGGTAGCTTTCCTATGACTGTAAGTGTTGGTCGTCGTCCATCTACTGGTGGCTATCTTGTTAACCTAAGAGATGATGACACTTCAAAATCTCCTATGGGCCATGTTATAAACATGGAGTTTGATGGTGCAAGTGCTGGTGTTTCACTAGATAAATTTGTAACTGGTATGAACTTTAAGCTTTGCCTTGGTCGTGGTTTAACAAATGCTAAATCATGGGCAAATCAAGCGGATTCAGCGACTCAAGTTAATATGCAAACACCTACATCACCAAACTACATCAAAGAAGATGGTGCTCTTGACACTATCGATATGGCAGGTTTTATCTTTGTTCCATATGATGATGGTCAATATGCAGTATCTACTACATGGTACAGAGGATTTAATGTTCCTGGTCTAACATATGGTGGCTCAACAAACCCAGCTAATCCAGCTGCTCCTCACATAATGGCGCTAAAAACTGTTGGTGATATGGATGGTATGGCTATCTCTGCTAAGGTAGAGGGTATTGGTGATGGCATCAATGATTTCTTAGATGGAACTACACTTTTTGCATCTTTTGCAGCATCTATAACTCATCCTGACAATATAACATCTCATATGACACCTATGGGACCTGTTCTAGCATCAACTATGCTTGGTAGTGCGGATAGTGAAACTGGTACATCTTTCTGGCTTGGTGCTCAGATACCAAACTTAACTGGTGGTAAATTTGGACTAGAGTATAACCATGGTTCTAAGTACTGGAGACCATTTACTTATGGTGAAGATACTATGATTGGTTCTAAGCTAGCTGCTCGTGGTGATGCTTATGAAGCTTACTGGACTCAGCCACTTATAAAAGATGTGTTTTCTATGCAAGTTAGATATACATATATAAAGTATAAGTACACAGGTTCAGATGGTTTCTTTGGAGATGGCGGAACACCTATGACTATGTCAGAAGCTCAAGGGATGGGAATGGATCCTGTTGAAAAAGCACAAGATATTCGTGTTTATTTCAGATATAGATATTAAAAAATGTTAAGAAGCTAGTTTTCTAGCTTCCTAACCCCACTTATAGTAAATTCACAAAATCTTATAATCATTATAATTTTAATCCTCTTAAAGCCCCACATCATAAGACTTTGTCATTTTTTAACAAAATCTTTTCTCCACCACATACGTGGTACAAAGACGCCAAAAGTAAACACATTGTCACACAAATATGATATATCACAGTAAAGTTACAAACTTAAAGCAGATTTAAAAAAAAATTAAGCCGCAAACTTGTACAATCATTCTACTTTATCAAAATATAGGGGAAGTAGTATGAAAAAAAACAAAATATTAGAAGAGATTCTAAATGAAGTAGATAAGCATCCAGAGATCATGTCTCGTCGTGAGGCTTTAAAATATTTAACAGTATCTCCGATGGCTGCATCTATCTTAGCAAGTGCTACAGTTGGCGCTTCATCAGTTAGTGCTTCAAGCGCTAAAGGCAAGATCGTTGTAGTTGGTGGTGGTCTCTCTGGTATGAGTACAGCTGCAAGACTTAACAACACTATATCAAACGCTGATATAACTGTTATAGAGCCAGATCCAACTTCTGTATCTTACCAGCCAGGTCAAACTCTAGTAGGTGCTGGTGTGTGGAACGCAAGTGATATTATATACAGCAGAGATGAGTTTGTGCCAAGTGGAGTTAAGCTAATCAAAGGTGCTGTAACTTCTTTTGATCCACAAAACAACACTGTAACAGTAGATGGATCACAAGTAGTTTCTTATGACCAAATGGTTATAGCTACTGGTCTTATGCTTAACTTTGGTGCTGTTAAAGGTCTTGATGGTGTTATCACTTCATCAGGTGCTGATAACTCAGTTGTTAAAAATAGCGCTATGAGTAAAAATGGTCTTCATACTGTTTACTATAGAGATGGAGCAAGTGCAACATGGAAGGGTATGCAAGAGCTAATCGCTCAAGCTAAAGCTCACAAAGGTCCAGGAAAGCTACAAGCACTATTTACTAACCCTAACACTCCTATCAAGTGTGGTGGTGCACCTATGAAGATGATGTACCTTACAAATTCACGCCTTGAAGAAGCTGGTGTTAAAGACAAGGTTGATTTAACTTTCTATACTAATGGTGGAGCACTATTTGGTATCAAAGATTATCATAATGCTATAGTTAAGCAATTTGAAGCAAGATCTTTCAAGTGGAACTATAGCCATAACCTTATAGAGGTAGATCCTGCAAGCAAAACAGCTGTGTTTGACCACCATTGGCAAGAAAAAGGTGCTTTTGATGAAGATTTAGAAGAGTATGCAATGGTAACTAAGCATGAAAGAGTAGAAGTTCCATATGACTTTATGCACGTAACTCCTCCTATGAAAGCTCCAGATGTTGTTGGTAACTCAGAAGTTGGCTCAGACAAAGGTTGGGTTCCAGTAGATAAAGAGACTCTAAGACATGTTAAGTTTGACAATGTTTGGTGTTTAGGTGACGTTGCAGCTATTCCAATGGGTAAAACTGGTGGTACTGCTCGTAAGCAATACGCTGTATTAGTTGACAACATGGTTGCTGCAATGGAAGGAAAATCACTTCCAAGTAAATTTGATGGATATACTGTATGTCCTCTAATCACAAGTATCGGAACTGTTATGCTTGCTGAGTTTAACTGGGCTTCTGCACCTGCTGGGAGTGGTGTAAACGCTGCATCATTCCCACTTGATCCAACTAAAGAGAGATGGATATGGTGGTTATTAAAAGTTTATGCACTTAAGCCAATGACTATCCACGGTATGCTTTCAGGTAGAGCATAGTCTATTACTTTAAAGCAAGACTTAGTCTTGCTTTAAACCCACAGAAATCAATTACAAATCTATATCACTTAATGTTACATATCTTTAAATTGTATAGATTAGTTTTATAATATATATTAGATTTATATTATCTTAGTTAGAATGTACGAATCAAACAAGGAGACACAATGAAAAAAATCGTAAAAGTTGCACTAGCTGCAGTAATAATGTTAGGAATGGGTTCTGTAACACTAAGCGCAGACTCTGCAAAAGGTCAGAAACTATATCTTAAAAAGCTAAAAAATGCTTGTGATATGACTGGTGCTAAAATAGCGGCTGAGCACTCTCAATATGAGTGGGAAACTTTCAAAGAAGAAGGTAAGCTATCAGATGAAATAAAAAGAATATGTCCTAAAGCTCCAAGTGACGCTTTAGATGATAAATTTTTAGAACACTACTATGATTTCTTTTATGAGTTCGCTAACGACAGTGGTAACGTGCCATCTTGTTAAGTAACTCTTGAGTCACTCTTTGTGACTCAAACTCTTCTGCATCTGTAACTTCAAAAAACAACAATAAATCTAAGACATCATTAACGAAATAAGCCCATCTCTAGCTTCTTCATAAGTAGTTTGCACAGTAGAAGGCTGAGACATAAACTTCTCCATCCCATCCTTTTTACTTATAGCTTCATCTAGCTCTTTATCAGTGCCCTTCACATAAGCCCCAATGCGTATAATCATCTCATTCTCCTTTAGGAGAGTATATAGCCTTCTAAACTTCATAACTGCCTGTAGATGCTCTTGTGAGATGATATCGTTCATAACTCTAGATGCAGAGTTTAAGATGTGAATAGGTGGATATATACCAAAGTCTGTAAGTTCACGAGAGAGCAC
This sequence comes from uncultured Sulfurimonas sp., assembly GCA_964461645.1. Lineage (GTDB taxonomy): Bacteria > Campylobacterota > Campylobacteria > Campylobacterales > Sulfurimonadaceae > Sulfurimonas. Next base: position 2,016 of record CAYWVG010000061.1, on the reverse strand, counting down.
TATGTGACCATCTAAAATAGATCGAGATTGGTCAGCTATGGGGTCACTCATATCGTCACCTTCTATAAGTACAGTAAAAAAAGCTGTAATGGAGCCTTTACCATCTTCTTTTCCAGCTCTCTCCATAAGTTGTGGCAAAAGCGTAAGTGATGATGGAGGATATCCTTTTGATGTTGGAGGTTCACCTAGAGCTAAGCCAATTTCTCTTTGAGCCATAGCAAATCTTGTAACTGAGTCCATGATAAAAAGCACATCTAGCCCCTTATCTTTAAAAAACTCAGCAACACTCATAGCAGCAAAAGCACCGTATTTACGCATAAGTGGTGAATCATCTGAAGTTGCTACTATGATAACAGTATTTTCTAAGTCTCCGCCTAGATTTTTCTCTATAAACTCGGGAACTTCTCTCCCACGCTCACCTATAAGTGCAACAACCTTTATAGGTGCATTTGAGCCTTTTACAATCATCCCCATAAGAGTTGATTTTCCGACTCCACTTCCAGCAAAGATACCGAGTTTTTGACCTTTACCGCAAGTTAAAAGTCCATCTATACTTTTGACTCCAACACTAAAGATCTCATCTATCATGCCTCTCTTCATTGCGGCAATAGGAGCTTTTATAATGGGGGACATATGTTTTGAATTAACATTGCCTTTGCCATCTATCGGATGCATAAAAGGATTTACAACTCGGCCAAGAAGTGACTCATCTACTGGAATATTCATACCTGATTGGTCTAAAAAGACTCTATCACCTGAGCAAAAACCCTCTACAAAACTAAAAGGAGTTATAAAAAATACGGCTCCATCTATCTCTGTAACCATGCCGATGCTCTCTTGTGTTGTTGTATTTGAGATTATCTTTACCATATCGCCAATACTTACGCTTAAGCCTTTTGCTGTGATGATGGTTGCGTTGATTTTGATAATCTCACCAAAGGCTACTGAGTAGTTCTTTGATGAGATTTTAGATTTGAGGGATTTAAATGGCATGTGATACTTTAGTACCGTGTGCCTGTAGGCGAATTTATCAAAGAGAAAAACTCACTTCTTGTTTTTTGATCTTTTTTAAAAAGACCTCGCAAAGCTGAAGATGTGGTAGTTGAGTTGATTTTCTCAACTCCTCTCATCTCCATACACATATGGCGAGCTTGTATGACAACTGCCACACCTTTTGGCTTTATAGTATCCATGATGGCATCTGCTATTTGCTCTGTTAGTTGCTCTTGTATCTGCATACGACGAGCAAAAACATTTACTACTCGTGGTATTTTAGAAAGTCCTACAACTTTTCCATCAGGGATGTAAGCAACATGAACACGACCTATGATAGGCAAAAGATGATGCTCACAGGTTGAGTAAAACTCTATATCTTTTAAAAGCACCATCTCATCGTTTGAGCTTGTAAAAAGAGCCTTCTCTAGGATGGCTTTTGGATCTTCTTTGTATCCGCCATATATAAACTCATATGCTTTTCTAACCCTAGCAGGTGTGGCTTTTAAGCCTTCTCTCTCTGGGTCTTCATCTACATGAAGCATCATAGTCTTTACAGCATTTTCAAACTCTATGTTTTTTTTGTTGTCCATAGTTTTGCCTTTATTTGTCCTTATGAAACTAACACATGAGGGACTATAAGTGGATACTTTTTCATTTTTCTAAAGATATGTTTTCTTATAATCTGTCGTAAATCATTCTCTAGCGCTCTAGGGTTTTCTATCTGACCCTCTTTTACATGCATCAAGAAGTTCTCTAAGATATCTTCCATCTCTTTTGCAAAAGCTTTATCTTCCCTGTCTGCAACTATACCAAATGTAGTAACTTTAGGTTTTGCAAGCATTTTTGTATGCTTACCATCAACTTGAGCTACTATCATAACTATGCCATCAGTTGCTAGTTTTTGACGGTCTAGAACTATGTCATCTTCTATTTGATGGTTGTTTTGGTTATCTATATATGTTTTACCAGTTTTTACTGTTTTTACTTTACGCATATACTTAGGAGCAACTTCTATCTGAT
>CAYWVG010000060.1:0-9449 GCA_964461645.1 uncultured Sulfurimonas sp. | reverse complement strand
TTCCATGAAGGAATTTGTTAAGTTTGAAAACTTAGAAGAAGAGTTTTGTGAACTCTCAGATGTTCTAAAAAATAGTTTACAGAGGGATGTTTTATCTATAAAAAAACTTCTAAAGAGTAGTGAGAAATTTAAAAAATTATCTTTAGAATTTCCTAAGCTTGAAAAAGCGCAATATGTTATTTTTTCAGAGCATATGAAAGGAGAGTTCCATGAATCTGAAGCATATATTTTTATAGATGCTAAGGGCAGGGATATTTGTAATATCTCTGGAAGAGAGATGGATCTGTATGAAATGATTATAGATTGTGAAAATCTGATAGTAAAAAAACAGAGCTATTAGTGGTGCAACTCTTTTTAATAATAGTTCTGTTAAAATTAGCCGCTTAAGATTTACAAAAAAGGTAGAAAATGAAATTAGTAGTTATCCAAGGTCCAAACTTAAATATGCTCGGTATTAGAGAGCAACAAATCTATGGTCCAATGAAATTAGAACAAATTCATGCACAAATGAAAGAATTTGCGAGCCAAAATAGTATTGACATTGAGTTTTTTCAAAGCAACTTAGAAGGTGAAATAGTAGATAAAGTTCAAGAGTGTTATGGAGATGCTGATGGCATCATCATAAATGCAGCTGCATATACTCATACATCTATTGCTATTAGAGATGCAATCTCTGCAGTTAATCTTCCAACAATTGAAGTTCATATCAGCAATATTCACCGTCGTGAAGAGTTTAGAAAAGACAATATGATAGCTCCAGTTTGTACTTCATCTGTTGTTGGTTTTGGTCCTTTTGGATACCACTTAGCAATGGTTGGAATGTTACAAATCATGAATGAGATAAAAGCAGCTCAAGAGATGCAAAAACAACAACAAGCTGGGCAAGTAACTAAGTAAACATGTATATAAAACGCAAGTTAAATGAGAGTCTAAGCACTTTTCGGGGCTTGCGTTTTCCTACAAAGTTAAGAGAAAAATCTTCTCATAGATATAGAGTGACCGTAGGTATTGGCGGAAATGTAGGAGATGTAAAGCGACGCTTTGAACATCTTTATATATTTTTTAAAAGAGACAAAAGAGTAGAACTCTTAGAGACTTCATTGATTTTGAAAAATCCTCCTTTTGGTTATACGAATCAAGATGATTTTTTAAACTCAATCATTGTACTAAAAGTAAGTATGCAACCTCTGGTTTTTTTAGATTACTTACATAGAGTAGAGAAAAAATTTGCACGCAAACGAAGTTTTGCAAATGCTCCAAGGACATTAGATTTGGATATTATCTTTTTTGACAATAGAGTTATAAAAACTCCAAGACTTACCATTCCTCATGAGAGTTGGTCCAAGAGAGAGAGTGTTACAATTCCACTGATGGGCATAAAAAAATGAAAATACTTACATTTACAGGTCGTACACCAGCTGAGGCTCTAAAAAAAGCAAAGCTAGAAGTTGGAAACGATGGGATGCTTATAGAAACTAGAGAGATAAAGAAAAAAGCACTAGGAAGAGATGCCCTTTATGAGATTGTTATAGGCATAGATGAGGATGATATACATCCAACTTATCCAAGAAAGCCTACTAAACCTCTAAGTCAACAAAGACCCATCAAGCAAGAGAGTCAAGATGTTCTTTATGATATCTCAAGTGCAGCTGCTCAAATATCTGAAATCGCAAATGTACGTGACCCTCTCTATGAATATTCGCCTCAAAAAATGACGCCACACTCTTATGAACCAAAAGAGTTAAAAGAGATAAAAAGTGAGATAAATAAACTAGGCGATAAAGTAAAACTTATCCAAAATATGTTTTGGGATGAAAAAGCACCAGTATTGCAAAGTCAAATCCCTCCAGAGTTTGCCGAGATATATAGGCTAGCATCTCAAAGTGGAATGGATAGAGCACACCTTGATGCCATCATGCAGATGACACTAGAGCATATGCCATCAAAGATGAGAGAAAACTCATCTACTGTAAAGAGATACTTCCAAACACTACTTAGAAAAATGATACCAATAAGAAGGGAGTCTCTTCCAACGGTTGGGACAAAAAAAGTCATCATGCTAGTTGGTCCAACTGGAGTTGGAAAAACAACTTCTATAGCAAAACTTGCAGCTCGTTACTCATACTTGATGCAAAAAAAATACAAAGTAGGGCTAGTCGTTTTAGATACTTACCGCATTGGTGCGGTTGAGCAGTTGATGCAGTACGCTAGAATGATGAAGCTAGGTATTGAGACGGTAGTTGATCCTCCAGAGTTCTCAACTGCTCTAAACTCTTTACGATATTGTGACTATATACTTATAGATACTATGGGTTCTAGCCCTTATGATAAGGGTAAAATCTCCAAGATATATGAGTGCCTTGAAGCAAATGATACAGAATACAGTGTAGATGTTATTCTTGTAATGCCAAGTTCCATAAAGTATGAAGATCTTAAAGCTACTTATGAGAATTTCTCTAGCTTAAATATCGATACTGTAATGTTTACAAAGCTTGATGAAACAAGAGGATTTGGTAATATTTTTTCACTAGCTTATGAGACAAAGAGTCCCATCAGTTACTTCTCAGTTGGACAAGAAGTCCCAGAAGACTTAGTTTGCGCAAGTAGTGATTTTTTAGTTGAGTGTCTTTTAAATGGGTTTAATAGGAGCAAAGCATGATGGGCAATCAAGCTCAAAAGCTACAAGAGCTAGTAGCAACGAACTCCACAAAGAAGTCTAAAAAGACAAGGTTTATCGTTATTACAAGTGGAAAAGGTGGAGTTGGAAAGAGTACAATAAGCTCTAACTTATCGTATGTTTTATCTCAGAGCGGGCTAAATGTTGGCATCTTTGATGCAGATATTGGTTTAGCAAATCTTGATGTTATGTTTAATGTAAAAATCAAAAAAAATATCTTGCATGTACTCAAAGGTGAAGCAACTGTTAGCGATATTCTCATACCAATAACAAGAAACCTGATACTTATCCCAGGAGAGAGTGGAGATGAGATACTAAAGTATTCAGATGCTGCTCTTTTTGAGAGGTTTATGCAAGAAGCACAAGTTCTTGATAAACTTGATGTTATGATAATAGATACAGGAGCGGGAATAGGCGACCATATAAAGATGTTTATAAATGCTGCTGATGATGTTATAGTTGTAACTGTTCCAGATCCAGCGGCTATTACTGATGCATATGCTACCATAAAAACTATAGCTCTTTTGAGAAATGACATCTCTTTGATAATGAATCAAGTCAAAGGAGAAAAGGAAGCTGAAGGTGTTTTTGAGAAAATAAATAAAGTTGCAAAAGCAAATATTGGCGGAAATTTAGACTTACAATATTTAGGAAAAATAAATAGTGATACGAAAGTGAGCTCATCCATCAAAAAAAGGGAACTCTTTAGCATAGTCTATCCAAACTCTCAACCACACAGCGATATAACAGCAATCGCAAGTAAGATCGCAGCTAGATTGGAACGAAATATGCTCGTAAGTCCTAATGAAAGTGGGTTGAGTGGCTTGTTTAAACGCTTAATACAACATTTTTAGTCTTTTTTTTGGGGTATTATAGATGTTAGGTGAAAATTTTGTATATTTTTTTACAGTTCAAGGGTTTTTTGTAGGAATTATCTTTGGAATATTAAAGTCTTTTGATGCTGAGGGGCTTCTTTTATACACATTTTTCATAACAATATTTTTCTATCTTTTTTCTCATGTTATAATAGCTTTGTACTTTAAAACGTTAACTGCAAAATCCTACTTTTTTCCTAAAGAAACACATGAAAAACAGTTAGATCTTTTTGTAAACGAAATAAATAAAAGAGAAAAGCTTATAGACTCTGTATATAAAATTACAGATGCAGCTATAAAGATAAACTCGCAAGATTTACCAGGACAAAAGACATGATTTCTGCCTATACTAAAGATATAAAACATAAAGAAGATGAGCTTGCTATTCAGTATCTTCCTGCTGTAAAAGCTATGGCTTTTAGGCTCAAAGAAAGACTGCCAAGCTCTGTAGACTATATGGACCTCTCAGCCATAGGAACAGAAGAACTTATAAAACTTGCAAGAAGATATGATGAGAGTTTAAATGACTCTTTTTGGGGATATGCAAAAAAAAGAGTTTATGGCTCTATGCTTGACTATCTAAGAAGTTTAGATATTCTCTCTCGAGCTAGTAGAAAACTAGTTAAAGCGATAGACTATGCCATAGAAGAGCATAGACTCACAAATGAAGATGAACCAACAAATAAAGAGCTTTCAGAGTTACTTGGAGAGACAGAAGAGAAGATTCACGATGCAAGAATAGCTTCTAGTATATACACAGTTATGCCTTTGCACGATCAGCTTCATATTGGAGATGAGGGAGCAGCTCTGGCCCTTATAGAAAAAGAAGAACTTGTTGAGAAAATAAAGGAGATATTATCAAGCTATAATGAGCGTGAGCAGACGATAATACAGCTTTACTACTTTGAGGAGCTTACTCTAAAAGAAATAAGTGAAATTTTAGATATTACAGAGTCTAGAATATCCCAGATTCATAAATCTGTTATACATAAAATTAAAGAGAGTGTAGGGGCGTAAAATGGCAGATATACTTTCACAAGAAGAGATAGATGCACTACTGGATGTCGTTGATGATGAGGGCGATGATATACTAGATGACTCTAGTAGTAGCTCCTTTGTACACAATCAGCAAGTAACGCTTTATGACTTTAAGAGACCAAATAGAGTCTCAAAAGAACAACTCCGTGCATTTCGTGGTGTTCACGATAAGATGGCTCGCTCATTAGCATCTCAGATATCGTCTATTATGCGCTCTATAGTTGAGATACAACTTCACTCAGTCGATCAGATGACATATGGTGAGTTTTTGATGTCACTTCCAAGTCCAACGAGTTTTAATGTTTTTTCAATAAAGCCACTAGAAGGAAGCGGTATTATTGAGATAAACCCATCTATCGCTTTTCCGATGCTTGACCGACTTTTGGGTGGAAAGGGCGAGCCTTTTGATGCAAACAGAGAGTTCTCAGATATAGAACTGAGCCTTTTTGAGACTATTTTACGTGTTATGATGAGCACTCTAAAAGAGGCTTGGGGACCAGTGATGGAAGTTTTTCCTGCCATTGAGTCTAAAGAGTCGAGTCCAAATGTTGTCCAGATTGTTGCTCAAAATGAGATAGTTGTGATGGTAGTTATGGAGATAATCATCGGTCACTCTTCCGGGATGATGAATATCTGTTATCCAGTTATTGCGCTTGAACCCGTTTTGCCAAAGTTAGCAAGTAGGGACTTGATGCTAAATGAGACAAGTTCTAAAAAGAGTAGAAATACCGAACTTCAAGTCCTTCTCGGTGGTGCTAAGGTAAATGTAGAGGCAAACCTAGGAGATGCAGAGCTGACTATGAGAGATGTTTTAGATCTTCAAGTTGGGGATGTTGTGAGGCTCTCAAGTCCAGCTGATGATGTTGTAACTGTGAGTATTGATGGAAAAGATAGATTTAGAGGCGAGATAGGGTTGAGACGTTTTAGAAAATCTATTCAAGTTACACAGATGATAGATACCGAAAAAGATGCAGTCAAGCGTGCATTAGAGAATTTTGAAAACTTAAGACATGAAAAAATTTCTGGAGTTAGAGATATAGTTGATGGTGATGAAAAAACAAAAGAGGAAAGAATAGATGACTGATTTTATGAAACTATTTGAAGATGAGACTATTGGAACAGTGGAAGCTCTGATTGGTCAAGCGCCAACTTTAGAGATAAAAGAGCAACAGGATTTAAGTATTATCTCAAATATAATTCCTCCTATAGTCCTAGTAAAGTTAAGTGTTAGTGGAGATGTAGAAGCTAAAGCAATGGTAGCGCTTACTCCAAATTTGGCAGCCTCACTTTCTGATATGATGATGGGTGAAGAAGCTAGTGATAGAGAAGATGTAGGTGATGATGAACTAGATGCTTCAAAAGAGATAGTTTCAAATATATTTGGAGCTATTGGAAATAGTCTTTCGGGGCAAAAAGATATACCAAAACTCTCATTTAAGATAGATGCTATAGAGTTTGTCTCAGACAATAGTGAGATAAGCCTAGAAGACTACAGTAAAATGTATGTCTATAAGTTCAACATAGGTGATTTAAACTCCTTATTTATGTTTATTATTGATGAGAAACTTCGCAATTCACTTGATGGTAAAAAAAACGAACCACAAGGAAAATCAAACCATTATGAAGAGACTTCTATGCAAAATTGTGACGCATCTGGAGTTAAACTAAACTCTGAAGAGATGAATAACATCGCTTTAATAATGGACGTTAAACTTCCAGTTCGTGTAAGAATTGGAAAGAAAAAGATGCTACTTAAAGATGTTTTAAATATGGATATAGGTTCAGTTATAGAGCTTAATCAACTGGCAAACGATCCACTAGATATCTTAGTTGATAACCATGTTATAGCTCAAGGTGAAGTTGTGATCATTGATGGAAACTTTGGAGTTCAGATAAAAACAATAGGTTCAAAAAGAGACAGATTAAATAAATTGAAGGCGTAAATTGAGATCTAAAAAAAATGAATTAACAAAAAAATATTTAAAAGATATAAAATCTGCTGATGCATGGAGTGCTTTTAGAATACTCGCTGACTTTGTAAAGGGTTATGATGAGTTAGGAGAGCTTGGTCCAACGGTAACTATCTTTGGAAGTGCTAGGACAAAACAAAATGCTACTTCTTATAAAAAAGCACAAAAATTGGCATCTATGTTAGGCTCAAGAGGTTTTAACATTATGACAGGTGGTGGACCTGGGATTATGGAAGCTGCAAATAGAGGAGCACACACACATAAAAACGTAGAATCAATAGGTTTAAATATTGATCTTCCTTTTGAACAAGTTGCAAATCCATATACTACAACAGAGCTAAGTTTTGACTACTTTTTCTCAAGAAAAGTTATGCTTGTAAAGTACTCTATGGCTTATGTTATTTTTCCAGGTGGATATGGAACACTTGACGAACTTTTTGAAGCACTTACGCTTATACAAACTAAAAAAATCACTGGCGTTAGAGTTTTTATAGTTGGAGTTGATTTTTTTAAACCACTAATGAATTTTATAGAAGATAAACTCATAGCTAGCGGGATGATTGATAAAGAAGATTTTGAAATTATAACACTAACTGATGATTTAAAAATTGTGACACAAGGGATAGAACAATCGCTCTTAGAGCAGATAGATATGCTTAAAAAAATAGGGCTTGAAGACTCTGCATACTATAAATCTTTATATGATTTTTGTTCAGAAAAAAAAATAAAGAGTAATAAGAAAAAGAAATGAAAAAAAAAGTACTAGTTGGAATGAGTGGAGGAGTTGATTCTACTGTCTCAGCGCTTCTACTAAAGCAAGATGGTTATGAAGTTGAGGGACTTTATATGAAGCTCCACTCAAAGCCGAACTATCATGAGATTCACTTAGAACGTGCAAAAAAAGCGGCTGCGTTTGTGGGAATGAAACTCCATGTTTTAGACTTGCAAGAGACTTTTAATGAGAAAGTTTTTCAGCCCTTTATAGATACTTACGCTAAAGGCGAGACGCCAAATCCATGTGCATTATGTAACAGAAACTTAAAGTTTGGCGAGATGGTGAAATTTGCAGATAGTATAGGTGCCGACTATGTGGCAACAGGACACTACATCAAGACTGATGGGGAGTACTTTTATCAAGCTGATGATGATACAAAAGACCAAAGTTATTTTTTATTTTATGTAAAAAAAGAGATTTTACCAAGACTTATTTTTCCTCTAGGAGAGCGTAAAAAAAGCGATATAAAAGAGTTTGCAGCTTCCATCAAAGGCTTAGAGTCCTTTGCTTCTCAAGGTGAATCGAGTGAGATTTGTTTTGTTGAGACTACTTATACTGACTTACTTAAGGACTATGTGCAAGTAGATAATGTCGGAGAAGTTTTAGATAGAGAAGGAAATGTAGTAGGCGAGCATAAAGGCTATATGCACTACACCATAGGAAAAAGAAAAGGCTTCAGTGTCAGAGGCGCACATCAGCCTCACTTCGTTTTAAGCATAGATGCTGCTAAAAACCAAATCATAGTTGGAAAAAAAGAAGAGTTAGCTTGTAGTAGCCTAGTGATAGACAATCTAAATATGTTCAATGACAAAGACGAGTTTGAGACAAGTGTAAAATTAAGATACAGAACAAAAGCAGTAAAGTGTCATGTAAAGATAGAAAATGACAAAGCAAATATAACCCTAGAAGAGAGCGTCTTTGGAGTAGCCATAGGTCAAGCAGCTGTTTTTTATGATGATGATAAGCTCATAGGCGGTGGGTGGATTTGCGAGGTTTAGAAGTAGATTTTAACTGAATCTAGTTTATATATAATCCATACGCTTAAAATAGAAATATTGTCTATATTTTAGGAGTTAAAATTGGAAAACTTAACAGACTTAAAAGCGATACTGCATTCAAAAAGAGCAAATATATACTATCTTGAGTATTGCCGTGTAATGCAAAAAGATGGTAGAGTACTTTATCTGAGTGAAGTCAAAAAAGAGTATCAGTACTGGAACATTCCTATTGCCAATACTACTTGTTTACTTCTAGGAACTGGAACCTCTATCACGCAAGCAGCTATGAGAATGTTAGCACAAGCTGGTGTTCTTGTAGGTTTTTGTGGAGGTGGAGCAACTCCATTGTTTATGGCAAATGAGATAGAGTGGTTTACTCCCCAAAGCGAGTATAGACCTACAGAATACATACAAGGCTGGATGCAGTTTTGGTTTGATGATGCCAAGCGACTTGAGGTTGCTAAAAGATTTCAAATAGCAAGAATAGAGTTTATACAAAAAGTTTGGTCTAAAGATAGAGAGTTGAAGCTAGAAGGTTTTGATGCTGCTGACCCTGAATTAGAGGGACTGTTTTCTACTATATTAACAAATATCCCAAATGCTTATAATGTTGGAAAGCTCCTACAACTTGAAGCAGAATTTACTAAAAAACTCTACAAATATGCTGCACAAAAAACAAATCAATCAGGCTTTACTAGAGAACACAAAAGTTCTGACTTAGCCAATGATTTTTTAAATCATGGAAATTATTTGGCTTATGGACTAGGAGCTACCACTCTTTGGGTTTTAGGAATTCCTCATGGCTTTGCTGTGATGCATGGCAAAACTAGAAGAGGTGCGCTAGTCTTTGATGTGGCTGACCTTATTAAAGATGCTTTAGTCTTACCGTGGGCATTCATCTGTGCAAAAGAGAAGATGAGTGAAAAAGAGTTTCGCTCACAATGCTTACAAAATTTTGTAGAGCATAAAGCTTTAGACTTTATGTTTACACAAGTTAAAGAAGCCTCAGCTTACTATACTCCAACAAAAGAAATTGTATTATGATGGTAATATTTGTCTCACAATGTGAGAAAAACGCTCTTAAAAAAACAAGAAGAATTTTAGATAGTTTTGCTA
>CAYWVG010000059.1:0-9584 GCA_964461645.1 uncultured Sulfurimonas sp. | reverse complement strand
TTGATAGTCCCCATCAGCATAGGCGATAATGCTAAAGTTATGAAAATAAAAGAACAACTATATAAAAAAGGATATGCAGTTGGAGCCATCAGACAACCAACCGTAAAAAGTGCCATCATAAGAGTTATAATAAGACTAGGACAGAGCGAAGATGAGTTAAGAGAGTTGTGTAAATCTATAAAAAGTATGGTAGTTTGAAATATTTAGTAAGAGAGATTCATGATTTTTTATACAATGATGCCAATAAAAAGCTAGTTTATTTTGTTGAGGTTATAAAATGAATTTAAATATGTATGCATTAATTGAAAAAAATTATAAAAATAATTCACAAAAGATAAGAGTATTAACAGAAAATTGGGTTAATGAATATATTTATTGTCCTAGTTGTGGTCAGAATGTGAGCGAGTATGAAAACAATAAGCCCGTAGCAGACTTTTATTGCTCTAAGTGTAGTGAAGATTTTGAATTAAAAAGTAAGATGGGTAATTCACTTGGTAAAACAATTGCAGATGGTGCATATGACAGAATGATTGATAGAATAAGTGGAAATACAAGTCCTAACTTTTTCTTTTTAAATTATGAAAAAGATACTTATAATATATTAAATTTTATAGCAACTCCTAATTACATGTTTGTTCCAGATATGATTATAAAAAGAAAAAAAGGGATACCAAATAGACCTAACTATTTTATGTGTAATATAGATATTTCAAGTATTCCAAACAGCGGAAAAATATTTTATATTAAAGATGGAGAAATACAAAGTAAAGATAAAATTTTAGAAGATTGGAGTAAGACAACTTTTTTAAAACAAGATAGTAACATTGAATCAAAGGGATGGATTCTTGATATAATCAAATGCATAGAAAAAATTGATAAGAAAAATTTTACACTTTTTGATATGTACCAGTTTGAAAAATACTTAAAACTAAAGCACCCAGATAACAATAATATAGAAGCAAAAATTAGACAGCAACTACAACTTTTAAGAGATAGAAATTATCTTGAATTTGTTGGTCGTGGACAGTATAGGATTAAATAAATGAAAATAGATATAAAAATTACAGAAATATTATCAAGAGTTATTTCAATAGATGCTGATACTCAAGAAGATGCTTTAAGCATAGTGTCTGATATGTATAAAGACGAAGAGATTGTTTTGGATTATTCTGATTTTAATGGAGATGTTATTATTGAGAATGAAGAAAATATTTTTTAATTGAGTTCTTTAGTTAATTTGTAAACTATATTTTGTGTCAAGGACACAATGACGGAAGAATTTGGTACTCTGAGTGAGGTGTTACCCTAAACTAAACTTGTCATCGTGTTGCCATAAGTAAATAATATTTTCGAGTAAGAGATGAATCTCAAGGCTTTTTAAAATAAGAATAATTATGCTTTTGCTTATAAGAGTTGTTTCTGCTAAGTAAGTGAAGTATTACTAGAAATTGGGTAAAATTGACCAATGAAAATATCCAAGTTATATATCAGCCTAAAAGACAAGATATTAGTAGACATAAACTTTAACATTTATTCATCTTTAGCTCTAGTTGGGCAGAGTGGTAGTGGTAAGAGTTTGACATTAAAAGCACTTTTAGGTATGTTGCCATCAAGCATGCAAAGCATTATAGAATCAGATGCAGACTTTGAACTAAAAGGTGGCAAAGATGTCTCTTTTGTTCCTCAAAATCCTTTTACAGCACTCTCTCCGCTTACGAAGATTAAAAAGCAATTTTTTGTGGATGAGAGCAGGATAAAAGAGCTTTTTGCGCAAGTTAATTTGGATGAGAGTCTCTTAGAGAGATTTGCTCCTGAACTCTCAGGTGGACAGCTTCAAAGAGTAGTTATCGCTATGGCACTAGAGAGAGAACCAAAGCTTATACTCTTAGATGAGCCTACTACTGCACTTGACCCAGAGACTAGGGTTTTGATACTTAACTTACTAAAAGATTTGCAAAATAAACATGGATTTAAGATGCTTTTTGTAACACACGATATGAACTCAGCAAAAGTGATTTGCGATGATATTTGTGTTATAAAAGATGGGAAAGTTGTAGAGAGTTCAGATATGAAAACTCTTCTAGCATCACCACAACAAGAGTACACAAGGACACTCATAGAAGCAAACTTTGCAAATAGGGAATTTAGAAGATGAGAGTTGTTAGAAATATTTTTTTAGGAATCTTACTGGTTGGATTTTTGTCTCCATTTGTAGTGTTGGGGTATTTTTTAACCACGCAAACTTATGATATTAGCGAGCTAGTCGAGTATAAACCTAGTGTAACTACTAGGATTTACGATAAAAATGGCGAAAAAATAGCAAATATTTTTGATGAGAAACATAGATACTATGCTACTTTTGCAGAGATTCCACCGAGAGTTATTGAAGCGCTTGTAGCCATAGAAGACACTACTTTTTTCGAGCATCCTGGTATAAATATAGATGCTATATTTCGAGCAGGCATTAAAGTTATAAAAGCAGGAAGAGCAGTAGAGGGCGCAAGTACCATTACCCAGCAACTTGTAAAAAATGTGCTTCTAACAAGAGAGAAAAAACTCTCAAGAAAGATAAAAGAAGCGATATATGCACTAAAAATAGAGAGAGCTTTAACTAAAGAAGAGATACTTGAGAGATATCTAAATGAGATATATTATGGACATGGATATTATGGTATAAAAACAGCTGCTGATGGATATTTTAGTAAAAAGTTGGGAGATTTGACACTAAAAGAGATGGCTATTTTGGTTGGACTTCCAAAAGCTCCAAGTATCTATGCGCCTACAAAAAACTATGAGATATCAATGGGAAGGGCAAATCGCGTCATATCTAGGATGCATACTCTTGGCTGGATAGATGAAGGCACTTATAAAGAAGCAATGGATGAGAATCCTATAGTTTATGATGATACTTTAACTCAAAATAAAGCACCATTTATAGTTGATGAAGTAGCAAGAAGGCTCCCTAACCTTGGTATAGACGATATGAAAAGTGGCGGTTATGAGATATACACAACCATAGATTTAAGACTTCAAGAAGCTGCAAAAGAGGCACTTAAAAAAGCCTATGATGAATCCCTGCAAAGGATAGAGGGCTATAAAGTAAGAGAGGCTAATATACTCACTACTACACCATCATATGAGATATCTCCAGATGTAAATACTTCCCTGCTCAACGGCGCTATAGTCTCTCTTGATTCTGCAAGTGGTGATATTTTGGCTCTTGTTGGAAGTGTTGACTATAAAACATCATCATATAACCGAGCAACACAAGGAAAGAGACTTCCAGGTTCTGCTTTTAAACCTTTTATCTATCAAGTTGCCATCGACCTTGGCTACTCTGGTGCTACTGAGCTCATTGATATCTCAAGAACATATAAGTATGAAAAAGATGGCGAAGAGATGACGTGGAGTCCAAGTAACTATGGGAAAAACTATAAAGGGCTTATCTCTTTAAGAGAAGCGCTAGTTCACTCAAGTAATCTAGCTACTATCAACCTTGTAAATGATATAGGGCTAAAAGAGCTCTTAGATGAGTTAGATAAGTTTGGTATTGAGAATCTTCCAAGAAATCTATCCATATCATTAGGTACTATTTCGCTTTCACCACTTGAGCTTGCAAAATATTTATCTTCTTTTGCAAATAGTGGAACACAAGTTGAGCCTTATCTTATAAGCTCTATAGAGCAAAAATCAAATGTCATATATGAAAGATCGCAAAAAAGTAAGTTCATAACGGAGCCTACGCAAGCTTATATAATGACTACAATCTTAAGAGATGTTGTAGAGAGAGGAACAGGTAAAAGAGCAAAAGTAGCTGGCATAGAGCTAGCTGGCAAAACAGGAACTACAAATAATAATGTAGATGGTTGGTTTGCAGGTTATTCTCCAACTATAGAAACAGTTGTTTGGTTTGGAAATGATGATAATTCTCCGATGCACAGATGGGAGACTGGTGGAAAGATAGCTGGTCCTGCATTTTCTCAGTTTTATAAAAGTGTTTTAAATTTATATCCACAAATCCAAAGAGAGTTTATAGCTCCTAAAGGGATTGTTGAGGTAGATGTTGGTGGTAATAAAGAGTATTTTAGTGATATCTCAAAACCTCCAAGAACAACAAATCAAGCTGATGCTAATGAAGAGCTGATTTTCTAATCAGCCTTTTTATCTTCTGGTTTTTTATCTTCTGGTTTTTTGAGTGCTTTGATATTTATCTTTTTTCCTACTTTCTTAGGTGCATCATAACCCTCTTTTGGGCTTCCATCATGACGATGATTTCTCTCTCCACTTTTACCCGAAAAAAGAGCTTTTCCCTTTTCATCTTTACCTAAAAACTTGTTTGGCGATTTTTTCTTTTTTTCCCACTGTTTAGCTTTATCGTCATCTCTTCTTGGTTTATCAGATTTTTTATCACCTTGAGGTTTTTTAAACTCTTTTTTTGGCTCGGTAGAGTCTCTTGTACCCTCATCATATCTCTTCTTAGCCACATCTTTTATATCTTGTTTTGACATCTGTTTTTGTTTTGGTTTTGGTTTTATCTCTTTAACTTCTTTTTTTGCATACTCAAAACCCTCTACTATCTCTTGCTTTATAACACGTCCCAAGAGAGTTTCTATGGGATATAAGAGCTTTTGTTCGCTCTCGTTTAAGATAAGAACTGCTTTTGAAGTTGTGTGAGATAGTCTTTGAATGTAAAATAAGGCTTTTTGGGGTAGGTCTAGACTTATGAGCAAGTCACACTTTATAGATACATCTTTAAAAAGCTCATCATCACTTAAGACTTTTACATCACTTACATCTTTTAGAGACTCTTTTATACTAGAAGCGTCTTGTGAGCTTACTACTATGATGTTGCTATCTTTATTTTCTGTGATAAGTTGTTTTAAAAGTGATATTTTTTTATCATTAGGACAGGGGTGAACACGATGGTTTGTGGGCTTGATACTACTTGCTGGCATGAGAAATCCTAAAGGGTAATTTAATTGTGCAATTATATCTTATATGTGCATAAATAAAAGCACGTATGCCCCTCTTATCTGATGGTAGCTGTTTATCTTTTTGGTCGATATATAAGTATCATAAACTAAAGGATGAGTTGTGAAAATAATAAATTCAGATATATCTATGTCAAGTAAACATAAAAAGAGTCATGAGATTCATGAGAGTGAGAAACTTGAGATGTGGAATAAAAAAGAAGATGCTCCAGAGAGATTTAGAGTGATGGACCGCGTGGAGTTGACAAATGAGTTTAAAAATTTAAAATCAAATGAGCTAATCATTAGCCAAGAGTCAGAAGGAATGCAGCTCCCTGCAAAACTCATGAGAATCGTAAGAGCTTTGGAGATTTTAACAGGAAAAAAGATTGATGTCTCCTTCGCAAAAGTAATTAAGCCACAAGATTTAGCAGCACAAAAAGAAGTAATAGAGGGCGCACAGGGGACTGCAAGAGAACCTTTAGGCTGGGGAATAAACTATGATTATCAAAAAACAGAAATAAAAAAAGAGCAGTTAGGTTTTAGTGCATCTGGAAGTGTTAAGACAGCTGATGGAAAAAATATAGACTTCTCACTCGCATATAGCATCAAGAGTGAAATAAGACTACATGAATCATTAAGTTTTAAAGCTGGAGATGCACTAATTGACCCGCTTGTTATAAACTTTGGTACAGATATGCTCAGCATCAGTAGCGTTAAGCATAACTTTGACTTAGATTTAGATGGTAAGAGTGATGAGTTTTCTTTTGTGGGATCTGGGAGTGGATTTTTAGCGCTAGATAAAAATGGTGATGGCATCATAAACGATGGAAGCGAGCTTTTTGGTCCTAAAAGTGGCAATGGCTTTAATGAGCTTAGAGCATATGATAGTGATAAAAATAACTGGATAGACGAAAATGATGAGATTTACTCTAAACTACTTATCTGGACTAAAGATGAAAATGGGAAAGAGTCTCTATACTCACTAAAAGAGAAAAATATTGGAGCCTTGTATCTAGGAAGTATAAAAACAGATTTTGAGTTTATAGCCTCAGATGCAAAAACAACTGCACATCTAAGAGAGAGTTCTATATACTTGAGTGGAGATGGCAGAGTTGGAACTATTCAAGAGCTAGATTTAGTAGTTTAAAATTTAACAATTTTAGTCCTAAAAGCTCTATAAAAAGTTAAAGAACAGGAGTTAAGTAAGCCTCTTCTATCATAATGTCTATGATTTTTTTAAAGACTAAAACAGAAGTTTGTGCAGCGAATTGACTGCTTTTTGGCTCTATGACTATAACGCCCATAGTATATTTTTTCTCTCTATCGTTAGCAAATCCTAAAAAGGCGGTATTGTATCTATTTACATACTCACCGCCCTCAACTATATGAGCTGTTCCAGTCTTCCCCCCAACTATCAGTCCTTCAGTTTTTGTTCTTTTACCAGTTCCTTCATTTACAGTTTTGATGAGGATTTGCTTGACTCTATCGGCAGTTGAGCTTTTTATAACTTGAATCTGCTCTTCATTTGGAATCTCTTTTTTTTGACCTCTTGAATCTACAAAACTATCTACTATCTTTGGCGTTACCATTCTTCCGTTGTTGTTAAAAACACTATATGCGCGGATAAGTTGCATTAGATTTGCGTTCATCCCATAGCCATAAGAACAAGTTGCTTTATATATCTCGTTGTTTAGTTGATTTGCACTTGGGATGGAACCTTGTTTTTCATAAACTAAATCAGGAGTGGATTTTTTGGTAAATCCAAAATCAAGAAGGCCTTCATAAAACTCGTTGCCGCTTAACTTTTGTGCAAGTTGAGCTATACCAATATTTGAGGAGTGAACAATAACATTCTCAGCGCTTAGCCAATCAAAGTCATGCTCATCTGTGATAACCTTTCTACCAATTTTAAAGCGACCGTTGTGACCGTTTACAAGGTCATAAGGATTTACTAAACCTCTATCAAGAAGTAGAGAAAATGTGATGGGTTTTATAACACTCCCTGGCTCAAAACTATACTCAGTCATGGCACTATTTAGTGATGGGTAATCACTTCTTTTTATACTTTTAGGTAAGTATCTGTTAGAACTTGCAAGAGTTATGACTTTTGCACTTTTTGTGTCCATCACAGCACATATAACTTCTTTGGCATCAAGCTCTTTTTTCATACTATCTAGCATTCTCTCAACCCTGATTTGGAGACCTACAGGGATATTTAGCTTGATATTTAGGCCATTGATATGAGGTTTTGAAAAACTTTGCTTATTTAAAATAATGTAACTATTGACATCTCTTTTTCCTTGTCTTAGCTCATCTTGTCTTGCTGCTAAAGCTCTCTCAAAACTTTTTTCAAGGCCTTTGACACCTTTTATGTAGGTATATCCATCTTCTTCTTGTTTGTGTGGATAGCCTATGATAGGAGTTAGTAGATTGCCATAAGGATATTCTCTGCTCTCACCACTCTCGATTATATTTAAGCCGTGAAGTGTTGCATAGCCAGTTTTTGGGTTTTTAATCTCAATGAAAACATTGTATCTTCTTAGCTCATAAGAGAGACTCTTTAAATACTGCGCCATTTTTTCTGTAATGTTATAGCTTAAAACTACAGAGCCTTTTGCATTTTTTAGTTTTTTTTCTATCTCTTTTTTTTCTATGCCAGAGTAGATGCTAAAGAGTTCTATAAAAAGCTCCATCTTTTGTGGATCGATATAAAGAGTGTTTACTACTGCTTTGTAGAGTTTTTGAGTAGTTGCTATATGAAAGCCATCAGCACTGATGATGGAGCCTCTTTGCGATTTTGATGTCTCTTTTGTGTAGAGCGATGGAAGATGGCGATGTTTTAAAACAGTGAGTAACATTACGCTTAAGAAGATTAAAAAAGCTATAGCAATAAGTGTGTAAAGAAGAAATATTTTTTTACTTTTAGTTTTGTTGTTCATAGATTACACTTAATTGTATTTTTAAGAGATTATAGCATTATGCAAAGAGTTAGAGAGTAACTTTTGAAGCGTTTATAGTTGTGTTCTACCTAACTCTTTGTAAGCGTTTAGCGCTTTGTTTCTGATCTCAAGCATAAGTTTCATACTAGTTTCGGCTTTTCCAATAGCAAGAGCTGCCTGATGTAAGTCTTTTACTTGACCTGTTGCCATCTCACTAAGAGCTACTTCACCTTTTTCTTGGTACTCGTTTACTTCATTTAGAGCAGATTTTAAGTGATTAGCAAAAGCTTCGCCATTAGCACCATCAACCTTGCCTTTTTGTTTTAAAAGATCAGCAGTCGATGTTCCAGATAGCCCTTGTATTTTACCAAATTCACTCATTTGTATATCCTTGTAACACTATTCATTTTACACCTATTGTAAAAGAGATATAGCAGAGTTTGCTATCTCTTTTGAACTCTCAAATGCAGCTACATTTGCTTGATAACTTCTAGTCGCTTCTACTAAATCGGCCATTTCGATAACAGGATTAATATTTGGATATGCAACATAACCACTCGCATCAGCATCTGGATGTGATGGATCAAACTTTAGCTTAGGATCTCTGTCATCTCTTGAGATTTTATCAACAACTACGCTCATTATAGCAGGATTTACTTTTCTGCCAAAATGTCCCTCATCCAATGGATCTTCATATTTAGCACTGTTTGTTGATTCTCCTAGTGCTTTGTTGAAGTGTTCATTAAAGTCTATCGCTTTAAATACAACTTCTTTTCGTCTGTAAGGTCCACCCTCTTCAGTTCTCGTTGTTTGCGCATTTGCTATGTTTTGTGAGATAGTATTTACCCTAACTCTTTGAGCACTCAGTCCATAACCGCTGATATCAAAACTATTTAAAAATGACATTTATTCTCCTTATTCGCTACTAAAGCTACGCCTTTGGTGAGATGTTTATTATTTTGCATTATTAACTAGTTTTACTTGATGCGTCTATAACACTGTTAAATATAGCAGAACTTTTTTTTCTGGCCATAACAAGTGCGTTAAACATCACTGAGTTTTTACTCATCTCAGTAGTCTCAACATCTAAATCTACACTATTTCCATCATTTCTAGCCATGTGACCATCTCTGTAAAATCTTGTAGCACGACTAGAATCTCTCTCCTCGTAAAGAGGAATGTGTGAACCATTTGTTTGAGCTAAGGCTAGTTTGTCTTTAGTATCATTAAATATTTCTGCTTTTTTTGCCATAAGTGTCTCTTGAAAACTTATGTCTCTTGGTCTGTAAAAAGGAGTATCCGCATTTGCAATGTTTGAAGCTATCATATCTTGTCTTATGGCTCTATAGTCAAGTGCTTTATCAACAATATCATGTGCGCGAGATATTTGAATACCCATATTTTACTCCCTTAGTAGCTTAAAGCATGTATATGCAGCAAGTAAGCAAAAAGAGTTCCAAAAAACGTCCCTGTAAAGTGATTTTAAAATAACATAAATATACACAAAATGTCACCGTTATTTTTAAGCATTATTTAATACATATTAGCACATAATCTCTCTTACGGTTACTAGAGTAACCCATTTTTTTTACTAAGGAGTTCTTATGAAAAGAGCTGGTTTTACAATGATAGAGTTGATTTTCGTTATAGTTATCTTAGGTATTTTAGCAGC
>CAYWVG010000058.1:0-9588 GCA_964461645.1 uncultured Sulfurimonas sp. | reverse complement strand
TTAGTGATGTTAGCATCGCAGCTTTTACGGCAACTGCTACGCACAAAGTTCAAGAGGATATAGTAAACACTCTAAAGCTCTCAAATCAACTCTCTCTTCGTGCAAAGACTCTAAGAGAAAACCTTACCATCACCTCACAACAAAGACTAGGAAATGGTAGAACTCAACTACTTGACTTTATCTCTAAACACAAATCAAAATGCGGTGTTATCTATGCTTTTAGCAGAAAAGATGTAGAGGCAGTAGCTGGTTTTTTAAAAACAAAGGGTTATAAAGTAGGAGCTTACCATGCAGGGTTTTCAAGCGAGGTAAGAGAGAGAGTTTACAAAGAGTTTATGTATGAAGAGGTTGATATCATAGTCGCCACCATTGCTTTTGGCATGGGCATAGATAAGAGTAATATCCGCTTTGTAGTTCATATGAGTATGCCAAAAACTGTTGAGAATTACTATCAAGAGATAGGTCGTGCTGGGCGTGATGGACTCTCAGCTGAGACACTGCTTCTATACTCAAAAGGCGATGATTTGAAGATGCGCTCTTTTATCGATGTGCTCGAGAACAAAGAGTATAAAGAACTACTCTACAACAAGCTAAAAAAGATGTACAGCTATGCAAACTCAAGTGAGTGCAGACACAAACTTATAGCGAAATATTTTGATGATGAGATAGATAGTTGCGAGGATGTTTGTGATAATTGTAGGCGTGGAAGTGTTGAGAAAGTTGATATCACAACAGAAGCGCAAAAACTTCTCTCTTGCATCTACAGGTGTGAGCAAAAGTTTGGGCTTACCCATGTAATAGATGTACTACGAGGATCTAAGGCTAAGAAAATCTTAGATTTTAAACATGATAAACTATCCGTTTATGGTAAAGGCGAAGATGTATCAAAAGATGTTTGGAGTGCCATAGGAGATAGACTATTTGAGCTAGATGCCATAGAAATAGGTGAGTTTAGAGCTATAAAACTAAAGAAATATGGTGCTGATATCTTAAAAGGTTTAGTTAAAATTGAGATAGATAAACACAAAATGGCTCAAAAGACAAAAAAAGTAAAAAAAGAGAGCGTAGGTAGTGTGGATGATGGGCTATTTGAGATGTTTAGGACTCTTAGAGCACAAATCGCAGCAAAAGATGAAGTCCCTGCATATATAGTTTTCTCAGATAAAACGCTAGTGGATTTTGTAGATAAATTACCTCAAACAAAAGATGAGATGCTAGATGTAAACGGAGTAGGCGAGGTAAAATATGAGAGATATGGAGAGGAATTCTTAGCACTTTGTAGAGAGATAAAACTCTCTACTCCCCATTCCAAGGAAGATTGCTCTTCTTCCAGCCCTGAATAAAACCATCTTCGAGAT
Source organism: uncultured Sulfurimonas sp. (assembly GCA_964461645.1). GTDB lineage: Bacteria > Campylobacterota > Campylobacteria > Campylobacterales > Sulfurimonadaceae > Sulfurimonas. The sequence continues at coordinate 8,230 of CAYWVG010000058.1, read as the reverse complement.
TGTAAGCTGTGATACCAGCTTGCTCTAAGATATCGGCAGCTGCAGTTGAGCGAGGTCCACTACGACAAACTAAGATAACTTTGTCAACTCCTTGCATTTTCATAGCAGACATCACATCTCTTACGAAGTCTTTATTTATAACTTCTTTAGCATCATAAAGTTTCATAGTTGATTTATGATCTTTTACTTTTGAGTTTGAGATTTCATAATCAGCACTATTTACTCTAGTCTCTAGTGATTTTGGAACATAAGTCCATTCATAAGCTGGGATATTTATAAATCCTTCACCATGTCCTGTGTAGATAAACTCTAAAGTAGTTCTAACATCTACAATAATTGCCTTTTTTTCTTTTTGCATCTCGTAAGCTTCTTTTGGAGTCAAATCATCTTCGTAAGCATGAACAAAAGAGAGCATAATTAGTAGGGAAAGTAACAGTTTCATAATCGTCCTTTTTTAAGTTGTTGCTATTATATTTAACCTAAGTTAAGTAGAGTTTAAAAATGATATAATGCCAAAAATTTAAAAAGTAGAGTCTGTTTTGAAAAAAATTTTGATAATCAGTGATGGCAGTGCAGGTGAACATTTTATACAAAGAGTTATTGAGACATATACAAGTGAAAATATCTACTATGTAGTCGAGCTCAAAGCAAAAGAGTATGAAGAAGTAAATCCAGCACGCTTTAAATTTTACGAGTTTGATCCAACTAGCTTTTACAAACTCTCAAATCTTTTAAAGATGGAATTTGTTCAAGTTATTATTGCAATGGATAATCAACTCGACACTGAAAATACTATCAAAAATATAAGACTTGTCAAAAAAAATCTTCGTGTAATTGTTTTAAATCAATGGGATTTTGACAATGAAGATTCAGACGTTATTGTAGTTAACTCAAATGAGATTTTAGCTTCAAGACTTCTTGATTACTTGCCAAATGTTCCTGTTATAGCTCAAAATGTTGGAATAGGTGAGGGTGAGATAATGGAAGTTCTAGTTCCATTTGGGAGCTCTTTTGTTTATAGACATATCGGTGTTATTGAGCAAAAAAATTGGCGAATAGTTGCAATATACAGAAACAGAAAACTTCTGATGCCATCACGAAGAAGAATGATTCAACCAAATGATCTTTTAGTTTTAGTTGGAGAGCCTGCTGTTTTAAAGTCAGTATATCGCGCTATTAAGAGGGAACTAGGACAGTTTCCTGAACCTTTTGGCTCAAATATATTTTTATATGTTGATATGAATGTGGTAAATTCAAAGACCATAAAAGAGATGATAAGACGAGCAGTTTTTGCTCACAAAAAGTTTAAACATAACCTAATTATAAAAGTAGTAAATCCTAGTCATATAAAAACGCTTCAATACATAAAAGAGTTTAGAGATGGAAATGTAATCGTAGATATAGAGTACAAATCTCAAGACTTAAGAGCTACTTTTTATAGTGATATAAAATCTTATCATATAGGTTTAGTTATAGTTTCATCTGAAATGTTTGCTGATTACTACATTAGAAGTACCCTTTATGAGTCACACGTTCCAGTACTTAAGCTCTCAGATAGATCTTTTTCTAGCGTTAAAGATGCTGCCATCATACTAACAAATAATCGTGATTTGGAAAAAATATCTTCTACTATCTTTGATATCTCTGAACAGATGGGATTTAACCTAGAAATCTATAGTTATATGAGTGAACATGATGATGAAAAAGAGCAAACTATAGAACACTATAATAACCTAGCTGCAATTTTTTCTAAGAGCATTAAGGTAATAAAAGAGAATGAAAATCCTATAAGAGAGCTTAGAAAAAAGGAAAATTTTGTTCATATTTTACCTTTTACTCCAAATGTAAAAAAGAGAAGATTTTATTCATTATTATCAACAGATAGTGAAAAGTTATATTACAAACTAGATGATTATCATCAAATTTTTCTACCTGTTCAACAATAGGCGGATAATTTAGCTCTTTTTTACTCTTTTTAAAGTATTATCTATCCTACATAATTAAAAATTTGGATAGCTGATGCAAGTAAATATTCCCCTTAAAAAAACCGTTGATAACTCCTATGATATAAGCATAGACACCCTTAAAAAAATCCATTTTGACACAAAAGTAGCTATTGTAACAAACCCAAAAGTAGCAGGTTTGCATCTTGCATATCTTTTGAGCTTTATCAGTGCAAAAGAACTCTATATCATAACTGTTAGTGATGGAGAGGAGTATAAAAACCAACAAAGCATAGACACTGTTTTAGAATCACTCTTTAACCATAGATTTAACAGAAAATCTATGCTTATCGCTTTTGGTGGTGGTGTTATTGGTGATATGACGGGATATGCTGCTAGCATCTACCAAAGAGGGATAGATTTTATCCAAATTCCTACTACACTTTTATCTCAAGTAGATGCCAGTGTTGGTGGTAAAACAGGGATGAATAATGCTTATGGTAAAAATCTAATAGGGGCTTTCCATCAGCCAAAAGCTGTTTTTATAGATCCTTACTTTTTAAGCACACTAGCTTCAAGAGAATTTGGTGCTGGTGTGGCAGAGATGGTAAAGATGGCTATAACATTTGATAAAGAGTTTTTTCTTTTTTTAGAAGATGCAAATCTTAATGATAAGAATATTTTAGCAGAAGCTATAAAAAAAGCAGTTCAAACAAAGGCTGGTGTAGTAGCAAAAGATGAGAAAGAGCATGGTTTAAGAGCTGCACTAAACTATGGACACACTTTTGCGCATGTTATAGAGAATGAGACAAATTACAGAGAATTTCTTCATGGTGAAGCTGTGGCGATTGGAATGGTTATGGCAAATGAAATCTCGCTTAGTCTTGGTCTAATGGCTGAAGATGAAGCCTTGAGAGTGAGAAAATTCTTGCAAAAACATGACCTACCAACGACTTACAATATAAAAAATAAAAATAGTTTTTACGAAGCATTTTTTCTTGATAAAAAAAGTTCAGATGAGAGTATCACTTTTATATTAGCAAAGGGTATTGGAGAAGTGGAAATTAAAAATGATGTTCAAAAAAGCGTAGTTATGGCAGCTTTAGCAAAGTTTGGAGATGTTAAATGAAAATAATCTTTGCCTTATTTCTACTACTTAATTCAATCATTTTTGCACAAATCGTAACAACAGAAAAGATAAGTAAAGAACAATTCTTGATATTAGAACAAGAACAAGAGCAACAAAGAGTCAAGAAAATCTCTGAGCATTTAAGTAGTTTAAAAAAACTAGAAGAGGAAATATCTAAAGAAAAAGTTTGGACAAAAAGTTACGCATCTTACCTTACATCACTTGATGTAAGAGAGTCTCTACAAAAGATAAAAGAGCGTATAAAATATTTAAAAGATAAAAAGGCAAAGACTCTTAGCGAAGAAGATGAACTAAACGCCATCATATCAAAAGAGAAGATTTTAACTATACAGATAGAGAAATTTAAAGAAAAAGATAGTGCTCCATTTTCAACTCTTATAACTCCACCTAATATTGAAGATACACCTAATATTACAAATCCTTTTGATATTTTTACTGGTATATCGCTTATAAAAACTTTGAGTTCTGATTTTAATGACTATATAAAGAGAAAAAATGAACTAACTCAGCTTATAACTCTTTTGCGTAAAGAGAGAGATATTTATAAAGATATAGTTCTTCTGGATGTGGACAATGAGTATCAAAAAGAGATAGAGAAGAAACACAAACAGTTAGAAAGGTTTGAGACTGCTCTTGAGACTATGGAAGTTGCATCTGAAGTTTATCAAAAAAGAATAGAGATTATAGAGTTAAATATCAACAAAGATATAGAAGTTCAAGTCTTAAAACTTGGCAAGATAGGTGTAGTAGTATTGGTTGTGTTTTTGATATTTTTTATCTTAAAACTTATTGTTAAGAAGTATATAACTGACAATGAACGATTTTATATGACAAATAAAATCATCACATTTTTAAATGTTACGCTTATCATAATAATCGTCTTTTTTAACTATATAGAAAACGCTAGTTATCTTGTCACCATACTTGGATTTGCCTCCGCTGGTATTGCTATTGCCATGAAAGACTGGTTTATGAGCATACTTGGCTGGCTTGTTGTGGTCATCGGTGGGAGTATTCATGTTGGAGATAGGATAAGAGTTGATTTGGGTGGAATGAAGTATGTTGGAGATGTGATGGATATCTCGCTTCTTCGCATGACAATACTTGAAGATATCACTCTAACATCAGTTACTGATAACAGAAGAGCAGGAAGAGTTATATTTGTTCCAAATAACTATGTTTTTACGCAAATGATAGCTAACTACACACACTCTTCACTAAAGACCGTTTGGGATGGTGTGCATATTACTATAACTTTTGATTCAAACCATAAAAAAGCTATGCATATAGCAAAAGAGATAGTTAAAAAATACTCCAAAGGTTATACAGATATAACAAGAAAACAGTTAAATAAGCTTAGAAATAAGTATAGTCTTAAAAACACAAATGTTGAGCCTAGAATCTTCTCCTTTATAAAGGAAAATGGTGTATCTATAGACTCATGGTACTTAACAAATGCTTATGCTACTTTGACACTTAGAAGCGTTATATCTGTAGAGATTGTAGAAGCTTTTAACAAAGAGGATGATATAACTATCGCATATCCTACTCAAAGGCTTCATATTCAAAACGAGGATAGAGTACCTCCTTTTGACACTAGCGAGGTTCTATAAATGATTATATCTACCACTGCTCAAAAGATTTTGTTCGCAAAAAAGGAGATTATATGAAAAAAGTATTTTTTAAGACTTTTGGTTGCAGAACTAACCTATATGACTCACAAGTTATGATGCAAGCGTTAAAAAACTACGAGATAACACAAGATGAGTCTGAAGCTGATGCGATAGTTATAAACTCTTGTACTGTAACAAATGGAGCAGATACACATGTTCGCTCATACTTAAGCCAAGTAGAAAAAACATCAGATGCAAAGGTATATCTTACTGGATGCGGTGCTCATACAAAAGGCGAATCACTTCTAAAGAGTGGTAAAGTTCATGGAGTTTTTGGGCAGAGTGAAAAGCTAAAGATAGAGAGCTTCTTACAAGAAGAAAAACCATTTTATGATGCTGGAGATTTAAACCATATTGACAATGCAGTTGTTGATGACTTTATCGGTAAGAGTAGGGCGTTTATAAAGATACAAGAGGGTTGTAGTTTTAGATGCTCCTACTGCATCATTCCCTTTGTAAGAGGTGATGCTAGAAGTATGGATGAGGCAAGGATATTAGAGCAAATCCAAAGGCTCGCATCTAATGGTTTTGGAGAGTTTATCCTAACTGGTACAAATGTTGGAAGTTATGGACAGAAAACAGATAGTTCATTAGCCTCACTTATGAAAAAAATCTCACAAATCCGTGGGGTTAGACGTATAAGACTTGGAAGTGTTGAGCCTGTACAGATAACAGATGAGTTTAAAGAGCTTTTGGGCGAGAGCTGGCTTGAGCGGCATCTTCACATTGCACTTCAGCACACTTCACCAAAGATGCTAAAGCTGATGAATAGAAGAAATGTTTATAAGCATGATAGTGAGCTTTTTGAAGAGTTAGCGTCAAGAGGCTTTGCTATTGGCACAGACTTTATAACAGGACACCCTGGAGAGACTGTGGAGTTGTGGGATGAAGCTATGAGAAATGTAAGAGATTTGCCACTTACGCATCTTCATGCATTTACATACTCTAAGCGTGATGGAACTCCATCAGCAACTCTAAAACCTGAGGTAAATGGTAAGCTTGCAAAAGAGCGTTTGCATGAGCTAGAGTCCATCATAAAGCAAAAAAACTTAGAGTTTAGAAATGCCTTTAAAGGCGACTTAGAAGTTTTGCTAGAGAGTCAAAAAGATTCTCTGTTTGTGGGACACGACCAACATTTTAACAAGATAGTGGTTGACTCTAAAGAGGACTTACTAGGAAACTGGGTAACTATACAAGACTATGAAATTAGAGGAGAATTTAACCATGCCAAACTCTAAGACTAACAGAATACTGCTTTACTTATCATCCTTTATTATTATTGCTCTGGTTCTTTTTGCTGTTCTTAGAGACAACTCTTCGATGATAACCCTTCGTGAAGCAAATAAGATTCTTGATAATCACACGGTTAGAAATGTAACTATTACCAAAGATTTCGTATATTTAAAAACTGATAATGATGTCTATAAGATAGCATCTTCACAAGTAAAACCTGAGATGTTTATAAACCATAAAGTTGAAGTTGGCTCTGGTTCAAATGTTATAGTCTATATACTTTTTACAGTTTTAGCTCTAGGAGTTGCTTCACTTATCTTTAGGTGGTGGCAAAAGAGAGAAAAGATAGTTGAGGGTGGTGGAGTTAGGGCTTCAGGAATTGAGATACAAAACACTCCACTAGAAGCTATGAAGAGCGATGTAAAGTTTAGTGATATTGGTGGCATCAGTGATGTTAAAATTGAGCTTGAAGAGATTATAGACTTTATGAAAAAACCAACAAGATATAAAAATTTTGGTGCTAGGATGCCAAGAGGTGTGCTCTTAGTTGGCCCTCCTGGTGTTGGTAAAACTATGATAGCAAAAGCAGTAGCTCATGAAGCTGGTGTGCCATTTTTTTACCAAAGTGGAGCCTCTTTTGTGCAAATCTATGTAGGGATGGGAGCAAAAAGAGTCCATGAACTTTTTTTAGCTGCAAAAAACTCAGCGCCATCTATCATCTTTATAGATGAGATAGATGCAGTTGGTAAAAAAAGGGATGGTGTAAGAAATGATGAGAGAGAAGCTACGCTAAACCAACTCCTAACAGAGATGGATGGCTTTGAAAACCAAAGTGGCATCATTGTCATTGCAGCTACAAACAAGATAGAAGTACTAGACTCAGCACTCCTTCGTGCAGGTAGATTTGATAGAAGAGTCTTTGTAGAACTTCCCACTAAAAAAGAGAGAGCATCTATACTGGAAAAATATCTAAGTAGAGTTCCACATGACTTAGAAATTATAAGAATCGCAAATATGACTGTTGGCTTTAATGGAGCAGCCTTAGCTGCACTTGTAAATGAAGCTGCGTTACTGGCTTTAAGACAAAATGATAAAAAAGTAAATATAGACCACTTTCATCAGGTAAAAGATAAGGTGATGTTTGGAAAGAAAAAACTCCAGATGCTAAGTGATAAACAAAAAGCATATAGAGTGACTTACCAAGCTGCTAAAGCAATAGTGGCTACTTATTTTGATCTTGCATTTGAGAAGCTAATGCTCTCAAATGAGAAGCTAACTCCAACCACAGACGAGCCACTTATAAAACATGAGCTAGAATCAAGAATCAAGATGCTCTTAGCAGGAATGGCAGCTTGTGATATAAAATATGGTGAACATGCAAGCAGTGCTAAGGTTGATTTGGATGAGGCCAAAGAGCTTGTAGAGAAGATGTTAAAAGAGTATGGCATGGGCGATACTCTTATCTCTAGCGATGAGCAAAACGGAGCTCTTATCTCAAAGCTACACAAAGAGACAAAAACTCTTATAGAGAAGATGTCAGATGCCATGAAGATAGTTGAAGAGAAGCTCTCTGAGAGGGAGAGCATAACAAAGTCAGATGTTAAAGAAGCTATAGATGCAGTTCTTTAGTGGGTTTTCTCTACTACGTGAGAGTTATCTTTTTAAAGAGTATATAAATGATACAAAATACACAGTAGTTGGCTTTAGTTATGGAGCTATAAAAGCGCTTGAACATGTTAAAAAAACTCTAGCAGCTAAAAAAAGAGTAGATACCCTGCAACTTCTATCTCCTGCTTTTTTTCAAACAAGAGATGCTAAGTTTAAGAGGCTTCAGCTTCTCTCTTACACAAAGGGTGAAGTAGTCTATATGAAACAGTTTATAAAGCTCTGTTTTGAGCCTTATGAAAAAAAGATAGTAGAGCAAAAAAAAAGTACAAAGCAAGAGCTAGAAGAGTTGCTTAACTATGAGTGGGACCTAGATGAGCTAGAAGAATTAGTGCAACAAGGCGTAAAGCTAGAAGTCTATCTAGGTGAAAAAGACAAGATCATAGATGTTGAAGGTGCGAGAGAATTTTTTACTAAAGTTGCATCAGTAACATATATAAAAAATGCAAATCATTTTTTGCAAACTAGCTAATTTTACGCATTATAATGAGTAAAAGTTCATGATAGTGGCTTATAGTGGAGATGTCATCGGTTAGCACACCTATATCATGGAGTGTGCCATTGGT
>CAYWVG010000057.1:0-9687 GCA_964461645.1 uncultured Sulfurimonas sp. | reverse complement strand
AATAGGCGAAGCTAAAGCATCGCTTCCGAATTATTTCACAGTCTCTCCTGAGGTGCAACAGATATTAAAACTTATAGCTAACTATAAATCTATGCTCGTTCCAACTAGTTTTATTACCAGTAGTTGCATTTACATTGAAGTCTCTTGCATAGTTTCCACGAAGACGAAGTTGTAAATTTTTAACAAAGCCTGTGTTATAAATCAGATCAAAACCGCTCTCTGTTGCATCACCAACTGTATAGCCGTTGTTTTTATCCATATCAAAGTTTGCATAGTAAAGAGCAGTTGTAAAGTCTGGACCAAATGCTTTGAAATTGTATGAAGCACCTATTTTATAAGCTTTTGTTCCTGCTAAAAACTGATGACGAGTTACCATACCTTGAGTATATGCTGGCATTCCACCCCATGGAGAGATGATAGCGTTTGCATAAGGTTTATCACTTGAAGAGTTTGCTCCAGTTTGTGAGTATGCTACATAGGCTGTAAAGTTTTCTATAGAAGCTCCAGCTTTAGCAGCCCAATATGTACTATTAATATTGCCATTACCACCTAATGCTTTTAGTTGCTTATCACCAACTTCATTTTGCTTGATAAATTGAGCACCCACAAAAGGCTTAACACTATCAGTTAGTAAGCAATTCCATGAGAAGTTAGCTTCTGCATATATCATGTTTAGTATGTCGTGAGCATAGTAGTCCCAAAGTTGAAGTTTAAGATTTTCTACACCTGTATAAGTAGCTGACAAAATAGAAACGCCTGCAGTATTTTTACCAACAGCATAACTACCCATGTTTTTAAAGTCGCCTACTTGGTCTTTTGAATCAACTGCTGAATATCCTGAAGTTGCAGATAGAATATCGCCAGCATAAGCACGACCAAAAGTACCTTGAGCAAAGCCCATAACATGAGCTGCTAAAAGAGTTGTATCTGGGATATCTGTGTTACTAACTACTATAGCTTCAAAAAGGTTTGGAAGCATTCTTGCATCGTCAGAACCAGCCATTGGAGTATCTAGTTTTTGACGACCAAACTTTATGCTTGTTTTTGTTCCTAGATCTTTAGCGTTGTAAGCAATGTAAGCCTCACCTAAGATAGAATAACCCTCGTTATCTTTTCCCAAAAGAGTCGGATCTACTTTTTCATAGTCTGTTCTCTTACTATCATTTAAAAAACCATTTGTAGTATAAAAAGCAGTACCTAGATATAGACCTTTAAAGTCTGCAGTTTCATACTTTAAGTGACCACCGATAGCATTTGCTCTTCTTGTATGATCACCTCCGTTACTTTTATCTACAGATCTAGAGATACTAAACTCTCTAATCTCACCACTTATCTTTCCTTCACTAAACATCGTACTTAAATCTTCTGCAGCTTGAAGGCTTGCTGAACTTAAGATACCTATTGCCATCAGGCTTAATGTTATATGCTTTTTCATACATCTTCCCTTTGTGATTTTTTACTCTCGTATACTAAAGCACAAAAATAGCATGAACATAGCATGATAAAAATTTTAGGCAAATTTGACTAATTTCTTGTGATATGAGTAATTTTGTAACTTTATTTAAATATTAACTTGAACTTAAACAATTAATCACTCGGCATTCTTTTCTAATTCTCTTAATATAGTAGACTATAATTTTCTCTAATAGAAAAATTGACAATAATGGATAAAGTTATGAAAGAAGTTATAAATGCATACAGAACGCAAAAGATAAATGTTGACTCTTTTTTAAAAACATTTATCAATAGTCTTCCGAAAAACTATATGGATAATTCTTCTGATATCTTAAAGAAAAACAGATTTATCCAGTTGATGTATGGAGTTGATGATACTTTTAAACAATCAACCCCCGTTGTATCGAGAAAAGAGTCAGACTCTTCGCAGATGGGAAATGACAAGAGTCACTACTTTATAAAACTTCAACTCGATAGCGAAGATATATATATATCTAACCCATATATCCATCACAAAACTGGAAAAGCAAGCCTTAGCCTTGTTCAACTTATTGACTCTAACTACTATGTTTTTGACATAAACCTTATACATCTTTTAGAAGATTTAAAGCTTATAGAGTACAACAGCATCCACGACAAGGTAAAGAGAAGCATCTACTTTTTTGGATCTACTATGCTAGCTATTGTCTCTATTGCTCTTATAATATATGGAGGGTATATATTTTTCTCACTACTTCTATCACTCTCTACTTCAGATTTTTTACACGATATTTTCACATCCATCATATCCATGACATTAGGACTTGCCATTTATGACCTTGCTAAGCAGATCTTTGAACATGAGGTTATGTACCTTTCTTTTCATCAAACAGAGGACAAACAGTATAAAGTTTTAGGAAGGTTTCTTATCTCAATCATTATCGCTCTCTCAATTGAGACGCTGATGGTAGTATTTAAAATAGCACTTGATGACACTTCAAAGATGTTAAACGCTTTTTATCTACTCATAGGAACGACCATCATGCTTATAGGACTTGGCTATTTCTACAAAACCATTCAAGAATCAACACTAAAAGATGACTGTTAGGGCTTTTCTATCATGTAACCCATGCCCCTAACATTTATAACAAAATCTTCTTTTAGGTTTTTTTTGAGTCTATTTATCTCAGCTCTGATGGTTGCATTATCTACGAGTTGTTCACTCCATACATAGGTTTGGAACTGTTCAAAGTCAACTACCATTCCTCTATTTCTAGCGAGTAAGTCTATAATCTGAGACTGTTTTTTTGTAAGAATCTGTGGCTCATCATTAAATAACAAAAGACTATGCTCTTGATTGTAACTATAGTTTTTAGAGATTCTAAGATGAACTCTTGGTCTCTCTTTTTCTAGTTTTACTCGGTTGATGCGAAGAGCCAACTCTTTTAAGTGAAATGGTTTTTTCAAATAATCATGGCATCCTAAGTTATAAGCGCGAGAAATATCTTCTATATCTACCAATGCACTTATATAGATAACACTTACATATATCTTTAACTCGTGCAACTCTTCTAAAAAAGAGAGTCCATCTATACCTGGTACATTTATATCTAAGATGAGCAGATCATAAGAGCTTTTTTTTATGGCACTAAATGCGTCATTTCCATCAACAAAAGATTCTACTTTGTGTCCATCAGACTCTAAATACTCACATATAGACTCATTTAACATTAGCTCATCTTCAAGCAATAAAATCTTCATCAATCACCCATTATTTTAAATATATACTTAAAAACTGTCTCATTTGCATCTGACGACACAGAGATTTTCACATCTTCTTCTTCGCAGATACTTCTAACAAGGCCTAGCCCTATTCCAAAGCCATCAGCCTTCTCTTCTTCTCTATAGTACTCATGAAATACTTTTTGAGTATCTTTGATAGTCTTTGCTCTTGAACTCATTGCAAACTCTATATTGGCTCCTATTTGCAGGAGTGTTACAGTTATGAGCTCATTTGGTAGCGTGTATTTGATGGCGTTTGTTATAGTGTTGTCTACTATTCTTTGAAGCTTAGTCTCATTAAAATATATATGCATCTCATCTGCATTAATTTTGTTGTTAAAACTCACTTTTGACTGCTGGGCAACTTCGGTAAAAAAGTCTATCCTGCTATTTATATAGTTAGCAAAGTTTATAACTCTTTTTGGATACTCTACTTGATCTTTTTTAACCAAATAACTCAAATCATCATAGATGCTAAAGATATTTTTAACAGCAGCTTCTATCTTTGAGAGCTGTCTATCCCGTGGATTTTTCATCAAATAAAGTTCTATGGACATAAGTATAACACTAAGAGGTGTATTTGTCTCATGCACTGTATATCTTAAAAACTCTTTTTGAGATTTTAGTAAGTCTTGTGAAAACTTTTTCTCTTTTTTTAGGTTTTCATTGATGGATTCAAGTTTTGACATTTTTTGAAGAACTTTCTCTTCTAATCCTTGATTTAGATCTCTTAGTGTGTGTTTTTGCTCACTTATGGTCTCTACCATGCTATTTGCATAGCCTACCATTATTTTAAAATCTTCAAAAAACATCTCTTGCGGATTTAGTTTTTGTTCAGTGTGTGCACTCTCTTTAAAAAATTTCATAAATATATCTATATCTCTTTGTAGTATCGCATTGAAAAGTTTATAAAACCCGAGCATTATCGCAAAAAGGATAAAAGCCAAAGTAGCGATTGATAGAGTCTTTTTAATCATTAAAGATTTTAACTCTTTTTCAATCTCTAAACTTTTAGCATCTACATTGTTTTCATTATAATCACTCATAATCCGCTGTTCTACTAATGTTTTTTCATACTCTTCATAATTCTCTTTAATAAGCACAGATACAAAAACTATAGTAAAAAGCAGTATGTATAAAGTAGTAAAAAGATTTGCTTGCTTAATTGTTGTTGATTTATCTTTTCGTATAAAGTTTATTTGAAGTGCGTTTAAAATTTTTTTCATGTCAAGGATTATAACAACATTTGTAAAGTTTGACTATAATTGCGCCTATTTAATAAAAGGACTCAAATGTTTAGAAAAACACAACTAAAGACTTATGACTTAAGTAAAGAGGAGTTAAGTAAACTCCAATGGGCAAAAGTATCTACAAGCAAGGGCGATATCTGGCTAAAGCTTTTTCCTGAGGAAGCTCCAAATACAGTTGCAAACTTTGCACACCTAGCGGAGACTGGTTTTTATAACAACCTTAATTTTCACCGCGTAATTCCAGGTTTCATGGCACAAGGCGGATGTCCGACTGGAACTGGAACTGGTGGACCTGATTGGGCTATCCCATGTGAGACTGCACTTAACACTTCTCGCCATACAAAAGGGACTCTTTCAATGGCTCACGCTGGACCAAACACTGGTGGAAGCCAGTTTTTCATCACTTTTGTTGCAACTCCACACCTTGATGGTGTTCACACAGTTTTTGGTGCTATAGAAGAAGACGATGCAGAGAGTTTCGCTGTTTTAAATAGCATAAAAGGTCAAGATGCCATCAACTCTATAGAAGTTTTAGAAACTAAATAACGCCCTGCAAAATACCCAACTCGCTCTAATGTTCCAGCCTTGGAGTGTATATGTAGTTTTACTACTTTAGTGATATCTTACTATATGCATTCACCACGCTAGAGCGTGGGAACGAGAAAAGGTACCATGCATAAAAAACTTAGGATAAAAAATGCTAGTACACATCTGTTGTAGTGTTGATAGTCACTTCTTTTTACAAAAACTTCAAAATGATTTCCCGCATGAGAAACTTACAGCCTTCTTTTACGATCCAAATATTCATCCATATTTAGAGTACAGACTCAGACTTTTAGATGTTGAGCGCTCATGTAAAAAACTCGGTATCCCTTTGATTGAGGGCGAGTATGATTATGAGAGTTGGATGAGTGCAGTAAAAGGACTTGAGAGGGAGAGAGAAAAAGGTGCACGGTGCGAAGTCTGTTTCGATAGACGCTTTGAAGTTAGTGCAAAAAAAGCTCTTGAACTTCAAGAGAAGAAGATAACTACTACACTTCTTGTTAGCCCTCTAAAATCTCAAGAACAACTAAAAAGAAGCGGTGATGCTTTTTTTAAAAAGTATGGAGTTGAGTTTATTGCACTTGATTATCGCTCAAATGGTGGTACGCAAGACCAAAGTAGAGTTACAAAAGAGGAGATGCTCTACCGTCAGGACTATTGTGGTTGCATCTATGGTTTAACTATGCAAAGAGAAGAGCAAGGTCGCATTATGGATGAGATGTTTTCACCTATATCAAACACCACCCTTCCTGCTTCTATAGAAGAACGCCTTGCTATGTATGAGAAAAGAGTTGAACTCGAAGAGCAAAATATCGCTTACAAGATAGTAAAAGAGAAGTTTTTAAACTACAGAGTTTTTAACTTTAAGCTCACTAAAGGCAAAAGTGAAATTATCCCAGCATATTCACTTTGTTACTCCATTTTAGATAGAAAAAAGGCTGATGGAACTATAGAATTTCAAGACAAAAACATCCACTATTTCAATCGACAAGAAGTTAAATTTATAGATTTGAAGTATTTTAATAAATTATGCGACTCAAACTATAAAAACATAAAAGAACTTATATTTAACCCTCTAACATTTAAGCAAGAACTCTCTATTAGACAACTTATAGAGCCAAATCCATACTCTTTATCTACCATCATTGTGGTTGAGCAAATCATTGATACAAAGCTCTCTCTAACACTAGATGCTATAACTTATCAAGATACTAAAGAAAAACTACTTATTGTTTAACTCACTTTAGTGAGCAAATATTACGCAATAGTAATAACTAGGACAAAAAAGATGTTTATCCTAATGATTATATAATCATTTTTTAGCTAAAATATTCAAAAATTATTATAAGGCTTCTTGACTATGATTATGGATGTTATAGAAATTCAAAAGATAATACCTCATCGTTTCCCTTTTTTACTACTTGACCGTGTAACACACATTGTTAAAAATGAAACTCTTGTTGGTTTTAAAAATGTAACTATTGGCGATAATGTTTTTCAAGGTCACTTTCCAGGTCACCCTATTTATCCAGGTGTGATGATTTTAGAAGGAATGGCTCAAGCTGGTGGCATACTTGCATTTAAAAGCATGGATAACATGACAGAAGAAGAAGCTGCAAACAAAGTTGTTTACTTCATGAGCATTGACAAGGCTAAGTTTCGCTCCCCTGTAAAGCCAGGCGATAGACTTGAGTATCACATAAGTGTTATCAAAAACAAAGGTGCTATTTGGATATTGGAAGGTAAAGCCTTTGTTGATGATGTTTTAGTCTCCCAAGCTGAATTAAAAGCAATGATAGTAGATAAATAAATAAGATTTATGAACAAAGAACAAAAGTTCAAAACAGAAAGAGACTAAATGTCAAATAATAAAATTTCCCCACATGCAATTATAGAAGATGGTGCAAAAATAGGCAAAAATGTTGAGATTGGAGCATTTTGTTTTATTTCAAAAGATGCAAGTATTGGTGATGGAACAAAGATAGCACAAAGCTCTTGTATCTACGGAAAAACAACTATAGGAAAAAACAACACTATCTTCTCTCACGCAGTTATTGGCTCAATCCCACAAGATTTGAAGTATGCGGGTGAAGACGTTGAACTTATCATTGGTGATAACAACAGGATAAGAGAATTTACACTCTTTAACCCTGGAACAAAGGGTGGTGGCGGAAAAACTATCATAGGAAACCACAATCTTTTCATGGGTTACGTACATTTAGGTCACGATGTTATCATTGGAAACCACTGTATCTTGGCAAATGCTGCAACTTTGGCTGGACATGTTGAAGTTGGTGATTATGCTGTTATTGGTGGTATGACGCCTATCCATCAGTTTGTCCATGTTGGAGATTATGCAATGGTCGGGGGAGCATCTGCACTTGCTCAAGATGTTCCTCCTTTTTGTATGGCTGAGGGAAATCGTGCGACACTTCGTGGACTAAACCTTACAGGGCTTAGAAGAAACCTAGATAGAGAAGATATAAATGAGCTAAAATCCGCTTATAGAGATCTTTTTGAATCAGGCAAACCATTAAAAGACATAGCAAGTGAACTTATTGAGACAACTCAAAATCACTATGTAAAAGATCTTTGCGACTTTATACTAAAGACAAAAAGGGGTATCCCTTTTGAGAGAAAAAGTGAAGCTCAAAGAAAAATCGATGCAACTAAGTTTAATGATATAGATGAGTAAAAAGGAAGTAAAATATGATTCATAGACATTGTAGTTTTTGTGACGCAAATGAGAGTGAAGAGAACCCACTAATAGCTGGTAATGGTGTTTACATCTGTAAAAACTGTGTAATTTCTGCTTATAAGATAATGTTTGGAGATGAAAAAGAGACTCTAAGCATAAATGAAGAAGAGCTTTTAGACGCTGTAAACAATCTAATGACACCAAAAGAGTTAAATGACTTTTTAGGTGAGTATATTATTGGTCAAGAGAGAGCTAGAAAATTACTAAGCGTTGCAGTTTATAACCACTATAAAAGAATCTTTAAAACGAAACATATAAAGGATGATGATACAGAAATATCAAAATCGAACGTTTTACTAATAGGCCCAACAGGAAGTGGTAAAACACTTATGGCACAAACTATTGCACGAGTTTTAAATGTTCCTATAGCTATAGCAGATGCAACAAGTTTAACTGAAGCGGGATATGTTGGAGAAGATGTTGAAAATATATTGACAAAACTAATTCAAGCAGCTGATGGTGATGTAGCAAGAGCTGAGCAAGGCATAGTTTTTATAGATGAAGTAGATAAAGTCTCACGCATGAGTGAAAATCGCTCTATCACAAGAGATGTCTCAGGCGAGGGAGTTCAGCAAGCTCTTCTTAAAATCATAGAGGGCGCAGAAGTAAATATCCCGCCAAAAGGTGGAAGAAAACATCCAAATCAAGAGTTTACTACTATAAATACTACAAATATCTTATTTATCTGCGGTGGTGCTTTTGATGGTCTTGATGAGATTTTAAAGAAAAAGCAAGGCGATAATGTCTTAGGTTTTGGGCACGACAAAAAAAGCAAACAAGAGAGAAAAATGACTTACGACATGGTAGAGCCAGATGATTTAATCTCTTATGGTCTTATACCTGAGCTAGTTGGAAGACTACCTATCATCGCATCTCTAAATGAGATAAGTGAAGAAGATATGGTTCGCATCTTAACTGAGCCTAAAAACTCTCTTATAAAGCAGTACAAAAAACTTTTTCTTATAGATGAAGTAGAACTTAACTTTGAAGAAGATGCACTAAAAGCTATTGCCGCAAAAGCTATCAAAAGAAAGACTGGAGCGCGTGGACTTCGTGCAATACTAGAAGAAAATATGATAGATATAATGTACGAACTTCCTGACTATGCTGGTTACGAAGTTTTAATAACTTCAGAGGTTATAAATGAAAATGTTGCACCAGTTTATATAAAAAAGTCAACTAAAAAGATAGCGTAATATATAACAAATTTAAGGACAAGAGATATGATATTTAATAAACTAGTAGGGCTTTTTTCTAACGATTTATCTATAGATTTGGGAACTGCAAACACTATTGTTATTGCAAAAGGTCGTGGTATCATTATAAATGAGCCATCAGTCGTTGCAGTAAAAACAGAAAGATATGGGCACCAAAAAGTTTTAGCTGTCGGACATGAAGCTAAAGAGATGGTTGGTAAGACTCCAGGAAATATCAAAGCTATTCGTCCTATGAGAGATGGTGTTATTGCTGATTTTGATATGACTGAGAAGATGATTAGAAAGTTTATAGAAAAAGCGCATGGAAGAACATCTCTTATAAGCCCTAGAATCATTATCTGTGTACCTTATGGCTTAACTCAAGTTGAGAGAAAAGCTGTTCGTGAATCTGCACTTAGCGCAGGAGCAAGAGAGGTCTTTTTAATAGAAGAGCCAATGGCAGCTGCAATTGGAGCTGGCATCGATATCCGCGAACCACAAGGGAATTTAGTTGTTGATATCGGTGGAGGAACTACAGAAGTTGGTGTAGTATCACTTGGTGGTTTAGTTCTCTCAAAGTCCATTAGAACGGCTGGGGACAAGCTTGATAAAGGCATTATTGACTACGTAAAGAAAAAGTACAACCTACTTATTGGTGAGAGAACTGCTGAAGAGATTAAGATAAACATTGGAACTGCTGTAACACTTGCAGAAGAGTTAACTA
>CAYWVG010000056.1:0-9690 GCA_964461645.1 uncultured Sulfurimonas sp. | reverse complement strand
ATCATACATCTCAGCACTAAGCTCTTGAAAAAATTTGAAAATATATGAAGAGTTTTTAGTAAAAGTGAAAAAGTTTCTCTCAATGCGAAGTGCTGAAAATGAGTTAAAGTCTGAAGCTTCTAAAAGGAGTAAAACTCTACTATCTTCATCTACCATCTTCATATCTTTTACAATGCAGAGCTTTGAGAGAAACTCACTCATGCTTATGTAGTTTGGTAAAAAAAGTGTTTGATCTTTAAACTGAAGTAGCTCGTGGCGAATCGCACGAGCTGTTGGGAGGATAATTGTTTTGTTTTGCATAAGGAATATTATAGTCTAATATTCTACAATCTCATCTTTTCTTGTATCTGCTTTTATATTGTAGTATCTCTCAAGTTTGCCAACATTTACCTTAGCCATAATGTCCCATCTACCTTCTATAGGTATCTTGATAGACTCAAAACTGTATATGCCATCATCAACATTAAAAGTCTCTAGTGATTGGTCGTGCTTATGGTTGTTTGGTCTTGTAATGATTATTTTTAATTTTGCATCGTTTATTGGATTGCTTAGCTTATCTGTAACTTTATACTTGATGGTACTACCCTCAAGATTCAATCCCTCATTTATATACTCAACATTATACTCTTTGTCAAAAGCTATGCGAGCTTCTATAATCTCATTTGCTGCATCATCAGCTTCATGATATCCTCTCATATATGTATCGCTCTCTTCAACTGGGAGCGTACTTGTTACTACGATTGTTGCGACACAAGCACCAAAAACTAAAACTATAGATATTCCTATGGCATATGGCCATATCATTCCATTACTTTTTTTCATGATTTTGCCTCTTTAGATATATTTTTCTTTTTATGTACATAATTAGTGCGTATATTATCACACTATAAAACAATACTTTTACAACTAGAATACTAGTTTGATTAGCACTTCCTACTGCATTTTTTAAAACTACATTTTTACTCTTTGCAACCTGCTCGGCTATATCGGCATAGCCATTAAACATGGACCCAGAGTATTTTCCTTTTTGTTCACCATCTTTAGCTTTTTGTGCAAGAAGTGGCAAAATTGTGCCACCACTACTCATATCACTGAAGTCCATATTTAAAAGCGCTATAACAAAAGCTTGAGCTGATGATGATATAGGGCTAAGAACTTGTTTTTTGTCAAAATACTCATATAAAGATGATGGTTGCGCAAGTATATCCACTTGTGTATCTAACTCTGAAAAAGTTAGCAATATTGTAGGTTCACTGAAGTTTTGCATCAACTCTTTTTCATACTCAACTATACTTTTATCTTTTGGGAGTTCTCTTAGCATTAGTAGCTTTAGAGATATTCCAGTTTTTTCATATAGTTCAGCACCTAATTTATTAATCTCTTGATTAAATGCTGGATTGAAGATAACTTCATCTTTATATAAATACTCTTTGGATTGTAGTAGACTTGTACAAAAAATGATGGTGAGGGCTAAAAGCCCTCTGTTAAGAAATTTCAAAAAAAATCCTAACCGACGAAAAGATGATTTGGTGTTACAACCGCGTAAATTGTGTAAATAGCCATGATAACAAGGCCCCATGAAATTATTTTATCCATTATTTACCCCTTTACTTCACATCAACTATATGTTTAGCATTTTCTGTGCTAAACATTCTGATTGATTGTTCGTCTTTAATCTCGTAAAAATTTGACATGTTAGCATTTTGTACACTAAGACCCCATGCTGTTAAAACAGCAAGGATGCTTAGTAGTAAAACAGTAGCTATTAACATACCTGTTATGCCATCGAGAGCAAATACGCTTCTATTTTCATTCATACCTGACTCCTTATTTGCTTAAATCTGTGACATAAGCGCCAACAGCTTCTTTTTGCTTAGCATTAAGTCTTTCAAATGCCGGCATCTTACCAATAGCGCCTTTCTTGCCATAGTTTAAGATGTTAGTAACTAGTTCTGAGCTAAACGTAGCAACACTTGGAGCTACGTAGTCCAGCCCCTTACCATCTTCACCGTGACAAGCCGCACAAGTTCCAGCAAATACTTCAGCGCCATCACCCTTCATACCATTAGCTACATACTTAGATACTACATCTATCTCTGCATCTGTAATAAGTGCACCTGTATTAGAATTAAAAAGACCATTACGATCTGGCATCGGCATTTCAGAGCCAAGCAAATGGTTGTTTGAACCATTTTCAATAGCAAATTTAACAGTTTTCTCTTCAATTCTTACATTAAGATCAGCTGCTTTGCCGTCGATACCATCAGCATTCAAACCATGACATACTTTACACTCAGCTAAAAATACTGATTTACCCATATCAACTAGTCTATCACCAGTTATTGATGCGTATTTAGACTCAAATTTCGCATTGTGTACAGCTGTGTCTTCATTGTATTCACCAATTTGTGAATATGCATTTACAGGATATCCAATAGTAAAATACCACATACCCCAAATAATTGTAAGCAAAAATGCAACTGCCCAACCCATCGGTAAGTCATTTAAATATTCGCCTATTCCATCCCATTGCTCATCAGCTAACTGACCTTGGGCAGTATCTGATTGCATTTGACGAACATACTTAATTACAACAAAAACTGTAATTATTACAAGTGATATAGCACCTGCAATAGCAAGCATATTTACGATATCACCATTTAAACCACCCTTAGTTAAGAATATCGTGTAATACGTAGCTCCTAACATAATTGCAGTAATGATAATTCCCCAAAGATAAAGCTTATTCATATATCTCTCTCCTATTTCTTTTTATCGTCTCTTATAGATGCTACAGGAGTATCATCTATATCGTCATGTAGTGCCATATTACTATACTGCTCATAGTCAACCCCATCAGCATTTTTCTTCTTTGAATATAGATGATATATATATCCATAAAGTCCAATAACCAAAAACACAGTTAGTGCGAAGTATCCATAAGCTTGAAATTCTGCAATATCCACTATAAACCCTTCTTATTTAAGACAGTTAAGATATGCAATTAAAGCTACTATCTCAGGAATCTCACCACGAGCAACTGCATCTTTAACATTTTGATCTTTCATATCAGCAGCAATTTCTTTTGCTTCAGCTAGAGCCATTGCATGTGCTTCAGTTACATTATTCCCCATTTTAACTACTTCTGTAGTTCCATCTTTCATAGGAACAGGTTCGTTATAAGGAACTGAGAAGAACTGTGCATTTGTTAACTGCTCAGCATATGCTGTTGGAATATCAGCTATGTTTGTGTACATCCAACGGTACGCTGGCATAACAGATCCTGGAACAACACCAGCTGGATCTTTCATATGATTTTCGTGCCAGTCTGTAGTACGGTAGTTACCTACACGCATTAAGTCTGGTCCAGTTCTTTTTGAACCCCAAAGAAAAGGTCTATCATACGCATATTCACCACTTAATGAGTAGTGACCATAACGATCAGTCTCTGATTTAAATGGACGAATAAGCTGTGAGTGACAAGCATTACAGCTGTTTTTTATATATAATTGGCGACCAGTTGTCTCCAATATTGAATATGGCTTAGTTCCTATCACAGGACGTGAAGCTTGTGCAAAACTCGGAAGAATTTCAACCAACCCTGCAAAAGCAATTACTAAGAACACACCTACCGAAAAAAAGAACGGATGCTTTTCTAACCAATGAAACATATTATTATCCTCCCTTTCTATGCGCCCATAGGCGATGCAGATTGTAGCTCAGATTCTTCAACAGGACGAGCAGACATAGTTCTATATATGTTATATGCAAACATTAAGAAACCAACTAAGTATAATAATCCACCAACACCACGAATAGTATAATAAGGGTGTAACACAGTAACAGTATCGATAAATGAGTAAGCTAAGTTACCGAACTCATCGTGAGCACGCCACATCATACCTTGCGTAATACCTGCAATCCACATAGAAGTGAAGTATAAAACAACACCTAATGTTTGAATCCAAAATTGTGAAGTCATAAGACTTTTTGAGTAAATCTCACGTTTAAATACACGTGGAGCCATATGGAAAAGTGCAGCCATAATCATAAAGCCAACCCATCCTAAAACACCGTCATGAACGTGACCAACAATCCAGTCTGTAAAGTGCGCAATTGCATTTACTGATTTGATAGCTTGAATAGGACCTTCTAATGTAGAGAACATATAGAATGTTGAAGCTAAAATCATGAACTTAATAAGTGGAGATGCTGCAACTTGTTGCCATTCACCCTTCATTGTAAGAAGCATATTTATAGCTGAACCCCATGATGGAAGAATCAGAACAATAGAGAAAATTGAACCCATAGTCTGCATCCAGTCTGGAACAGTTGAGTACAATAAGTGGTGACCACCAGCCCATAGATAAAGAAACATTAATCCCCAAAAAGATAGTAATGATAGCTTATATGAGTAGATAGCTTGACCAGACTCTTTTGGTAAAAAGTAGTAAATCATCGCAACTATAGGAACAGTAAAACCAAACGCAACAGCATTATGACCATACCACCATTGAACTAGTGCATCATTTGTACCTGCATACATAGATATAGAGTGATACCAATTACCGCCTACATGACTTCCATCAGGTGCGCTAGCAAGCATTGTTGGTATTTCCATGTTGTTAAATAGGTAAAGCATTGCGATACCAAGAAAAGTAGCTATATAGTACCAAACAGAGATATATAGTGATTTTTCACGGCGAATACCGATAAGACCAAATATACTAAGTCCGAAAATTACCCATACAACAACGATTGCAATATCGATAGGCCACTCAAACTCAGCATACTCTTTTGAAGTAGTAACACCTGCAAAAAGTGAAACAACAACTGCCACAACAGTTATCAAATATAACCAAAAGTGTAGTTTACCTAAAAACATTAATAGCTTTGACTCTGCCATTGACACTTTTAATACACGCTGACCAACATAATACCAAGTAGCAAAAATACCACTAAGTGTAAACCCGAAAATAACTGCATCAGTATGCAGTGGACGAAGACGACTAAAGTTTGTATATTCAGCAAGTCCTTCACCTAACATCAGGTTCACACCTGGATATGCGAGTTGAAATGCTAAAATTACACCGATGAGCATACCAACAATCCCTAATAAAATTGTTGTAAACATAAACATCTTCGTAACTGTATAGTCGTACTCTAATGGACGATTCTCCATATATAGCCTCCTTAAAGATTCAAAGCAATTATGCCTAATTAGATTTATGACCATATAATTAGACCAATTAACAGTGCTACTATAACCATAGAAATGTTTAAAGTATCTTAAAAAATGACTATTTTATGACAAATTTGAATAATATAAGTTTTTTGTTTACTTTTGTAATTTTATATATCTTTAAGAAAGTATCGTCTTTTTTAATGCGGTTTTAGGAGCTACTTAGATGCTGGGGGCATCTAAGGTTTATCTTTTTATAAGCGAGAGAAAATCATTAAATATATATACACTCTCTTTTGACCTGCTACTTGCTTCAGGATGATGCTGCACAGAAGCAATTGGAGAGTTCTTGTACTTCAATCCTTCTATTGTGCCATCAAAAAGACTTTTGTGAGTCACTTCGGCAACCTCTTGTACATTGTTTGCAACATTGTAGTTATGGTTTTGTGTTGTAATCTCTATAAATCCTGCTGCAAGATTTTTTACAGGATGGTTTCCGCCATGATGTCCAAATTTGAGTTTATAAGTTTCATATCCATGAGAGATAGAGAGTAACTGATGGCCTAAAGAGATGCCAAACATAGGAATTTTTGCATCTATGAGCTTTTTTATCTGCTCTTGCTCTTTTTTGAGCAGCATAGGATTGCCAGGACCACTTGATAAGAAGACCCCATCAATGCTCTTTGCCTTATATCTCTCTACCAAATCATCAGCATTAAAGCTATTTGGAAGAACTTCAACATCTAGTGATGCGCTTCTTAGCTCATTTAAAGTACTTTTTTTTACTCCAAAATCGATTACTACAATGTTTGCGTTTGCAGCTGGAGGAGTGTCATACTTGAACTCTACTTTTGAATAAGTTGAGCTTTCATGCTTGTAGGCTACTTTAGTACTAACCTCTTCTACATAGTTCGTATCTTCAATGCGTGGAGAGTTTTCTAAGATCTTCTTTAGTTCTGCTTTATCACAGATGCTAGTAGATGCTACCATCATCATAGCACCCTCTTTTCTTATTGTCTTAGCCAAAAATCTTGTATCAATATCGCAGATACCCATAACATTTTGCTTAACTAAAAGCTCATCAAGAGAAGTCTCGGCTCTAAAATTTGAGTATCTTTTTTGGTACTTTCTAACTATCATACCTTTTACTTGTACTTTTGAGCTCTCCATGTCTTGCTCATTTACACCAACATTTCCAATTTCTGGCATTGTAAATGTAATAAATTGACCTGCACAAGCTGGATCAGTGATAAGTTCTTGATATCCGCCCATCGATGTATTGAAAATCACTTCACCAACTACAGTACCCTCTGCACCAAAACTATTTGCCTCTAAAAAAATTCCATTTTCAAGATATATATACGCTTTCACTTAGCTCCCCTTTGCTTTAAAAGAAAATTTACATTCATTATTCCATACCTCTTTTCATGAGCTCTTCTTTGTAGATCTTCTCATGCAGGATATCAAACTCATCTGTTCCTGGAATATATCTTTTTTTATAAGATCTAATCTTGTCCATAACAGCATCTTCTATCTGAGACGCATCTGCTATAAATGAAGTTATAGCATTGTAAATAATGTTTTTTATACGATTTTCTGTCACTTCAAAGTGAATCAAATCCTCTTCATAAAGCTCATCTAAAATCTTATGAGAGATGTCTGAGTATCTCTCTTCATAGTTTAGTATCACACCATATTCTGGTGCTAGTTTCTTCTTTATCATGAAAAACAGTTGTCTCTCATCTGCGAGCATGAACTCTATCTCTTCTTCATTCTCATCACAAATCTCACCAGCTTTTTCTTCTAGTGCCATCTCTTGTTTTACACTGTGGGCAAGGATTTTTTCGGCCTCTTTAGCTACTAGTTCGAGCCCTTTTGTCATCGTGACAACACCACTTTTGTTTAAGTCTATTGCAACCCTGCTAGATATATGAGGTATAGTTTTTAGTGATATTTTCATCGCGTGGCCCTACTTGTTAAAATAATTTACGAATTTTACAATAATTTTGATTAGATTTTGATTATGAAGTAATGTTACGTGCCAACTCTTAAAAAATAATTTTTCTAAAAGTGAATTAGATTAGTTACTTAGCTAGCAAAAGTGTCAAGTCAGAGGCTTTTTTAGCGTCCATTTTAGATAATATCTTACCTACATTTTTAGGATTTAATGAGCTTAAAATTTCAGCAGCTTCTTCATTGTTCATGTCTGAGAGAATAGCAGCGGCTGATGCATCTTTCATCTTTGCAAAAGTTTGAGCTATTTTATTCATCTTTATACTTTTTATCTCTGTTAAAATCTCTTCATTTTTACTAAGCATCTGCTTGATTGAGCTTTCTTTTTCTTTTATCTCAAAGAGTTTCTTATCAATTACTTCCTCTTTTTCATTGAGCCTTGATTCTTTTTTTCTAAGAAGTTCTTCTGTTGCGATTTGTAGAGCACTTAGCGCTTGTTTTTGTTCATCAATGCGTTCAAGCTCAACTAAAAGTTCACTCTTCCTCTCTTTAAAAATCTCTGTACACTCAAAAAGTTTATCACTAGTCTCCAATGAGAGCAGCGATGCTAAAAGAAGATGCAGGAGTATAAATATTTTCAATTTCTTTCCTTTTTATTATGAGTCATAAGAGCGACTTCATCGAGGTCTTTCATCTCTTGAATTTTAAGCTTTTTTAACTCTTTTTCTATCTCTTGAAGTTCTAAGTATTTAAACTTCTCATGTTCAATAATATCTAGTTTTAGTTTTTCTTTTGCTTGGGAGAGTTGATTTTGTGCATATGCTATCCACTCTTGGTTGTGTTTAACAAAAGTTCTAGCGGAGTTTAAAAGCTCACGCGAGGCAAGTAAATCTTTCATACTTCCTTCTTGTGGACTTCTTATTTCATCCAATATTTGGTAGGATTTCTCTAGTGCAGCTCTTGC
Organism: uncultured Sulfurimonas sp.; assembly: GCA_964461645.1. Lineage (GTDB taxonomy): Bacteria > Campylobacterota > Campylobacteria > Campylobacterales > Sulfurimonadaceae > Sulfurimonas. Next base: position 1,591 of record CAYWVG010000056.1, on the reverse strand, counting down.
TGAGTTCAAATCAGCATTTGCTTTTTGAACAACTCCTTCACTCTTATCCATAGCAGTTTTTTTCAACTTAACTAAGGGAGTAAAACGAGTTTTCATGTATTTATCTCTTTTTATTTATAGCTACTTGAAACCGCGAACTTGCTCGTGGTTTTAGGTTTTAAAGCCTTGCCAGCCTCGAAACATTGTGGACAATGACATTTGGTTAGCATTCCTAAAGTTCGAGGTCCCTAAAGGGTAGACTCTGGTTGTAGGCTTAAAGTATTATTGTATCTTCTCTATCTGGAGAAGTTGAGATGATACCTACTTTTGTTTTTGATATCTCTTCGATTATTTTAACATACTCTTGTGCAGATGCTGGTAGATCTTCAAATTTTCTAACTCCAACTGAGTTATCCCAACCTTTAAAAGTTTTATAAATCGGTTTTACATCTTCTAGATTTGATGGAAGATAGTCTATCTCTTTGCCATCAAGCTCATAAGCTACACAAACTTTTACCTCATCAAAACCATCTAAAACATCAAGTTTCATAAGTGCTAGCTCATCACAACCATTTAAGCGACTTGCATATCTAGTTGCGACTGCATCAAACCAACCGCATCTTCTTGCACGGCCAGTTGTAGTTCCAAACTCATGACCTCTCTCACCTAAGAGTTTCCCCTCTTTACCTAAATCTTCACTAGGAAAAGGGCCATTACCCACGCGGGTACAATATGCTTTGACTATCCCGATAACTTTACCAATATCTTTAGGACTTATGCCAAGACCTGTACAAGCTCCAGCACTTACAGTTGCAGATGAAGTAACATAAGGATAGGTACCATGGTCGATATCAAGCATAGTCCCTTGTGCGCCCTCTAGGAGAATCCTTTTCTTCTCATCAAGAGCCTTCCAAACCATCTGAGTTGTATCTGTGATAAAAGGTGCCAACTTCGCTTTGTAGCCCTCTAACTCAGCTAAAAGTTCACTCTCTTTAGGTGTAGCAATATCCAAAACATCAAAAATAGCTCTATTTTGCTTAAAATGCTCTAGTATAGACGCACAAAGTTTTTTAGGCTCAAGAAGCTCGGCTACTCTAAAGCCATTTCTGTTTATCTTATCAGCGTAAGCTGGCCCTATCCCTTTTCCTGTTGTTCCTATGGCATTATCACCTTTTAGTCTCTCTTTGGCTTGGTCTATAAGTGCATGGTAAGGAAGATTTAAGTGTGCTTTATCTGAGATAAAAAAACGGCCTTTTAAGCCCTCAAACTGCTCCATCTCTTTTATAATAGACTCAGGAGATAAAACAACACCATTTCCTACAACATTTATAGCTTTAGGGTTTAGTACTCCTGATGGAATAAGGTGAAGCGCATATTTCACACCCTCAACCCAGATAGTGTGTCCAGCATTATGACCGCCTTGACTTCTACAAACCATGTCATAACTAGATGCAAGTCTATCTACTATCTTACCTTTTCCCTCGTCTCCCCATTGTATCCCTACTATCAAATCAGCTTTCATTAAAATTTCCTTATTTCGTTAATATTTCGCAAAGTGCATCTGTATATATTGCAAATCCAACAGAGTTTATCTCTGAACTTGTATATCTTC
>CAYWVG010000055.1:0-9721 GCA_964461645.1 uncultured Sulfurimonas sp. | reverse complement strand
TTTTAGCATCTTGCTCACTCATAATAGGAGGAAGAACAAGATAGGCTTCTGTTGGGTGTAAGTTTCCACTAGAGGCGTTGCATCTAACAGCCCAAGAGCTTCCACCAGACTCTTTATAAGCTGCAATCCCCATAGAAAACTGCAAAAGCCCAGATATGGACTCTTTTAGAAGTGGAGCTGATGGCAAGTTAGAATCGAGTAGATGATAGGGTGGGGTAGCATTCTCTAGTGCTAGAGGAAGCTTTAATGTTTTTGCACCCTTGTAAGTTCTAAATGGATCTGGCTGAGTAGCCCAGTCCATAAAGCCAAGTGAACGAGCATATTTTAGTCTGCTATGTTTTGTTGCCTCGTGGTAATTGTAAACTATCTGTAGTGATTTTTTCATGTGGGTAGTTTAATAGAGTATCCTTAAATCGTGCTAGAAAAAAAAGTTTATTATTTTTACATAGTTCTTTTTAATTGTGTCAATGTTAAAACCTCTTTTATGGACAAGAAACTAAAAACAATAGAAGAGTTAGTGAAGTTAAATGAAGAGCTTGTAGAAGTTGAGTTGATGCTAACTACAGATGAATTTAAAAGCTTTGCTGCTTTTTGCATAAAAAAAGATGTGAAGTTTAATGATTGGATACGAAAACTTGCACAAGACGCTTTAAAAAAAGATGCCTAGAGATACTCTAAAAGCTTAATCGCCACAAAGATAACCCCTAAAAATAAAAAAGAGGAGATAAAAACTAAGGCTGTCACAACTCTAGGACTGCAATCATAAAGAGATGCAAGATTTACATTGGCTACGGCAAGAGGCATCATAAGCTCTATAAAGATGATGCCCTTTACCATAGCATCTAGCTCTATATTTGCTAAAATCACAAAAGCGATAGCTGGAAGTATCAAAAACTTCAGACTCAAAACCCACACTACAAGCTTTTTGCTAATCTCTTGAATCTTCGTTCCATAGAGATAGATGCCAAACAAAAATAATTGCATAGTTATAGATGCATAAGCTCCCATCATAAGTGTGTTTAGGGCTACAGCAGATGGTCTATACTCTAAAAGGCTAAGGGTTATGGCTATAAGAGCCGCCCAAAGGATTGGAAGTTTTAGGATGTTTGTTAGGGATGTTTTTGTGTCAAAATTACCTCTTGAGTAGTAAAAAACGCCAACACTATAGACTACAAAAAGATTCATAAGATTTACTATAGTTGTGTAAGGGATGGACTCCTCGCCAAAGATAGCGATATTTATGGGGATGCCAAGGTTTCCAGTATTTCCTATAAGAGCAACTACTGATGCGATGCTATACTCTTTTGGAGATGTAAAGAGTTTTCTTGCAACTAAAGCTGAAAATATGAGAACCACAAGAACTATGCCTATATATACGCCAGAGGCATAAAAGAGTGTGATATCTATGGGATGAACAAGAAGACCCCAAAATGTGAGAAAAACTTGTAAGAAATAGACACTTATAATGGTGATGGTTTTATCATCAATACGCTCTTTAAAGCTCATCTTTGCGATGAAACCTAAGAAGATAAAGATGTATATGCCAAAAATTGAAAATATTATTGAACTCATAAGAAGATTATATCTGTTATAATTTCGTCATGCAAACATTAGAAAATATAAATAAAATCATTGAAAAAAACCAAGCTGTATTAGTCTATTTCTCGGCTCCTTCTTGTGGTGTCTGTCACGCACTAAAACCAAAACTCTTAGAAGCAATAGAAGCCAACTTTGAAGACTTTGTTATACAGAGCGTTGATATCTCAGAAAATGAAGATATAGCACCTCATTTTGGAATCTTTACTATTCCTACTATTTTAGTTTTTTTAGACTCAAAAGAGTTCTTAAGAAAGTCAAGAAATATGAGTGTAGATGAGGTGATACGAGAGATAAAAAGACCATATGAGATAATGAAGTCTTGAGCAAGAGCATCTTGATAACGGGCTGTTCTAGCGGAATAGGTTACGATACAGCTCACTTCTTACATAAATACGGGTATAGAGTCTATGCAAGTGCCAGAGATGCAAGAGATGTTAAGAGGCTAAAAGACGAGGGGCTAGATGCTTATGTGCTTGATGTTAGAGATGCTCAAAATATAAAAGAGGTTTTAGATATCATCACAAAGGATGGTGGAGAACTCTACGCACTCTTTAACAATGCTGGTTTTGGGCAACCTGGAGCAGTAGAAGATATTACAACAAGTGTTTTAAAAGAGCAGTTTGAGACTAACTTTTTTGGACTTCATGAGTTAACTCGCCAAACTCTTAAGATCATGCGCCGACAAGGTTATGGGCGAATTTTGCAGCACTCCTCAGTTTTAGGCATCATCTCACTTCGTTTTCGCGGAGCTTATAACGCTTCAAAGTACGCTATAGAAGGACTTTGTGATACGCTTCGCTTAGAACTTATGGATACAGATATACATATCTGTACTATAAACACAGGGCCAATTCGCTCAGATTTTAGAAAAAATGCAATTATCAACTTTAAGAAAAATGTAGTTTCAGAGGGTAGTGTTTTTGAAAAAGAGTACAAAGAACAACTTCTTAGCGTAAAAGAGAAAGATAGTGATAATTTTACAAAAAATTCAGATGTTGTTATAAAAAACATACTCCACGCACTTGAAGCTAAAAAACCAAAACCGAGATACTACAACACCTTTGCAACCCATCTACTAGGCGGATTTAAAAGGGTTTTACCTACTAGCATCTTAGATAAGATTTTAAGAAAGATTTAAAGTATAAGTCACATTTCAAATCAATATCGCTACAATTTACAAACTAAAATTATAAGGAATATTTATGAAACGACTAAAGATATTTGTCTTGTCTCTGTTTGTGGCTTGTAGTGTGAATGCTGATATTGTTAAAAATTCAAAAAATACTATCAAAGATACAAAAACAAACTATCTGTGGCAGGACACAAAAGAGGTATCAACAAGTAAAAGAACATTTGAAGATGCTGTTAGTTATTGTAAAAATCTAGAACTAGATGGATATAAATCTTGGGAACTACCAGGTTTTGTTGAACTATTTTCCATTGTAGATACAAAAGTATACAATCCTACCATCTCAGAGAGTTTCAAGTATGTGGTCTCTGACAATTACTGGTCAGCTAAGACCTTTGGCCATGCAACAACCAAAGAAGCCTTTGTGGTAAATTTTTTATCTGGCGCATTTAATAGAGAAAAGATGGATGAGACATTTTATGTAAGATGTTATAAAAAGGACAACTAAGTAGTCCTTTTACTTCATAAAAGCTATAAGAGATGCTGTTATTGCAACATTTAGTGACTCAACACCTCTTTGCATAGGGATTTTTATAGCGTTATTGCAAAGCTTTATAACCTCAGGACTTACTCCCTCGCTCTCATTCCCCAAAACAAAGATAGACTTTTTGCTAGGCGTTATGTCGTAGATGCTTTTTTTCGCATGTGAAGATAGAGCGTAAATATCAGCATCACTTAGGTTTTCTAAGACATCTTCTAAGTTGTCACAGTAGTAGATTGGGAGTTTAAAGAGCGTTCCAGCACTCGCTTTTATAACTAGTGGGGAGATTTTTGCTGAGTTTTTCTTAGGAAGTATGATGCCATCAAGAGTTGAAGCTGCACATGAACGGATTATCATTCCTAAGTTTTGAGGATTGTGAATACCATCTAGGGCGATGAGCCTGAAACTTGGCATCTCTTTTATCTCAGATGCACTCTTGTAGCTCTTTGAGATGATATCTATGGCAACACCTTGGTCTTGTTTCGCATTTTTACTTATACGGCTTAGTGCATTTTTTTCGTGATAAGTTATCTCAATGTCTCTTTTTTTTGCTAAAGCCAATATCTCTTTTATAGCTCCATCAGTTTTGTTACTCGTTGAGAGATGAAGTTTGTGAACTTCGATGCTTTGATCTTGTAGAACTTCAACTACAACATTTCTGCCATAGAGTGTGATGATCTTTTCAAAGTAGTTTTTTTTATCTTTGTACTCTTGTGAATCTTGCAAATAGTCTTCCTTTTATTTAAATTTACATAAACTTATTTTGTAGCTTTTAGGTATGCTAACCAATTGCATACTCTATGTTAATGGAGTTGTAATGATGGTATGTTTTAAATAAGTCTCCAATTAGATCCTGAATCAAGTTCAGGATGACGCTTTTTTCGTCATTACGGACTTGATCAGTAATCCCATATGCGAAGTACTGAATTAAACAATATTATATACAATCTCTGTTTTGTTTTTGATAACTTTTATCTCTTTTACTTGAAGTGTCTCAATCTCTAGTGCCATAAACTCTTCTATAGAGCTGATGCTATGTTTTGCTAACTCTCTTAATACTAAACCACGATATGCTTTTGCCCAATGACTCACACTTTTGCCATCTTTTAAAAACTTAAGGGTTGTATATGGCTTATTTATCTTATAGAACTTATCATAATATCCAGCTCTTAAATCTAAAATTTCACAACTACTTAAGTACAAATCTAACTGATAAGAGAATCTATCTTTATAAAACTTATCTGGAGCAATCTCGCCGATGTTATTGCCTTGCTTTACCTTGTAGTTAGCAATCTTGTCACCGCCAAGTAATGGACCATAAAGATTTGAGAAGATGATGGTGTTTTGTTTTAAATAAAGAAGCGCTTTAGCATCTAGAGTTTTGATGTCAAGGTATTCATAGGCTACGCCGTTATATCTTTTTATCGCTGGCATAAGTACAGATGTGAAAACGTCCTTTATGTAGGGCTCACAATCACTCATCTTTTTAAAACCAAATAACCCTTTTATGGCATCTTCATCGCCACTTAGAACAACCTTGTTATACTCTTGCAGTATTTCATCTCTTGCATTTTGTGCGCCAAAAAGCTCATTTTTTGTCTCTGCACCACCGCTATTTTTGCCCTCTGATGGTGAAAATAGTACCTTTATCATTCTTATATCCTAGCCTCATTTAGGAGGTAAATTTTTATCTTATTGTATCAGTTATAATGATATAATGAGCCAAAGTTAGCCTAAGGAATTTTTTTGAAAAAGTTATTAATCTATTTTATTTTGATTCTATTTATCGGCGCATCTCTAAATGCTAGTGTGATTTTGGGGAGTTTTGAGCTAGTAAAGGGAAGTGTAAAGTTAAAGAGTGAAGGCTCATTAAAAAGGAGTAACGCTACAAAGGGAATGGATGTAAAAAAAGGTGATTTAATAAGCTCGCTAAAAGAGGCAAACGCTGTTATAAAGCTCAAAGATGGCTCAACGTTGATACTAGATGAAAGTTCAACTCTGCATTTTGAATCGGACGCGCAAGTTCTACAAGAAGATGGCAAAATCTACTACAGTATAACTTCAAGAGATGCAAGAAACGCACTTAAAGTTAGGACTCCTTTTGCCATCATCGGCATCAAAGGCACCACATTTATAGTAGATACAAACAAAACTTCATCAGTAAAACTAAAAGAGGGGTTGGTTGGGATTCAGAGTTTAAAAGAGGAGTTTGAACTCTATAGAAAAGAAGTAGAAGCCCAGTACAATGACTATCTAACAGAACAAGAAAAAGAGTATCAAAAATTTTTAAGTGAGCAAAACAAGGGCGCTGCTTTAATGACTAAAGAGTTTGATTTAGAGGAGAAAAATATTATTACCTTTGATGGACAAAAGGTTAGTGAGAGTGCATGGACTAAAGAAGATGATGCGGAGTTTGAAAGATTTGAGGCACTTGCGGAGTCTTTAAAATAGTATGTGTTTTACTTTAGGACGCAGACATGCTTAGAGAGAAATTTCTCTACCTTTTTGTCTTACTTCCAGTATTTGCCCTTAGCCTCTACTTGCATATATATAGGGTTGAGCCATTTGAAAACTTCTCTTTGAAGTTTAATGATATAAACTTTGAGTTGCAAAAAAAAGAACCAAATAAAGAGATAGTTTTTGTTGCAGTTGATGAGAAAAGCGTAAATGAGTTCGGCAGGTGGCCATTTCATAGGGATGATATCGCTAAAGGTATTGACGCTTTAGTGGAAGCTGATGTAGTTTTGTTAGATATGATATTTTCTGAAAAAACTACACAAGAGCAGGATTTAGCCTTAACAGAGTCAATCTTGAGCCTAAAATCAAGTGTTTGTGGCTTTTTTTTAAGACATAACTCGACACAAAAGATAAGTAATGAGGAGCTAGATATCTTAGCAGACTCTTCTCTTGATCTGCTTCAAGCACAAATATCAAAATATAAAAATCCCTTTTTTGTCCACGCACCATTTGCTGAGATGAATATAGTACCGATTATGCAAGCTTGCAGCATGAGTGGAAGTTTCTCAACTCTTAGTGAGAGTGACCATCTATTTCGTTCGTATCCAGTAGCAGTCTACTTTGACAATCTTTTATATCCATCTTTAGCTATACAAGGGCTGAGACTCAAATTTGATAAAGATATAACAAGAGTAGATGCCAATCATATAGAGATAGCTGAGCACTTAGTTGAGATAAATGAAAAGGGCTTTGTAAGACTAAACTTTTATGAAGCGCATCTCTATCACACTCTCTCTTTTGTGGATGTAGCTAAGAAAAAAATCGCGCCTGAGTATTTTAGAGATAAGATAGTCATTTTAGGTATCACAGATGTTGGATCTGGAGATGTTGTAAGCACTCCTGTTGGACAGATTGCAGGGCCATTATTGCACTATACGTTTATATCTAACTTGCTTGAAGGGCATTTGATAAAGGAACCTAAAAGTGTTACTAGTTATCTGATAATTTTTATGGTTTTATTGCCTTTTATTTTGGTCTTATTCTTTAAAAAGGCTCTTTATCGTGTTCTTATAAATACAGCTATATATCTTTTGTTATATATCTACATAAGATATCTTTTTGTAAGCCAGATGATATATATAGACCTCTTTTATCCTTTAATCTCTTTAATTATTAGTTTTTTAAGTGTTGAGGCAATGGCTTTTACTTTACAAGAAAAAAGAGGAAAGTTTATGCGCGGAGCTTTTTCTAGTTATCTCTCAGCAGACTTACTTGATAAACTGATAGAAAATCCTGAAGCTCTAGCCCTTGGCGGAGAGAGCAAAGAGCTTACTATACTCTTTAGTGATATTCGTGGTTTTACAAACATCTCTGAGTCCATGAGCCCAGTTAGCCTTATCACACTACTAAACAGATACTTCACACCTATGACAAAAGCGGTTTTAGACAATGGTGGAATGCTTGATAAGTATATCGGTGATGCAGTGATGGCGTTTTTTAATGCTCCAGTTGATGTAGAAAATCATGCAGATGCAGCATGTTTGAGCGCACTAGAAATGATAAAAAAGTTAGATATGTTAAATGTTGAGTTAGCAAAAGAGGGGATAGAAGCTATTAAGATAGGCATTGGAATAAACACAGCAGAAGTAGTTGTTGGAAATATGGGTTCTGATACAAGGTTTAACTACACGGTTATAGGTGATGGAGTAAACTTAGCATCAAGAGTTGAAGGGCTTACTAAAAACTATGGTGTAAGCATCCTGATAACTGAATTTACGCAAGCCAGCTTAAAAGCTGATTTTCTATATAGAGAGATAGAGAGAGTTAAGGTAAAAGGTAAAGATGAAGCTGTGCTTTTGTATGAGCTAATGAGTAGTAGTGAGAATACTAGAAAGTTAAAAGAGTTGTATGATGAGGCACTAAGCATCTACAAGAGTGAAGATTTTAGGCGAGCTGAGAGTTTATTTACTACTTTAGCCTGTGATTACGATGATGCACCCTCTAAATACTTTTTAAAACTTGTAAAAGATAATCAAGCGTGGGGTATCCACAAGATGACAACAAAGTAGGACATAAGAATGAAACAGCAAACTCAAAAAAGTCAGAATGCAAATGAGATACTAAATGTAATTTTTACACATATAACGGAGATAGCATCTAAAAGAAATCATGATGATATCATCTCTATCTTAGCGAATATGGGCAAAGCGCTTACCTCCGCTGACAGATGTACTGTTTGGGTTTTAGATGGCCAAGAGATATGGACAAAAGTAGCTCACGGTATGGATGCCATAAGACTTCCAAAAAACTCTGGAATAGTTGGCCACTCTATTGCAACAGGAGAAAAAGTTATCATAGATGATGTTTACAAAGATTCAAGGTTCAACCCTGATATAGATAAAAAAACGCTCTACAGAACAAGAAGCATGATGGTTATCCCCATGGTTGGTAATTATGGCGAAATAATAGGAGCGCTTCAAGTCATAAACCACTTAGGAGAAACAGGCATTTTCGAAGAGAGAGATATGGAGCGTCTGATGCTAGCTAGCACATACGCAGCGGAGACAATTATATCTGCCAATCTTTCAAAAGAGATAGCAGATACTCAAAAGGAAGTTGTCCTTACTATGGGTGCGATTGGCGAGAGCAGAAGCAAAGAGACAGGAAATCATGTAAAAAGAGTAGCAGCATATTCAAAAATACTAGCTCTTGCTTACGGCATGGATGAGAGTGAAGCCGAACTCTTAAAACAAGCTAGTCCTATGCATGATATTGGAAAAATTGCTATACCAGATGCAATCCTTAAAAAACCTGGACGCTTTAATGATGAAGAGAGAGCTATTATGGATACGCATGCAGAGTTAGGGCATGCAATGATAAAAGAATCAAAAAGACCACTTCTAAAAGCAGCATCCATCGTGGCATACGAACATCATGAAAAATATAATGGCCAAGGATATCCCAGAGGAATAAAAGGTGAAGAGATTCATATTTATGGCCGCATTACCGCACTTGCAGATGTTTTTGATGCGCTTGGTAGTGATAGAGTCTATAAAAAAGCGTGGGAAGATGAAAAGATTTTTGCACTACTTAAAAAAGAGAGAGGTCAACATTTTGATCCACTACTAATTGATCTATTTTTCAAAAATTTAGATGATATTTTAGTAGTTAGGCAAAAGTATAAAGATACATACCAAGAGAGTAAACCTAAAGAGCGAGAAAGAAAAGAAATACAGATATTAGGAGCCTATGGAACAAAAGCAAAAGGTTTTGGAACAAGTTCATTTTTACTAAATAAACAAACTACAATAGATGCTGGAAATATACTCTCTACCCTTGGCGAAGAGAGTGTGAATATAGAAAATATTTGGCTAACACATTCGCATTTAGATCATATTAGTGATATTGCATTTATACTAGACAATTATTTTTCTCAGCGAAGTAAAACTCTTAATATAAAAGCATTACCAGCAACCATCAGAGCACTAAAAGAGCATTTTTTTAATGGTCTTATATGGCCAGATTTTTCAAAAATCAATCTAGTGAATTCTAAGCTTAAATCTTTATCATATGAAGAGATAGAAATAGGAGTTGAATATACTATTAATGAAAGCGACTCCATAAAAGCATTTAAGACAGATCATACTGTGCCAAGTTGTGGATATATTTTTACAAGAGATGGAGATTCTGTCCTCGTAACAGCAGACACATACTCGCTACAAAATGTTATAGAGATAATAGATAGCCAAAAAAATATAAATAGTATAGTAATAGAGTGTTCATTCCCATCAAGTATGCCAAAACTCGCAAAGGAGAGTAAACATTTAACTCCAGAGTTACTGTTTGAGAGTATGCAAAAGATAAAAAGAGAAGATATCAGGTTCTATATAAATCATATTAAGCCAAGTTATTTAGAAACAATAGCTAAGGAGATCAAAGCATATAGGGGAAAAATGACACCAATAATACTAAAAGATGAAGATTTTATCATTTTC
>CAYWVG010000054.1:0-10012 GCA_964461645.1 uncultured Sulfurimonas sp. | reverse complement strand
AAAACTATACTCAATACCCACAAATTCATCTAAAACTCCTCGAAACTCATCGAGCAGCCACTCATTTGATGGTACCCTCCACTCTCCTTTTGGCTTTAAGACTAAAAATGTATCTGTATCGTTTAGCCCCATGGGATCAAGTCCTATCTCATCTCTTCCCCCGCGGGCTACTATAGAGAGGACTTCTGGGACATCGCGCATTATGGCTGCTTGGATTTTTAGGTCAATGTCACGACTAGCTTCAAGTGAGATGGAAGGATTTTTCTCTATACCGATAATAACATTTCCCTCATCAAGTGTTGGCATAAAGGTCTTTCCAACCCCCATATAAGCAACAACTGCAGCTATCCATAAAACCCCAACCACAGCAAAGATACTCTTTTGATGAGAGAGTGAAAATCTCAAAATCTTCTCATATCGTTTCTCTAAAAACACCATCAAAGCCACTTGTTTTCCTGGAGCTTTTTTTAGAACATAAAAACTCACAACAGGTATAAAAGTAAGTGCAAGTATTAACGATGAAGTTAGCGCAAAAACTATGCTAAGAGCAACTGGAACAAAGAGTTTGCCCTCTAAACCCTCTAGTGTTAGTAGTGGCAAGAAAACTATGATGATGATGAGTATCCCAGTAAAAACTGGAGTTGCAACCTCTTTTGCCGAAGCTAAAACCACACTTAGTTTTGACTCATCTTTGTACTTTTCATCACCTAGATGCTCTGCGATGTTCTCAACCATAACAACCCCAGCATCTACGAGCATCCCAATGGCTATAGCAAGCCCTCCAAGGCTCATAAGATTTGCACTTATACCAAAGTAACTCATGGCGACAAATGTCATCATTGCAGCAAAAGGCAAGATAATGGCGACACTAAAAGCGGAGGCAAAGCTTCCTAAAAAGAGATACAAAACTATCATGATAAGCGCCATAGCCTCAAGTAGCGCTTTTGTAACTGTATGTATAGCTTTTGAAACTAAGTCTGAGCGGTCATAAAAAATGTTTATGCTTGTGCCTTTTGGCAAATCTTTTTCTATACTTTTTAGTTCCTCTTTTACTCTTTTTAAAACCCCTGAAGTATCAACCCCTTTTCTTGATAAAATCAAGCCTTGAACTGCCTCTTCTTTACCATCTTTTGTAACAAAACCACCTCTTGTAAGTGAGCCAATCCTTATCTCAGCGATATCAGAGACTCTAACATCTCTTGCATCAACACTCTTTATAATGAGCCTTGAGATATCATTAAGGTTTTTAAGTCTTCCCTCAGTTCTTATAAAAAGGCTCTGCTCGCCTATAGAGAGTCTTCCAACGCCTTCGTTTTTATTGTTCTTTTTAATTGCATCTTCGAGTTCACTCATTGTGATTTTGTGCAGTTTCATCTTAAGAAAATCAGGAACTATCTCATAAGTCTTAACATATCCACCCAAAGCATTTGTATCTGCGACTCCATCAATAGAGCGGATTTTCTTGTTTATAACCCAGTCAAGAAGTGTCCGCTTTTGCATCAAATCTAAGTCATCAGACTCTATAGTAAACATCAAAACTTCACCCAAAGGTGTAGTAATGGGAGCTAGTCCTCCTGTGACATTTTCAGGAAGTACATCTTTTACCTCACTTAGCCTTTGTGCCACTTGCTGTCTCGCCCAGTAGATATCAACCCCATCTTCAAAGTCAATAGTTATGTCACAAAGTCCATACTTTGCAAGTGAGCGAACCATCACCTGATTTGGTATGCTTTGCAGGTTTTGCTCAACTGGAATCATAACACGAGACTCCATCTCAGCTGGTGTCATTCCTGATGACTTTAATATTATTTTTACTTGTGTTGGAGCTACATCAGGGTATGCATCTACTGGTAGTTTTAGCATAGAAGATGCACCAAAAAACAAAACTCCAAATGCGACTAAGAGAACTAAGAACCTTTGCGAAAGTGCAAAACTAATAAGCCTTTCACTCACTCTGATGCTCCAATGCACTAAGAAGTGCAGAAGTGGAGCTTATAGCTACCTCATCATCTTCATTTAGATCTGCTTCTATGGTGTAAGTTTGTGCATCTTCTTTGAGTATCACAACACCCAAAGCTTCGTATCCTTTTTGGGTTTTTCTAAAGATTATTGGCTTGTTTTGCTCATAAACCAAAGCACTTTTTTCAACCATAAACGCACCCTCTACACTCTTTTTTATCTTTGCAAAATAGACCCTATTTATCATCACATCTTTTGCATCTTCTATAATGGCCCTTACATTTACAGACTGAGTCTCTTCATTTACGATGTTTGAGATTGCCACGATTTTAGCGCTCTTTGATTCGAAGTAGCATCTATCTCCAAGAGCTATATTGTTTGCAACATGAAGAGGCACATTTAACTCCAAGTATCTCTTTGCATCTGCATAGATTTTCATCATGGTTTTGTTAGATTCAACTTTTTGCCCAACATTTACAGCTATGGCATCTACTAAACCATCTCTTTGTGCTAGGATATTTATAGACTCTACTAGTGTGTGAGTATCTCTAACTCTCTTTAGTAGAACCTTATCAAAGCCGCTCATAAGGAGTTCGCCCTCACTTAAATTTACTCTTAGCTCGGAGTTTAGTTTTTCTTTTTGTGAGGTAAATAGATTTTTTTGCGAGATGATTCCCTCTTTGAACAGCTTCTCATCTCTTTGGTAGTTTTTAAGTAGGTTTTGCTTCTCTATAAGAGCGTTGATGTACTCTTTTTGAAGCTTTAAAAGTTCACTACTTCTTAAAGAGATAAGCTTATCTCCTTTTTTAACAGAGGAGAGTTTTGTGACAAAAATATCTAAGACAAGTGAATCAACCGTTAATCCAACAGAGATGATATCTTTTGCATCTAAGCTCACCTTTGCGTTATATGCCCCAAACTCTATAGTTGTAGCTTTTTGTACTTTTGCAGTTTTGATGCCAAGTTCACTCTCTTGCTTTTTGCTTATCTCGATGTTTGCAAAAAGAGTCATAAAGATAAGTGTTAAAAGTGTTAATATTCTCATAGTTTTTCCCTCATATCAGCTCTTTTATAAAGCTCTATTAGCTCATTGTAATAATTTTTGTTAATCTCTTGAAGTTCAAGAAGTGTTTTTGAATATGAGCGCGTTGCATCCAAATACTCTAAAACACTACTATGCCCCTCTCTAAGAGACTCTTTTGCCAAGTCTTTTAACTCTAAACTCAGAGGCAAAATCTCCTCTTCTAGGAGAACAAACTCCTCATAAAGAGTCTTTAGATTTTCTCTAGATGCCTCAAGAGAGTTTTTTATCTCAATGCTAAGAGCATCTTTTTTTGCCATAAGTGCGGCATCTTTGTGAAGTAATTCGGCTCTTTGTAGCTGGGCTTTTGAACTTAAAAAATCGAGTGGAAGACTCACTCCAAATGTGTAACGCTTTGTATCTAGCTCTTTTTCATAAAGTAGTTCGTAGCCTATGGAGCTAAAAGTTGAGTTGTAAACATTGTAAAAAGCCTTTGTTGAGCTTTGTTCTTGAGTTATTGCTTTTATAAGAGCGTGTTCTTGAACCTCTTTTAACTCAACTCTTTTTGTAATTTTAAACAAGTCATCACAAGCCAACTCTTCTATTGTAAGATTGTCAACTGCTTCATTTAGACTTGAGAGCTCTGAGATATAGGCTCGTCTAAAAGTTGAGGCACTCTGCTTTGTTTTTGCTAAATCTAACTTGTTAAAGAGTAGCTCTTTTTTTGAAATCTCTCCAAGTTCATAAGCTCTTTGAAGTCTTAAAAAACCCTCATTTTGCTCATCATATAGTCTCAAAAAAGACTCACTCATCCCTTTTGAGATGCAGGCTTGATGATATCTTTTTGCTATATCTAAGCTCAACATATTAAGAGCGTAAGATGCACCTATCTCTATCGCTTCTTTTTTTGCATCTACAGCTTTGCTTTTGTTTGCAAAGGGATGATTTAAATTTTGAGAGATGCCAACTCCGTACTCTTCTCCTTTTTTATCAGTCTCATCAGCGTGAGAGATGCTAAGTCCCAAATATGGAGCATCATAAGCACCCAAGAGTTCTGTTTGGGCGATCTCTGACTTAGTCTGCTCTTTCATTGAAGTCACTCTTTTGCTTATCTGCACAGATTCTAATATCTCGCTTAGATTTTGCGCAAAGAGAGATGCAGATATAAAGAGTGGTAAAAATATTTTTATTTTCATTATTTAACCTTTTTTTTAAAATTTTAGTTTTATAAAAAAGTCTATATGAGCGGCGGTCTTTGTGGAACTTGGGATGTGTTTGAACTTAGGCTGAGGATTATGCTTGATGGCTTTGCATCTAAGAGTTTAGTCTCTATAAACAGAGTTTCTTTGAGATTAAAATTAAGAATGGTGTGAATGCTATCATGGATCTTGTTTTGCATATCTGACTTGTCATATACCTTGTAACTTAGCTCATAATTTACACCGTGATGCATATCATGCACAACATAGTCATGCACAACAAAAAAAGCAAAAGTAATAAGAAGTAGAGTTAAAACTCTTTTTTTAATCTCTTTCATAATGCCAACATTCTACACAAAACTCTATTAGCTAAGCGTTAAGATGCCAAACTATATCTCAATCCTAAAACAAGCCCCATCTTCATGGTTGCTTACACTCAAGCTCCCGCCTAGATGCTCTTCTATTATCATCTTTGACATATAGAGCCCCAAACCTGTTCCATTGTGTTTATCTTTTGTAGAGAAGTATGGCTCAAAGATTTTCTCTTTTATAGCCTCATCAATCCCTCCAGCATTATCACAAACTTCTACTACTAGTTTCTCTTTTTGGCATCTTGTTTTGATGGTTATTTTAGGATTTTTTATCTCTTTTTCTACTAAGATATCTTTTGCATTTTTTATAAGATTTAACATAACTTGTATAAACTCATTTTTATATATATGAGTCAAATCCCGCCCTTGAGTATCTAACTCAAGCTCTATACCACTAAGTTCAAGCGACTTTTGCATCAGCGCCACACTTGTATTTACTACATCACTAACAAGCACAAACTCTTTTGATTTATCAGGTCTGAAGTAGTTTCTAAAATCATCTATGGTTACAGACATAAACTCTAAGATGCCATTTGCTTCAACTAACTTCTCATCAAGATACTCTTTAGTAAGCTCTTTATACTCATAAGCTGAGTCGATGTTCATAATCAAGTACGACATCTGATTTAGAGGTTGTCTCCACTGATGGGCTATCATACTTAACATATCTCCCATCTCTGCCATCTTTGACTGCTGGATTAGCATCTTGTCCTTTTGCCTTTGAGCCCTTAAGCCATCAGAGACCCTTTGTTCTAAGGATTGGTTCAATCTCTCAAGCTCATCAGCTCTTGTTTGAACTTCATCTTGATACTCTAAAAATATATGATTTATCTTTCTTGAGAGAAGCAGTGATAAAATCACTACAAAGATAACAATGGCTGCTGATGCACTTAAAATAAACTCTAGTTCATCATCTAACATCTTCTCTAGTTTATTTTGCTTTTGAAGTTCTTGTTTACTCATCTTAGATGTCTCAAAACCGTAAACTAAATACCAATTAAGAGGTTCATAGTACTTAGAGTAGTAGTGAAAGTTATCCAAGGTATCCTTATTCCATTTTGGCTCTTTTGAGAGACTTTCACATATGTTTTTAAGTAAATCATCTCCTAAATATTCTTCCATTTTTTTAGATAAAAATATAGGATTGTTACCATCATACAAGCCCATAAAGTCAGCCCTATCCATAGGAATACTCTTTAACATCTCTAAGAGTTCAGATTTTAAAGAGTATCTTTTTGCCTCAATATTTGTTGATGAACCTATATAGTAGTTATAAATGTTAAGATTTTTTACATAAGTTATATAGCTCTGATTTTTCTCATACAAATCACTCTTTAAAAACCCCTCTTGATGTTTTCTTACCTTTTGTATCTCTTCTAAGATTACGGCTCTGTGATTGGCATCCGCATAAGCTATGATGTTCTTTTGAGATAGTTCTGGGCTTCTTGGGAGTATATTATCACCATTGAAGCTTGCCATAAAAATAGGATTTTTACTGGTATTAAAAGCCATTTGAGAGTCTATTACTCTCTCTTTTATCTCTATAATCGGCCTTTTACCATCATACTTTTCATATATATACCTAGCACTATCATAAGCCGTATCAACGCTACTCTTTAGTTCTGTTTTTATGTTATCGACTAAGCGATTTGTTTTATAGTCAAAGAGAAGATTTAACTGATCAACCCAAATCTCACTCTTTGCTTTTTTAGACTCTATATGCTCAGCTATAGATATCTCTTTTACTGCTTTAAAGTAGGCATTTACTTTATCTATATAAAAAGTAGTTATAAAAAAACTAGCCGTTAAAACTAAGGCTAATGGAACTACTACTATAAGATACGAGATTACTCTTTTTTCATTTATCTTCATTTTTACTCTTCACTTTTTATGCTTAACTCTTTTTTAGGTCTAAGACCTAATTCTACGAGATTTTGGGCTCTTCTTATAACATTTCCTTTTCCACTATACAGCCTCTTCATGGAAGTATCATAAGAGTCCTGAGCCTTTGATAGATGCTCTTTTACCTTTAGCATCTCATCTACAAACAAAACCAGTTTATCATACATCGCTTCAGCCTCACTCACTATTTTTTGGGCATGGTCTTCTTGATGTTTTGTTCGCCAAATATGCTCTATGGTTCTAAGTGTCACTAAAAGTGTTGATGGTGAGACTACTAAGATATTGCTATCGTAAGCACGTTTAAAAAACTCTCCATCTGAGCCAAGAGCTAGAAGAAAAGCCCCTTCTATTGGCATAAACAAAAGAGTAAAGTCAAGTGTGTTTACACCATCAAGTGCATCGTACTTCTTAGCGCTAAGTTCTTTTACATGTGTACTTATAGAGTTTAGATGCTCCTTTAGAGCGAGACTCTTTAGCTTACCATCATCCTCTTTTACAAACCTCTCATAAGCTACAAGAGAGACTTTAGAGTCTATGATAATATCTCTCTGCCCAGGCATATGGATCACCACATCAGGGCGATAACTACGGCCATCAGCAGACTTTAGACTCACTTGTGTTTTGTATTCCATACCTTCTCTTAAACCTGATTCTTCTAAGATTCTAGCTAAAACTATCTCACCCCAGTTTCCTTGGGTTTTATTTTCGCCCTTTAGAGCATTTGTAAGATTTAGTGCATCTTGTGAGAGTTGCGCATTCATCTCTTTTAGCCTTACTAACTCATCTTTTAAGAGATGTCTCTCTTTTAGCTCATAGCTAAACTGCTCTTTTGATTGGTTTGAGAAGTTTGTTATCTGTTCGCGAAAAGGACGAAGAAGCATCTCAAAGTGCTCTTTATGTGTATGGTTAAAACTCTTTGATTTTGTCTCAAAAATCTCATTTGCTAGAAGTCTAAACTCTTTTGATAGCTCCTCTTTTGCACTTTGGAGCATCTCTATCTTCTCAAGATGAGATTTTATATTTTCTTCATACTTACTACTTAGGATGGCGTATCTAAGCCTTAGGTCATTTTTGCTTTGAAGGGTCGAGATATAAAGATATAACAAAGTTACAATAAGCACACCACAAACAAGCAAAAGAGCCAAATATATATCCATTAAAAATTATCCCTAGTTTTATTTGGCTAAATTATACAATATTTGTATTTGCCTTGTCCCATAACAAGGCTATATGCCATATTTTATGATAAAATCAACTTTATGATTCAATGGCATGAAGGGTTAAGTCTTGGTGTAAATTCGCTAGATGATGACCATAAACAACTACTCAATATTATAAACAAGCTCTCAGATGCTATAAAAGATGACAATACTCAAGACATTATCGATGAGATATTTGAAGACTTACAGCACTATGTAAAAGAGCATTTTCAAAGAGAAGAAGCACTTCTTAAAAAATGTGATTATGAAGATATAAAAGAGCACATAACCCAACATAGAGAGTTTGCAAAAAAAATCCCTGAACTTAAAGCAAAACTATCCAAAAAAGAGAGTAGATCCAATGCACAAGAAGTTAGCTACTTTTTAACTGACTGGCTTTTTAACCATATCATAGAAGAAGATATACCTACCATCAGCATTTTCGAACAACATGGCCTTACAAAACAAAAGAAGAGTAAAAAAAATAACTTTATCTCAAACATAACAAGAAAAACAATAGAAAAATTTAGTTTCACAAAAAGAATATTTCTATCAGTAATCGTCCCTCTACTTGGTATGTTACTCTTTGGAACCATCATTCTTTTTAACAATCTTACTAAATACACAGATATGAAAAAAACATCTGCCATCACACAGATAGTATATAATGTAAATCAAGTCGTTCATGAAATCCAGATAGAAAGAGGACTTAGCAGTGGGCACCTTACTTGTGTAAATCAAAAGTTTGGAGTGGCACTAAAGCAACAAAGACTTAGTCTTAATATGTCTGTTAATAATTTTTTATACAATATAAACACATCACAAATTAAAAGTATAAGTACAATTCAACCATTTATAAAAACTTTTCAAACAGATTTTTCATCTCTTAAAGAGCTTCGAGACTCTATAGATGCAAAAACAATAACACAAGAAGCTGCGATAATAAACTATACTAAAATCATAAAAAACATCTTAAACATCACCCCTAAGATTGCTTTTTTAAACTATAACAGAGAGATATCTTCATACATAGCTACACTATCTTCCATTCAACATCTAAAAGAGGCTTTTGGACAACAAAGAGCTTACGCAACTATAATTATAGAAAAAAATGGCGGCTCTCTTGATGAGCGTTTACATTTTGCTAAACTTGATGGAACTCAAATGGCTTTTATAGAAACATTTAAACAAAGTGCATCAGAGTCGCTAAAAGACAAATATTTTTCTATCAAAGCCTCAAAAATATCAAAGATAGTTGATGATTATAAACTCATGATTTACTTAAAAGAGTTTGATAATCTAAACTCACAAGTCTGGTTTGATGCGATGTCAGAACTAATCAATGAATTAAAAACCTTTGAGGATTCTATACTCTTTAAGATTAACTCTTTAGTTGAACAAAACATAGAAGACTCTATAAGAAACCTTATTTTATGGCTATCTTTTGCCACTACTATCTTGATAATTACACTCTCTATGCTCTACACTTTTAGAACAAGTACAAAGTACCAAATCCATCAACTGACAGATGCCATGAAAGATTTAGCTAGTGGAGGAAGATCTCTTAGACTCTCTCCCATCAATATAAATAGAGATGAGATGGCTTTTATGTTTGATGCCTATGAAACGACTAGGCAAAAACTCCTAAAGGGTGATATCTACACACAACTATATTTAAGTAAAAAAGAGCTAGAGATTCAAACTCAGCAAAAACAAAATGTTGAACTTCAAGAGATGGCTTACATAGATCCTCTTACAGGGACAACAAACCGCCGTAAGTTTGATGAGTTATCTCAAGAAGAATTTGAGCGCTCCAAACGCTATAATAATGAACTTAGTTTTTTGATGCTTGATATTGATCATTTTAAACAGATAAACGATACTTACGGACATGACATTGGTGATGAAGTGCTTAAACACTTCTCATCTATCTGTTTAAAGATGGCAAGAAGCTTAGATACTGTAGCTAGAGTTGGTGGCGAAGAATTTGTAGTGATGTTAAGAGAGACTGACTCAAATGGCGCTTTAATCTTTGCTGAGAGATTTCGTCAACAAATCTTTAAATCTGAAATAAGACTTGATGGCAATATTATAAAATACACCCTAAGTGCAGGAATAGCAGCAAGACGAGCAGATGATGAAAATGTTAAGTCAATCCTACAAAGAGCAGACAAAGCACTCTATGAGGCTAAAAACTCTGGAAGAAATCGTAGTGTTATCTATACCGAGAAATAGACTTTTTTACACAATCTAAACTTAAAATATCAAACATATCACCAACTTCAAGCTAATCTTTGTTTAACTTAGATATAATCCGCCAAATAGTTTAAGGGGAAGGTGCTTTGCGTTTGGCAAAATTGT
>CAYWVG010000053.1:0-10080 GCA_964461645.1 uncultured Sulfurimonas sp. | reverse complement strand
AAATAAGGGTAAGGTGCTTTGACTTTAAAGTCTTTCGGGATGATTTAGTATTTAGGATGTGTATTGCTTGGTGAAAGTTTTAGTCTTAAATATATAAATCCCCAATGTTTATACCTAAGAGTGTAGATGGTAGTGTTTATGATCTGGATCTTTGTGGTGGTGTTTGTGTTTGTGGACAAGTTGGGCTTTTATTAGTGTTGGCATATCTTCTAGGAGGGCTTGAATCCCTCCATCATAAACAATTTTATGATTTGCTCCGATGACTATAGCTCTATCAGCCAACTCTTTACCTAAACTGATGTTGTGGGTTGAGATGAGGGCTGTAACATCTAGTGAATCCAAAAAATCAACAAGCCAGCCTGTAGTGGGTGGATCTAGATGCGCTGTTGGCTCATCAAGTAGTAAGACTTCAGGTTCTACACAAAGCAGGGATGCCAAAAGTACTTTTTGTTTTTGTCCACCGCTTAGCGAGAGAGGACTTGATTTTAAAATACTCTCTATCTCAAACTTTTTTGCATAGTGATACACTCTGTCATCTATGTTATCAAAGCCAAAATGCTTCAGTCCAAAAGCTATCTCATCATAAACACTTGGATTAAAAAGCATTGACGATGGGTCCTGCATCGCAAGGGAGATGCTTTTTCTAAAATCTTTAGAGTTTGCCTTTAGGTATTTTTTATTTACAAGATTCTCTTTAAAATAAAACTCTCCACTTTTTGCATAAAGAAGTCCATTTAACAGTTTAAGTAGTGTTGATTTTCCTGAGCCATTTATACCAAGGAGAAGTACTTTTTCACCCTTGTTTATTTTAAAACTAATATCTTTTAAAACTTCTATTGTCTTTAGTTGAAAGTCTTGATAGCTATAAGAGAGATTTTTACATTCAATCATCAATAAGTCCTCTTGAGCGTAGTCCCATGCTTTGCTCACTTGACTTATGTAACATTGTGGCAAAAAGGGTTGTTAAAAGTGGTTGGAGTTGTTTTTTTGTAATCTTCACACTCAGCGATGCTCCCCTGCTTTTAAGTCCTTCGTAGTAGCTTTGTAACATATTTTTAAGTAATATAATTTGTGCATAGGTAAAACCATATAAAATGGCTAATATCTTGCTAAATTCTAGTGCTTTATGCAAGTTTATCCGTCTCACAAGTGTAAACGTAAGTAGAGTAATCGCAAAAGCTCTAAGGTTTATAAGAACTAGAGCAAAAATATCTACAGGAGTAAAAAAGCTATAGATTATGTAAGATAGTGAGATACTAAGATTAAAAAGGGCTATAACAAGTAGTGCTTTTTTAAAGATTTTAAACCTAGCTTTACCTCCAAATACCATTGTTATAATGATGCTAGAGAGTATTATCCATTCATTGTGTATAAAGCCTAAAGTCATTACAACAGCCAAATAGACAAACAACCAAGCTCTATCACTCACCAAAAACACTCCTAAATTGAGTTCGTAAAAACTTTACACTACTAAGTGTTACTAAACCCTCAATTATAGCTATAAAAATGTGTGGAATAACTACAGATGGAAGTGTAACGTTAAGCCCAAAAGGAAAGTAGAGTGGAGTTCCATCAACAGATGCTACAAGTGGTTGGATGCCAAGGACAATAGCGATTAAAATAGCTGGAAAGAATATGCTTGTCCAACCAGCCATAAAGATAGCTATGTTTTTTGAACGAGTTGCAAAGAGTTTATAAAACCAGTAAGAGCTAAAACTCCCAACAAAGGCCATTGCTATGATATTTATGGGGTAAGAAGTGATTCCACCCTCTCCAAACAAAAGTGCTTGAATGAGCAAAACCAATGAGATAGAACTAAAGGCTATCCATGGTCCAAAAAGTAGAGATATTATTGCTATTCCGCTTAGATGCATAGTAGTTCCACCAGGGAAAGGGATGGCTATTAGCATCATCACAAAAGAGATAGCACTAACTCCAGCAATAAGAGGGATTTTTTCGACATCTAAGTCTATTTTTTTGTATGCAATTGCCAAAAGTGCTGCACCGATGGCAATAGAGGGTATATATGTTTGAGGTGATATAAAGCCATCAGGTATATGCACTTTTACTTCTTAAAACAGTGCGCTAAAGGTAAAAAGAAGTCTATAATCCTCTTTACCCTCAGCCCCTTGTTGTAGATTTTCTTCATTTAGATTTGTCCATGTAGGAATTTTAACACCAACTGCAACGGATGTGGTTTTGTAGGAGAGTCTTGCTCCTGGAGTCAGATATATCATCTCACCACCTGTTGCTTCAGCTCCACTGCCATCTTCTGTATCTCGCTCAAGATACATATAGTTCGCTTCCATAATAAAGTCAAAGCGTAATTTGCTAGCTGGTTTTGAGTAGAGCATATAAACTAAAGCAGTGTTAACTCTCACTTCATCTCCAAAACGCACCTTAGATCCATCGCTATATTTATTTTCTAAAAATCTATTATACGACATATCTCCTACTAGGGTCCAATCATTTCCAAACCATTTTGTAGCACTTAGACCAAACATAAAAGATGGCTTTCCAAAGCCTGTTTGCATACCTGGATCTATTAGCGTACCATCAGCCATTGTAGCATCTGACTCTCCTGTTGGTAGAGTAAAACTAAATGATGTTGTAAAGTGCCAATCCTGCATATCATCTAAGCTCTCATTGCTTGGAGTAAGCATCAGACCATCATCGTATTTCATACCTAATACAAACTGAAATGAGATATCATGAAAGCCAGATGTCTTAAAAGCATCATCTTGAGTTTTTGTATAGTAAGGAACAAATATATAGGCACTAAGATAAGAACTAAATCCATAACCAAGACCATATGTAAAATATTCACTTGATTCTGCTTCTCCATCTCGTGCATGAGTGTATGTTTTGTATTTTGCATGATCAACTTTCATATAGCCTAACAAAGATCCTTCTGGTAGAGTTGCTGATGAAGTAGTCTCAAGTGGTGCACCAGGACCCTCAACGCCTGCTAAACTGATAGATGGAACTCCATGGTGCGCAAAAAGAGTCGCTGTGAGTGCTAAAAGCATACTAGTTTTTTTCATTTTTCTTATCCTTTTTTTTAATGTATATTAGTCCAAAAACACCAAGAAGTATCACGATACCAATGAGTATTTTTATAAATGTGTTGTTATTATTTGCATCCATCAATGGAAGCATATTCCCATCAACTTCTATATTGACAATCTTTCCATGACCATCCTCAGAAAACGCTTTTACTCTCCACTTGCCCTGCGTATCTGGTAAGAATGATACTCGCGAATATGCATCCGTTCTACCAACAGCAAATGGAATTTCGCTACTTGGTGCATAAACTTCATAATTTTGAAATGAGAAATCATCCTTTTGTGAAAAAGAAAAGGAGACAACTACGCTCTGCTCTTTTGAGACAGTATGCATAAGATTATGAGAAAAAAGCAGAGTTACAAAGAGAAGCAAAAAAGAAATTATCTTCATTTTAAGACCTTTATATTTAGTGTACTTGAGACTATAATCTCATCACACTTGAAGCCATCGCCTTTGAGCGTCAGAGATGCTTTTATATTTTGAAGTCCAGCTTCTTGGATTCGTATATTTATCTTTCCATCTTTATCGCTAACGCCCCTAACCTTATCTGCATAAGCGACACTTACATCAGATTTAGGTATGCCATCATAAGTAACTAATAACCTCGCCTTATCTCCTACTTCTATATTAGAAAGCTTGTTAGTTAGACTTAACTCTAGTCCTTTGTTAAAAATCTGCACAGAGTCATCACTATTGATTCTTTTAACAGACTCTATACTCTTAAAGCTACTAATTGCCATCTTAGTTTTATCTTTTGATTGCTTTTTTGTGCCATAGGGTGTTTTCGTATAGTAAGCCTCATTTAAGACTACAAAGAGTGAGTCGCATTTAGCGCTAAGCTCCTTACTCTGCACTTCAAATATATCTGAATTCGCAGAGCAAAAAACCTTATTGATATCCTCTTTCTTTATCTCTTTTTCTTCTCCATGTGAATCTTTCATGTGCATATGTCCGTAGTGAAGAACTAGTGCATCGTCTATCCAGATATCGTGAGCGAAGAGTGAGTATATAAGTGCTTGTGTTATTATCATTTTTTTAATCATGGCGAGATTATGAGATATTAATGGTAAAATCATTCTAAAAAAAGTAAGGTCTTATCTAAAAATGGAACAAAAGCTTTGTTTTTACTGCAATAGCAGGCTATATAAGCTAAAAAATGAGATGGTCAAGTGTTCTTCGTGTGCAAAAAAATACAGCCTTTTAAAACTACAGCGTGATCTCGATGTGCTAGATGCCTTTGTAGAGTCAAGCACAGCAAGAGCGTGCGCCATAAAACTAAACCTTAGCTACCAAGTGGTTTTTAACAGATATGAGCAGATACGAAAGCTACTTATTAGTCATTCTTATGATTATTATGAGTATAAAAGAAGTAAATTTGATGAGTTTGAAGAGTATATGTATATCTGTAAGAGTAAAAAAAAAGATTACGCTAACATCATGGAGTCACAAAACTTTATAACTTTTGCATATAAGGAGAAAGCATATACATTTTTGCTTCCATCTTTAAAGAGATTTAGGACTAAAGTTGGAGACGAAAACTTAAATATTACGCATAAAAATGAATTCAAAAAATTTATGCTAACTAACCGCATCTCTAAACTTAAAACTAGCGAGAGTACAATTACAAAGTTTTGGAGATTTTTTGAAATCTTTATAGCACCATATAAAGGTGTAAAAAGTGAGTATTTTTTAAGTTACTTAAAAGAGGCAGAGTTTAAATTTAACTACACTAAAAAAGAGCAAAAGGAGATTTTGCTTTATCTATGGA
This sequence comes from uncultured Sulfurimonas sp., assembly GCA_964461645.1. Taxonomy (GTDB): domain Bacteria; phylum Campylobacterota; class Campylobacteria; order Campylobacterales; family Sulfurimonadaceae; genus Sulfurimonas. The sequence continues at coordinate 5,246 of CAYWVG010000053.1, read as the reverse complement.
GATTGCAATCTGCTCCTAAGAAACTTATATTTTAAAATCAGTTTTTATATTGTTAATGAACTTTTTGATTAAATAGAAGTTTTAGCGAATTGAATGCTCTGAAGGAGTATTGGGTTGGATCCTGAAGCAAGTTCAGGATGAGAGTTTTTGTTCAAAATGATGCGTGTCCCGTCATTTGGTGCTTGACACGGAATCTAATCTATAGACTAATCAGAGGGTTCAATTTTCCAGATATTATCAATATGTCGCATATTTGATTTTTGTAACATTTGCAAGAAATGCTCTCTTGAGACTTCTTTTGCACCTAAACTCTTTAGATGCTCTGTTGGAACTTGTGCATCTATAAAATCATAACCCCACTCTTTTAAATGTTTAACTAAAATTGCAAACGCTGACTTAGAAGCATCGCTTTTGTGGCTAAACATAGACTCTCCGCAAAAAACTCCACCAACAACAACACCATAGAGCCCTCCAACTAACTTCCCTTCATAGTAAGTCTCGACAGAGTGCGCTAAACCTAAGTGATGTAGCTCTTCGTAAGCTTCTATGATTTCCTCTTGTATCCAAGTGTCTTCTTGTGATTTTCGTGGAGTTTTCGCACAGTGCATCACTACACCTCTAAAATTTGTATCAAATCTATACTCGAACTTTTTCATACTTTTTTTTAGCGATTTACTAAGCTTAAAATCATCAAGCTCTAAGATAAGTCTAGGGTTTGTTGACCACCAGATGATGGGGTCATCTTTGCCATACCAAGGAAATATTCCGTTTTGATAGGCTCTAATGAGTCTTGAGGGATTTAGATCGCCTCCCCACGCTACGATGCCATCTTCATTGGCATCTCTTGCATCTGGGAAGTCTAGAGTGTACTTATTTAGCTTTGGAATCATCTAGTTGTTTAAATCTTAGTATTAGCTTCTCTTTAAAACCAACTTCAACCTTACCACCATTTTTTAGTTTACCAAAGAGTATCTCATCACTTAGTTTATTTGTGATGTTGTCTTGTATATATCTCTTTAGTGGTCTAGCCCCCATCTCTGCTGAGTAAGCACTTTTAGCTATAAACTCTTTAGCATTTTGCGAGACGCTAATAGTTACTTTTTTCTTTTTTAAGTCGCTATTTAACTCATCTATAAACTTCATAACTACGCGCTCAACTGTCTCGATGCTTAGTTGTTCAAACTCAACTATGGCATCTAGTCTGTTTCTAAATTCAGGAGTGAAAAAAGACTTTAACTCTTCATCTTTAGCCATTGAGCTATCTTTGTTAAATCCCATAACGCCTCTCGCACTCGCTCCAATATTTGAGGTCATAATGAGTATAACATTTTGAAAATCTGCCTTATAGCCGTTGTTGTCAGTTAGAGTTGCATTATCCATGATTTGAAGTAAAATATTTACCAAATCAGGATGAGCTTTTTCTATCTCATCTAGCAGTAAAACAGTATATGGATGTTTTTTTATAGCCTCAGTTAAGAGTCCTCCTTGCTCATAGCCAACATATCCTGGGGGTGCACCAACTAAACGAGAAAGTGCATGTTTTTCCATGTATTCACTCATGTCAAATCTCTCAAAGTTTACACCAAGTACCTTGCTTAGAGAGACTGCAAGCTCAGTTTTACCAACTCCTGTTGGGCCTGAGAAAAGAAATGAAGCTATAGGCTTGTTTGCTGGTGTAAGTCCTGCTTTAGAGATTTTTATAGCTTTTGCAACCTCTGCTACAGCTTTATCTTGGCCTATGACTCTTAGTTTTAACTCTTCTTCTAAGTTCATAAGCTCGTTTGTTTCATCTTTGCTTACTTTAGAGTTTGAGATGCCTACGATTTTAGAGATGGTTTTTTCTATGTCGTAAGCTGTGATTTTTCTATTTTTTCTATCTTTTAAGTGAAAAGATGCAGCTGTCTCATCTATGATATCTATAGCCTTATCAGGTAAAAATCTATCTGTGATATATCTCTTTGATAAATCCACTGCACTCTTTAGTGCTTTTTGTGTATATGTGACATTGTGATGCTCTTCGTATTTGCCTTTTAGTCCTTGAAGTATCTTATAGGTCACTTTTGCAGATGGCTCATCGATATCGACTTTGGAAAATCTTCTACTAAGCGCTTTATCTTTTTCAAAACTGTTTCTATACTCTGCAAAGGTTGTAGCGCCCATGCAAGTCAGCTCACCTGATGCTAGAGCTGGTTTTAGCTGATTTGCCGCATCCATTGTTCCACTGGTTGATCCTGCACCTATTAGCGTGTGAATCTCATCTATAAACAAAATTGCATTTGGATGTGCTTTTAACTCATCCATAACGCCTTTTAGTCTTTTTTCAAAGTCACCTCTGTACTTTGTTCCAGCTAGCATGGCACTAAGGTCAAGTGCGAAAAGTTCTGCTTTTTTTAAGATCTCTGGTACATCACCACTTACGATGCTAAGAGCCAAGCCCTCAGCAATTGCAGTCTTTCCAACTCCAGCTTCACCAACTAAAATAGGGTTGTTCTTTTTGCGTCTGCAAAGTATCTGAATCACCCTATTTATCTCTTTTTCTCTTCCAATTACAGGGTCGATTTTACCCTCTTTTGCTTTTTTTAACAGATCTATGGAAAATTTGCCAAGATATGACTCATCAGTTTTAGCCTCTTTGTCATCTGTGTGAGAGATAAGCTCTAATATATCTAGTTTTGATATCCCGTGCTCTGTTAAGAGGGTGTAACTAAAACTCTTTTGTTCATCAAAGATAGCTGCTAGCAGATCTCCAACATCTGCATTTTGCTGCTGTGCACTTTGAAGATGGATAATCATATTGTCGATGAGCCTAGAGAGTGCTACGGTCTCATACGGGTCTTGTGTGATGCTCAAAGGTAGAGGTTCTATACTAGCTGCGATGTAGATGCCAAGAGCCTCTTTCATCGCTTCTATATCTCCACCACAAGCTCGTATGATATCTGAGCCTTCTTTTGAGTTTAGTAGTATAAAAAAAACATGCTCAATTGTGAGATATTCATGTCTTAAACTTTTTGCATATAAAATTGATTTTTGAAATATATCATTTAAACTTGTACTTATCATTTTACTCTTCTTCCATTACTGCTTTAAGTGGAAAACCACTCTCTTTTGCCTTGTTATGCACTTGCATAAGTTTTGTTTCGGCTATCTCATGGGTGTAGATGCCGCAAAGTCCTCTCTCTTTGTTGTGAATCTCAAGCATAGTCTCTTGTGCTTCAGAGAGACTTTTATGAAATATGCTCATAAGGATATCAACCACAAAGTCCATTGAAGTATAGTCATCATTTAGTAAATAGACCTTATATTTTTTAGGATATCTAACTTCTACTATAGTTTCTTGCTCTAAATCAGTTCTTGTAGCCATCTCTATCTGCTCGCTTGTAGAAAATCTTCTATAATATCTTTGGGATTTTCTAGTCCCATGGAGATGCGGACAAGTCCATCAGATATACCTAAAAACTCTCTTGTTTGCTCATCAAAATCTCTATATATAGTAGATGCCATATGAAGAGCAAGTGTTCTACTGTCACCGATGTTTGCAGTTAGAGTAGCTAGTTTTGTCTTGTTTAAAAACTCAAATGCCTTTTCTTTACTCTTAAAATCGATACAAAACAAAGAGCCACAACCATTTTTAAAATCACTCATATATCTTTGATGATGCTTGTGTGAGCTAAGTGATGGGTGATTTATATCAAGCCCAGCTCTACTTAACTCTAATGCTACTGTTTCTATACTTTGCGATACTCTTAAGAGCCTAAGTGGAAGTGTTTCTAAGCCTAGTAGGGTTTGATAACTCGCATGTGCATTTGCACTCATTCCAAAGTCTCTTAGAGCTCTTTTTTTCGCATTTGCAAAGAGTGCCATCTCTTTAGCACCTTTTATGAATTTTTGTAAAAACTCATATCTTGGAGATTTTAGCTTATCTTCGCCCTCATTAATTGCGCGAAAAACTGCACAACCACCGAGTGCGGAAGAGTTCCCTGAGATGATTTTTGTAGTTGAGTAAACACTAATATCTGCTCCTAATTTTATAGGAGAGATGCAAAGGGGAGTTGTGGTGTTATCGATGATGAGCACAACCCCATGTTTATTTGCAATAGCAGCTATTTTCTTGATATCTGGGAGTTTCATATTTGGGTTACCAACGCTCTCTAAAAAGATAATCTTTGTCTTCTCATTTATCGCATTCTCAATTGAGTCAAAGTCATCAACATCAAAGAAATGTGGCTTAACGCCAAAGCGAGAAAGAGTCTCTGAGAAAAAAGCGTAAGTTCCACCAAATAGTCCACCTATAGAGATGATTTCATCGCCCATTGAGACTATAGACATAACAGCAAGTGTGGTAGCTCCCATGCCAGAACTTGTAGCAATTGCACCAACTCCGTGATCCATCTCCGCCATGATGGATTCTAGCTTTGCGTTTGTTGGATTTCCCATGCGAGCGTAGAGAGGTTTTTTTACACTTCCATCGAAGATGCCCTCAGCTATCTCTGGCGTAGAGTAGGAAAAAGATGCAGAGGAGACAATGGTAGGGCTTACAGCTCCATCTTTACTTCCTACTGCTTGGACAAATTTGGTACAATACTCTTCAAAATGATTCATTAATATGCCTTATATAATAATAAGGGATTATACCAAAGTAGAGATAAATGTGAAAAAAAGAATTTTTGTTACAGCTACAAACACAGATATAGGCAAGACTTACACTACAAAACTGCTTTTAAAGGAGTTTGCTTCTCGTGGTCTTAGAGTTGGGGCTATCAAGCCCATAGAGACTGGAGTGATAGATAAAGATGCCAAAGATGCCAAAGAGTTATTGGCACTTTTGGTGGAGCTAAACTCTGAGTTTAAAGATATATCGCTAGAAGATATAGTTCCCATAACTTATGAACTACCAGCATCTCCATATGTTGCATCTGGGGGTGAAAAACTAGATATTAAGAAGATAGAGATGGCTATGCAAAAGCTAGAGAAGTATTGTGATGTTCTTATTATTGAGGGAGCTGGTGGGCTTTTTGTGCCCGTAGATAGAGAGCTTATGATGGTGGATTTGATAAAAGAGTTTAAAGCATCAGCACTCCTAGTTACTCACTGCTCACTCGGATGCATAAACGACACACTTTTGAGTAAAAAAGTCTTAGAAGATGCAAAGATAAAACATCAAGTTGCATTTAATTGTCGTGAGGAAGATTTAAGTTTTGAGACGATATCTCTGCCTTACTTTTTAAAGAGTGGATTTGAGGTTATGA
>CAYWVG010000052.1:0-10536 GCA_964461645.1 uncultured Sulfurimonas sp. | reverse complement strand
TCACAGGCTTCTGGAATAAGCATAAAGTATCTTGTGATATCAGGATGTGTGACTGTTATGTTTTGTCCTTTTTCTATTTGAGACTTAAACTTAGGAATAACACTACCACTGCTGCCTAGTACATTCCCAAATCTCACCGCAACTATCTCTGTAGAATCCTCTTTGGCATTTTGCACATAGAGTTCACATATTCTCTTAGTTGTGCCCATCACATTTGTAGGTCTTACGGCTTTATCTGTAGAGATAAGCACAAATTTTTCAACCTTATATTTTATAGATATATCCACTGTATTTTTAGTGCCTAAAATATTATTGACGACTGCCTCATCAATATTTGCTTCTACAAGTGGAACATGCTTATATGCAGCTGCATGGACTACTATTTGCGGTTTATGTAGCTCAAATGTTGCATCAAGTGCAGCTTTATTTGTCACACTTTGCATCACGCAAACTATCTCAACTTTTGTAATCTCTTCTGCAATTTTATAGAGATTGTATTCACTGTTATCTAGTAGTATAAGTTCTTTAGCACCAAATTTTTCACACTGCCTTGCTATCTCACCACCTATACTTCCCCCAGCACCAGTTATGAGAATGATTTTATCTTTTATAAAACTCTCTATCTTTTTTTTATCCAAGTCTTGTGGATTTCTAGCTAAGAGGTCTTCAACTGAGATATCTTTTAGTTGTGCTGAGAAATCTTTTGACTCAAGTATTTCATCTATGGATGGAAGAACTTTTATCTCATGAAAATACTCACTAAGTTCGTTATATATTTTCTTTGTTATCTCTTTTGAGACTGATGGCATGGCTATGACTAAAAGGTCATGCTTCTGCGATTTTAACTTCTCCTTTAACCTCTCTTTTGATATAACTTTTATAGTATCAATAGAACGATTTTGAAAGACCTTCTCATCATCTACAAAGTACTTTACCTTGTACTCGGTGTGAGCAAATTCACTCTCTAGCTTTATCCCAGCTCTACCTGCTCCATATATAACTACTGATTTTGTTTTTTCAATCTTTGAGCGGTTGATGATATAGTAGTAAAGATACATGGTAAAGTTTATGCTAAAAAGGTATATAAAAAGTTCTGAGACCATAAAAGAAAACCTGATTTTTCCATAAAAAATTGGTACATAAAATAAAAAAGCAACTATGTAAACTATACTTTTTGTAAGAAAAGTCTTTTGAGAAACTTTAGACCAAGATAGGGAATAATCTCTAAAAATTGCTACTGATGCAATCATACGAATAAATATTACACTCAAAACAATATAGAGTTCAAACTCCTGATGGAAGATAAAAAAGGTCCACCAAAAAGTAAAAAGACTAAAAAATATAATGACTAAAAAATTTAAAACTCTCTTATCAATCTTTAGCATTTAATCTCTCTTTGAGTATCTTTTTACCGGCTTCAACGCCTGGTTGATCATATGCATTTATGTACATAAATTTAGCGCACAAAGATGTTAAAAGCTCATACTCATACATTAAACTAGCTATACTTTTCTCACTAACGCCATCTATGGTTATAACATCACATGGAATGTCATTTAGGTTGTTTATAGACTCTATAGTCGCATCTGCTTGTTGATTTATAAGATATGAAAATTTAATTCCATCTAGGTAGTCTAGCTCTTCTAAACCTTCTAGTTTAACATGTGGAATCTCTAAGTCACTTGCAAAGTCTTCTACCTTTATAACGGTAACAGTTTTATCTCTTTTTCCCTCTACTATGAGTTGTAAAAAAGAGTGCTGATCTATGGGGCCAATGATACCAATGGGAGTTAGTCCTTGTCGGCTAGAGTTTATGTCTATTTTGCCAAGACTCTCACCCCAAAGTTGGATATACCAGTCATTAAAACCCTCTAGCCTTGAAGAGTAAGAAAAGACAACATTTATGTTAAAATCATTTTTATATTCTGCAAAAAATCTCGCTTTTTTGAGTAGTCTTTCATATGCATCTTCTTTCTCAAAAAAGCTATCATATATCTTTTTAGCACCGCTTAAGAGTTCATCTATATCTATGCCTACAATAGCTAAAGGAACTAATCCAACAGCACTAAATACTGAAAATCTCCCCCCTACATTTTTAGGAATCTCAAAGCTTTTTATAGAATTTTTCTCTGCAAAATAGTTGAGTTTAGAATCACTCTCTGTTATGACTATAGTGTTGTTTTTATCACATTTAATCAAAGAGTTTATATATTTAAATATTGAAACTGTCTCTATTGTAGTTCCAGACTTAGAAATCACAACAAAAAGAGTGTCACTTAAGTCTATGGCTTCAAGTTTTGACTTTATATCTATAGGGTCAGTTGTTTCTAAAAAATAGAGTTGTTTTTTTAAACTTTTTGAGTGTTTTAAGTATTTGTAGATGGCAAAAGTCCCAAGTGTGCTCCCACCAATACCAATAACTACGACATTTGATTGCACAACACTATTTGCATAATCTTTAAAGCTAGTTGTATCTTGATGTACAAGATTATAGTATCCAATCTCTTCTTTTTCTTTTAATATCTTTATAAAAACATCTTCATCTGAGATGCTAGGGTTAAAGTTGTGAGTATATTTCATATCTGCTCTTTTATCAATTTTTATCTCTTATGCGTAAAAAAACTGGAAATCTAGGGTTACCCTTTGATGTTAATCCATAATATTTAAATGTAATTATAGCACCTATTTGTGGTGGGCTCTCCCTTTGTGCATCACTTAAACCACTTCCTATTTTTATGATGTTTTTGGACTCCGTCTTACACAATAAAGAGCCAACCATATTTTTATATTTTCCCCTGCCTTTTGTGTACCCAACTATCTCGCACTCTGCATCAATAAAGCTCTTAACTTTTAGAGCGTTGTTATCTCTTTGTGCATAATAATTCAAACTTCCATCACGAACAACTAAACCCTCAGCGCCTTTTTTCTCTAACTCTTTTAAGTACTCTTCTAAGTGCTGATTATCTCTTACTTTTATCTGCTTTATAAGTTTTATATATCTCGTCTCTTTTACAAGGCTTAAGCGTTTTATGAGTCCACCTTTAGCGTTTGGAACTTCAAAAATATTGTAAGTTAGCTCATTCCATCTGGCTTTATCATCTTGTGTACTTACAATTGAGTTAATATTTGAAAAGTCTTCTCTTTTGCTCCACAACTCACCATCCAGCTCATGTGGTGGGAAATCTTTTGTAAAAAAACTAGGCGCATTAAAGTCGTTTCCAGCTCTAGAGATGAGTTTTTGACCATCCCAATAAGCCCTAACGCCATCAAGTTTTTCGCTCATGTACCATGAAGTCACATCTATATCTTTGTTGTAAACATTGAGTAAAAATAGTTCTGGTTTTTTTGCATATAGAGATGGTAAAAATAGACAAAATATTAAAAAAAACTTCATACCAATTCGCTTATCTTTTTTTCATAGATTATAATATCTTGTATTTTATCATGTTTTATAGCTCCCTTTAATAAAAGAGTGTATTTTTTTAAAAGTTCTGATTTTATCATCTCTTTTTTCTCATACATATCACAAGATATTTCTTCCTGATTCAACCCTTTTAAAAGACTCTCTAAAGCCAAAACTCTAAATCTATCCATGCCCCAAAACTTTGTACTTAGCTGGTCATCAGCTCCACCATATTTTGTGATAAGCTTCTTATTAACTAAGCCTATCTGATGTTTAAGTAGGACTCTAAGCCATATGTCATAATCTTCACAAACCTCTAGAGTCTCATCAAAAAGCCCAACTGAGTCAAATATACTTTTGTGCATCAAAGCAGATGATGGAGCTATTATGCAGTGTGAAAGTGAGGAGCTAAATATATCTTTATCTACTTTTGCATATTTTTTTGCAACCTTTACCTCTTTAGCATCTCTAATCCACTTCTCATCTGTATAGCTCATAAGTAGTTTTGGCTTATTTAGATGCAACTCTAAATGCTCTTGAAGCTTATCCCTGTGCCACTCATCATCAGAGTCTAAAAATGCTATCCATTCATATGAAGCTTTTTTGATGCCGCTATTTCTAGCGCTTGAGACTCCTGCATTTTTTTGAAAATAGTACTTTGCATCTGGGAATAATTTTAAGATTTGTGAAGTTTTATCAGTAGAGCCATCATCTATGATAATGACTTCTTTTGGTTTATAGGTTTGAGCATAAACAGATGCTAAGGCGCGTTGAAGAACTTCTTCTCGGTTATAGGTTGGGATTACAACCGAAATATCCATGTCCTACCACCTTCATTTTTTCTAGTTTTCTAGTTTCTATAGTGTGAAATAACTATATTTTTATTCCAGAAGTGAAACTTCTAGAAACGCCAATCCATGGCGTTCTCCACTATAAGCCACGCTAAATGGGCGAGGCTAAAGCCTTACTTGTGAGTTATTTCACACTCTATCAAAGTAGAGGAGCAAAAAAACCTACCAAGCCTTTATCTCATTGTAGATGCTATCTCTCTCAACGGGTATAAAGCCACTATTTTTTATAAGTGCAACAAACTCATTTAACTCAACTCCGTTTGCGCTCTTAGCTCCTGCTGCGGAGTTTATAGACTCTCTTTCTATTGTACCATCAAGGTCATTTGCTCCAAACTCTTGAGCGAGTAGTGCAAGGCTCACAGTTGAAGTCACCCAGTAAGCTTTTATATTTGGTACATTATCTAAAACTATGCGACTGATGGCAATAGTTCTTAAAATCTCATCTGCGCTTATATCTTTTTCAACTCTTAAGTAGTTGTTTTCTGTCTGATATACAAGAGGGATAAAAGCGTTAAAACCTTTGCTTTTGTCTTGCAGTTCTCTTATGCGCATCATATGGTCTATGCGGTTAGCCCTACTCTCAACATGACCAAAAAGCATAGTAACATTTGACATTTTGCCTCTTGCGTGCCACTTTTCATGGATATCTAGCCACTGCTGGGAGGTCACTTTTCCCTTACAGATATAGTCACGAACCTCTTCATCAAAGATTTCAGCTCCACCACCTGGCATAGAGTCAACACCATTTGCAACCATCAGATCAAGTATCTCATCATAGCTCTTGTTATACTCTCGTGCTAAAAAGTCAACCTCTGCCGCTGTTAGTGCTTTTACATGCATCTTTGGATATGCCTCTTTTATCTTCTTAAAGATGCCAAGATACCACTCTAGCCCAGTCTCTGGGTTATGTGCAGAGACTATATGAACCTCTTTTATCCCGCGGCTCTCTACATCTTTTACGATGTTCATTATCTCATCGTGAGTCATTGTGTAAGGGTTTGGATTTTTTCTGTTTGCTGAGTATGCACAGAACTTACAAATATCTGCACAGATATTTGTTGGATTTATATGTCGGTTAATATTGAAGTATGTTTTTTTACCATGAAGTGCTACTCTTTTTGCATCAGCTAGTTTTGCTAACTCAAAAAAATCCATCTCATAAAGGCTAAGTGCCTCATCAAACGAGACTCTCTCTCCTCGCTCTATCTTCTCTTTTAAGTTCATTTTTTATCCTAAAATTTTTACTTTTGGTTGGTGAGCCATTGCACAGATTAACTCTGCAGCATCTGGGTTTAGAGTCTCTAATCTTAATATATTTGTAGTAATCTCAGACTCACAAAAGTCAAGTTTTTCATCTTTAGATGCAAGAAGTAAAACGCTAGCATCTATACCGTACTTTAAAAATTCACAGCTCTGTTTTACTAACTCTTCTTCATCTTTATGAGCTATGACAATATCCACTCCGCCAAAGTTTTTTATAGTAAATTCTAGCGCTTTTTGCACCTCATCACTTAGCTTTGTATCACATTTTAAGTTTATAAAGTCAGCCTTTTGTAAATCTTCAACACTCCCAAGAACGACTACAGATGCACCCTTTTTACGAAGCATCTCAGCACTCGCAAATGAGGCTTCACTCTGTCCGCTTACAAGTGCAACCTTACCCTCAAACTCTGGTGTAGATGAAGACTTTTTCAGTTTTGCTTGTTCTAGTTCCCAATACTCAACTTCAAAAATTTCAGATGCACTAAGAGCCTTGTATCCGCCTAATTTTTCGGCTTTTAGTATAGCTTCAAATGTGTGTTCATTTATATCTTGGATGATTTTTGCCTCTTTTATGCTTTTGCCAAAAGAGAGACTTCCTCTGTTTTTAAGTATGGCAAAGTTTGGAGCTGGATTTAACATAGTCTCATCTTTTTTATTGGTATAAAAATACTCTTCATACTCTTTAACAAAAGATGCCAAATCAGCTCTAAAATCTTCTCCGACAATGGCAGGAATGCGTTTGGTTCTTATCACATGATCAGGTGTTAGTGGTCCTCTTGTAGCGATTTGCTCTACATTCTCTTTTGAGAATTGTTGAGCTAATGCAGAGTCGTTAAACAAAGAGATAGTGGCCTCACCTTTAAGTTTTGAGACCTCTTGTCTTATTTTGACAAGTTCTAAGAGTTCCACCTTAGGAGAGATGGAGCTAGTATCCTCGCACATTGACGGGACACATAGTGGAGAATGCCACGGGTTAGCATTCCCAAAAGTCCCGCTTCCGAGGTTTAGCAATTTTTCCTTTAAAAGCGAAGTTTCAACCTCGCTAAGCTCTATAACTGCACCCTTAGATGCGAGATAGTCCTCAGCCATGCTTACAAACTTTATGGTGTTTTCGTAAGAGACTTTAGCATCATCACTAAAAGTAAAGAGTCCATGATTCATAAGAACCATAGCATCTATCTCGTCCCACTCAAGATTTTTTGTCATCTCATAAACAAGTTTTGCAAGTACAAATCCAGGCATAATATATGGAATGATAAGAACTCTAGAACCGTAAAGCTCTTTTATCCTAGCTTCACCTTCCTCTGTATTTGTAATAGTAACAACTGCATCTGCGTGGGTGTGATCTACAAATTTATAAGGGATAATAGCGTGCAAAATCGCTTCAACTGAGGGGTTTGGAGCGGATGGATTTGTCATGGCGAGTCTTTGGTACTTTACCATATCGCTATCACTAAGAGTACCAAGTTTTGCCATCTCTAAGAGCATCTCCATCTTTACAGGGGCAAAGCCCTCAGCTTCGATGGTTGCTAAGTCCCAACCGCTTCCTTTGACATATAGTATCTCTTCGCTCTTACCAAAAAGATTTGTAGCAGTGGACTTTACAGATGTATTTCCACCACCATGAAGAACTAAAGAGCTATCTTGCCCTAGCAATCTTGAGGTATAGACTCTTAAGTCTAAGTCAGACTTAAACTCATTTGAATCTTCATATAAACTTTTCAAACTTTTCCTTATACTATCTTTACTTTTTCAACTTCTTAAAAATCTCTAAAGCATCTAACTTTTCCCATGGGTAATCACTCTGGCCAACTTGTCCACGAGCTGCTACATCAGCATAAAGAAAAGTCTCTGCACTTGGGCGATCTAGTCCAAACTTAGCCGTAATCCAGTTTGGAGTTAAAGAGAAGTTTTCGCCTACAAAAGTAGAAAGCTTATCATCATCAAGACCAGCGCAAACAGTTCCATAAGTATCAACTGAAACTGATGTAGGTTTTGCAACGCCAATAGCGTAAGAGAGTTGAACTGAACATTTTTTAGCATATCCAGATGCAACTATGTGTTTAGCTACCCATCTTGCAGCGTAGAGTCCACTTCTATCTACCTTTGTGTAGTCTTTACTTGACTGAGCACCACCGCCAATAGGAGCGTAACCGCCGAAGCTATCGACTATAAGTTTTCTACCTGTAAGACCTGAATCATGAAGTGGAGAGTGGCTTACATATCTGCCAGTTGGGTTTAGGTGGATGATGGTTTTTTTAGGATTGTATAGATTTGTAGGAAGTCCAGCATCATCGATGAGCCCTTGAAGTAGCTCTCTTACTTCTTTGATGTCCATATCTTCATTTGATGGAGCCGATACTACTATGGTGTGGATAGAAAGAGGATTACAGTTTTCAAAGTTCTCTTTAGTTCCATAATCAAGTGTCACTTGAGTCTTGATATCAACTCCAAGTTTATGGTTATGTTTTAGTGCATATTGGTAAACTTTGTCACTTAAAACTCTTGCATAAGTAATGGCCGCTGGCATATAGTCAGCTGTCTCATTTGAAGCATATCCAAACATGATGCCTTGATCCCCTGCTCCAGTTTCGCCATCTTCTTGATCAACTCCCTGATTTATATCTGGTGATTGTTGATTTAAAAGCACTTGGACTTTTACATCCTCTGGAAAGAGACACTGCTCTTTTGTAAAAGCACTCTTTCCATCATAACCGATGCCAATAAGTGCATCTTTGACTATTTTTTCATAATCTTTATCGCTAAGCTTTGCTTTTGATGTAACTTCGCCACCGATGATGACATGTTTGCCAGCTACAAAAACCTCTGATGCAACTCTACTTTGTGGATCTTCTATGATAAGTCTATCGACTATACTGTCTGCTATAATATCTGCACATTTGTCTGGATGCCCAGGACTTACTACTTCACTTGTAAATAAATACATTTTTTTCCTTGAATTATTATCAGTTTAGGAGCATTTACGCCTCTAAGCTAGTTCAGAAAACACTTTTAATCTAGGTTATAAACCTGGTGCCTTCCACATTGAAGTCGTGATATTATCATCTACTAACTTTAGTTGCGCTTCATAAGCACTCTCGAACTTTTTCTTAAGTTCTTTATATATTTCATGGTTATTCATATCTGGCTCGTAAGTTTTACCCCAAGTAACAAGCTCACTTGCCGCTTCGCTCAAAGACGCATAAACCCCAGCTCCAACTCCAGCAGCCATAGCCGCACCTAAAGCTGTAGCTTCTGTTACTTTTGGGATCTTAACCTTACATCCTAAGACATCACTAAGTATCTGCGACCACAAAGCTCCCTTACTTGCACCGCCTGCAAAGACTATCTCACTTATCTCAACGCCAGTAAAGTTTTTTATCTTATCAAGATTTATACTTGAGACTATCGCTGCATTTTCTTGCAAACTTCTAAACATAGATGCACGGTTACATATGCCTGCATCTAGACTTAAGTTTAAAAAACTAGGACTTGCATGGTACCACTTACCGTACTTCATAGAGTCTGAAAAGATGGGAATGATGCCGTGTGAGCCAACAGGAACACGGCTCGCTTTTTCTTCTAAGATAGCATAAGCATCTACGCCTCTCTCCTTTGCTTCTTGTTTTTCTATCTCACAAAAAGCATCTCTAAACCATCGCATAACTAAGCCACTAAAAAAAGTGATGCCCTCAGCTTGAGATTGTTCTGGGATAACATGAGGATTTACTCGTATGCTCATATCTTTTGGAGGTTTTGTTTTGCTTGGTATATTTACAACTTGTTGCCAAAAAGAGCCTCCTAGAATTGCAGCATCACCTAGGTTTACAACTCCCAAACCTGCGCTTCCTAACTGAACATCTCCGCCGCCCATCACAACTTTTGTACTTGTTGAGAGAGTTGTCTCTTTTGCAACGCTCTCGCTCACGCTTGATATAACAGTTCCAACTTCCACACAAGGAACAAAGATATCATCTTTTAGTCCAACTTCTTTAGCCATTTCGCTCATCCAGTTGCGAGACTCTAAAGAGAAGATGCCAGTAGTCCCAGCGTTACTAGGGTCTGTAAAGATTTTACCACCTAGCTTTGCTAAAATCCAATCACCAATCATAGAGATTTTGGCTACTCTCTCATAAACCTCAGGTCTATTGTTTTTTAGCCACATAAGTCTTGGCAAGGCTCCTAGAGCAAAAGTCTGACCTGAGAGCGCATAAAATCTCTCCTCGATGCCATCATAACTCTCTTTTAGCTCTTTTACCTCTTTTGAAGCCCTAGCATCTACATTTGCAACCGCCCAAAGCTCACGGTCATTTTCATCATAAAGCACGATAGCCTCACGCATACTAGTAGCACTCACAGCCAAAATATCTTCGCCACTTATCTCTGCATCTGAGATGGCTTTTTTGATGCATCCAACTGTTAATTTCCAGTTTTTCTTAAAGTCAAAACTCATAGAAGAATCAACCCCATCTTCAGCCAGATGCGTCCACTCCTCTTGAGCCACGCTTATCTGATTGCCCAATGCATCAAAGATAACCGCTCTGATGCTTCCAGTCCCAGCATCTATCGCCATTAAGTAGTTCAAAGTTTATCCTAAAATCTCTAGTTCATCACTATATTTATGCTCACAAAAAGGCTCATAACTACTTTTATAAACAGCGTAATGAGCTGATGCCTTATGTCCATCAAGTGCTGCCTCATCTCTCCACGACTCTACTGCCATAAACTTTCTTTTGTTATCCGCATATTGATAAATATCATAAAAAACACAACCATTTTCTCTTTTACTCGGCTCAACCATCGCAGTTAAAAGCTCTTTCATCTTAGCCTCACTACCC
Organism: uncultured Sulfurimonas sp.; assembly: GCA_964461645.1. Taxonomy (GTDB): domain Bacteria; phylum Campylobacterota; class Campylobacteria; order Campylobacterales; family Sulfurimonadaceae; genus Sulfurimonas. Next base: position 181 of record CAYWVG010000052.1, on the reverse strand, counting down.
TCTTTTGCTATAAAAGTTACTCTCTTTGTAATACTACTCATAATTTTTCTTTCCTTTATTTAATTGCGATTGATTATAGCAAAAGTTCTTAATGATAAAACAAAACGATGTGTGCAATAATGTCGCAAAAATTATGCGTTACTTCAAAATATTTAGAATTTAGTAATTGGTATAAGGTATT
>CAYWVG010000051.1:0-10612 GCA_964461645.1 uncultured Sulfurimonas sp. | reverse complement strand
AAATATCTTTAAAGCTAAAAAATATTGTTAAAAGATTACATTCAAAAGACAAGCAAAAAAGAAAAAACAACAAATTGTCATAAATATAGAGAATTATTTTTTCTTTAGTTATATTTTTACTACAAATGTAGTAGGAGAATATATGCGAGATTTTCACGGAGTTATAGAAGCTTTAAGGTTATACTTAGCAAAAGATGAAAAAATAAAAATCTTAGATAAAGATGTAGCATCAGCACTAAAGATGACTCAAGCAAATTTTGCAACCATCAAAAGAAGAAATTCAACTCCTTATAAAAATATACTAGAGTTTTGTAAGGATGAAAATCTCTGTTGTGTAGAGATTTTTTTTGATTAGATTTTTGATTGTATAGTTATTTTAGTAGCTTCAAAAAGCTCTATGGCTTTTTGTACCATTGGCTCATTTTGGATATCTGTGCTATCTAGCTCTTTTGTACTTGGTGATGAGCAAGAAGTTACACAACTTGCACTTCCTCCTATCTCGGCATCTTCTATCATAGAAGTGCTTTGTTCATACTCAGTTACTTCTTCTGTGACTTCATTTTTTTTTTGGATTATCTCTTTGGTGCAAGCTTGGTGTTTTATTTTTGTCTCAAAACCAAAGATATCGCGCACAAGATGTTTTATAACTGAAAAGCCATGAGTTAAAACTTTTTTACAATCTTCATCCGCACAACTCTCCCATGTTAGAGTGTCATCTATATAAGAGACAAAACTTATGGATTCATCAAAGCAAATGCCAAGTTGTGCATTTCTGTCTTTCACCATTTGCTTTAACTCATCAAACATCTTAAGTGAAAGGTTTGGAAGCTCTTGTGGCGCTTGGGGCTCTTGTTTACTTTGAAGAACTACTTCTGTTATGTTATCTTCTTTTGGAGCATTTGTATCTTCTAAAACACTTTCATATGGTTCTATGTTGATGCTTGATATTTGAGGTCTTTGTACCTCTTTTTGCAAAGATTCTATCATCTGATCAACCTCTTTGATGCGAAGAGCTTCAACCATCTTAAAAAAGATTAGTGAGAGAACAAAAGAGCCATCAGCATTGATACTAAAGAGGTATTTTGAATCACTTAAGATTCTAAAAAATCTATCCAAAACTAGAGTAGAGTAGAGTGCATCTTGATTATACATTCTCTCTTTAAGGTAGACGATGAGCTCATCTACAACCATCTCAGCTTCATAATCTTCCAATATCTTAGTAAACTCAACAAGCCTTGCGTAGTCTTTTGCAAAAACCGCACTAAATAGATCCATGATAAATTTAGGATCAACAAGACCCAGCATATCTGTAACTGTATTTACATCGACATGATTTTTAGAGTAGATGATGGCTTGGTCAAGCAGGGTTAGAGTGTCTCTTAGGCTTCCATTTCCACTTCTTGCTAAAATCTCTAGTGCATCGTTTTCGTACTCTATCTCTTCAAGGTTTAAAATATGCGCTATATGGTCAACAATTTTTTTAGTTGCAATGGACTTAAATCTAAAGTGCTGAGTTCTACTAAGTATAGTTGCTGGTAGTTTTAGAGGGTCAGTTGTTGCTAGGATAAATTTTACATAACTTGGAGGCTCTTCAAGAGTCTTTAAAAGGGCGTTAAAAGCAGGAGTACTTAACATATGTACTTCATCTATGATAATGACTTTAAATCTTGCACTAGTGGGCTTATATTTAGTTTGCTCAACCAAAGCTTTTATATCATCAATACCACGGTTTGAAGCAGCATCCATCTCTATAATATCTATATGACGGTTTTGTAGAGCATAGATACAATTTTGACAAACTCCACAAGGTTTGTGTGAAACGCCCTCTTCACAGATAAGTGCCTTAGCAAAAATACGAGCTGTTGAAGTTTTCCCACTACCTCTTAGACCTGAGAAAAGGTAAGCATGAGAGAGCCTTTTTGAATCAAGTGCTAAAGATAAAGTTTGAGAAATTGTCTCTTGACCTATAAGCTCATCAAAGTTTGATGGACGATACTTTCTTGCTAATACTTCAGAAGACTCTTTCACATGCAACTCCAGATTTAATTTTGAAGATTCTAACATCTAAAGGGTTAAAATATGATTTAAAGCAGAATCTTATAGGAGATTTTAAAGCAAGCGATGATAGTATTTCAGTATCAAATTTAAGAGTAAGAAATGAATGTAAAGAGTAGAAATATTGCAGTTGTAAACTTTATGGGTATTATTGAAGATCGTAATGCTAGGTTGATACAAGGCTTGATAATTTCAAAGCTAGAGATGTATAAAGAACAAAAAATTAAAGCTGTTTTAGTCTCTTTAAAAAGTGCCATATATAAAGAAAACAGTGAAGCTTTAGTTTTTTTAGTGAAGCTCTTAGATGCACTAGCAAAAAGCACTGAGCTGAGTTTTGCCATCATTGACTACGATATTGAACTTTTCAAAATATTAAAGAGGGTTGCAAAAGGCACAAAAGTAAAGCTCTTTAAAAACACAGATGTAGCTACCCTTTTTCTAGACCCAAAAGTTTACAAAAAAACTATATGTGTTTTACTTTATGATGAAGATGAGCATAACTCAAAAGACTTGGCAAGTGAGCTCTCAAAATATGGATACTCTGTGATCCGTGCAAAAGATCAAAAAGAGTTTCAAGAGAGAATGCAAGAAAAAGCTCACGATATTATCATAACGCAAAGTGCTTTAAATGAAAAGATGAAAAATGCATCAGAGTCCAAAGGCAAACTGCTTTTATCTAAAAAACTTATTGTAAATCTTCCCGTTTTTATGGATACTGCAGTTGAGACCCTTGTCTCTTTTACAGGGCTTCAAGCACAAAAATCAGCTCATAGCATCAAAGGTTTTGATACAAGCATAGATGTAGATAATATCTGTTCTGTTATGCACTTCAAAGGCGATTTAGAGGGTTATTTTACACTAGTGTTTCCAAAAAGCTTAGCAATTATAGCTTTAGAGTCACTTTTAGGTGAGAAGATTAGTGATAATGATATGGACACTCTAAGAGATGGAGTAGGTGAATTTTGTAACATCATAACTGGGTCTATAAAGACTGCATTTGATAGAAAAGATACTAAGCTTTTGTTTGATCTGCCAAAGACTTACAACTCTTTAAAAGCGACTCAAGGACATATAGGCGAGAACAACGGTGTTTGGATAGATATGCAACTAGCCGACAAGCCTTTTTATATGTTTATAACAAAGTAAAGTCATCCTCTTCTTACTTTTTGACCGCAAAAAGTAAGCAAAAACTCTTGCAACAGGCTTCGAGCCTCACTTTGTGAGGTTCCCAAGAAACAACAAATAAACTTCTAAAAATTCAAAACTCGGCTACGCCTCAAACAGTTGCATTTTAACCTCGCTCCCAAGTAAAACTTGGGAACTAGACAAGCGTAAAAAAATCCAACTCGTGACATGCTTTTTGATTGCTTTTTTAAAAAAGTAATAAAGATAAATTTTAAAGAGATAACCACTTGGATGCGATAGCTTTCAGTGCATCTGGGTTTTCTGATGCAAAAAACTTTAAAGTAGGTTTTTCATACTTGTGAGTAAACTCAAATTCACGCTCCAAATACTCAACAATAGCATCACCTGAGTGAATAATTGCACAATCATTACAGAAGTAATTTTTAATAGCGTCAGAGATAAGTGGAAAATGGGTGCATCCGAGGATGATGGCATCAGGTTTTTTTATATCTTTGAAGTAGTGGTTTAGTGTTGCATCTAAAATTTCTCCACTATATATCTCTTCTTCAACTATGGGCACAAAAAGTCCCGTAGCTTTTGCTTGAAGATTTTTATATCCTCTTTCATTTAAGCCAAGCTCATAAGCTTTTGAGTTTATAGTAGCTTTTGTAGCAATGATAAGGATGTTTGAGTTTTTATTTGCAAGTGAGTTTACAGTAGCTAAAATACCAGCTTCGACAACGCCAATAACAGGGCAAGATGTATTGTCTCTCATCTCTTGTAGTGCATAAGCACTTACAGTATTACAAGCAACAATGATAAGGTCAAGCTCAAAGTTTTTAAAAAACTCAACTGCTTCTATGGCGTAGCGAATGATGGTGTTTTTATCTTTGATACCATAAGGAACGCGAGCAGTATCTCCAAAGTAGATAATCTCTTCAAAAAAACTATGTTGTAGAAGTGATTTTACAACTGTTAAACCACCTATACCACTGTCAAATACACCTATTTTCATTATTGTCTGTCTCCTTTACAAAGGGAAGTAGATTCCCTAGTAAATTCCTCTTATTGTGGTTATGCTTAAAATTGGACTATTTTTCAGTATTCATACTCTCTAGAAACTCAGCATTAGTCTCTTTTTTGCCCATTGTTGTGTAGATAAACTTAAGAGCTTCAACTTCATTGTCTTGTTTGTGTAGCATTTGACGGAGGATAAATACTTTTTGAAGAGTGTCAGGACCGATAAGTAGTTCATCTTTTCTAGTTCCAGATTTTAGTATATCTATAGCTGGGAAGATTCTTCTCTCTGCTATCTTTCTATCTAAAACAACCTCAGAGTTTCCAGTACCTTTGAACTCTTCAAAGATAACTTCATCCATTCTACTTCCAGTGTCTACTAGTGCAGTTGCGATAATGGTTAAGCTTCCACCATTTTCAATGTTTCTAGCTGCTCCAAAAAATCTCTTTGGTTTATGTAGAGCATTTGCGTCAACACCACCAGAGAGAACTTTACCACTTGATGGTGTTACAGTGTTGTAAGCACGAGCAAGGCGAGTGATGGAGTCAAGAAGGATAACCACATCTTTACCAAGTTCAACTCTTCTTTTTGCTTTTTCTATAACCATCTCAGCAACTTTAACATGGTTTTTCGCTGGCATATCAAAGGTAGAGCTATATACATCTCCCTTTACACTTCTTTCCATATCTGTAACCTCTTCAGGTCTCTCATCAACAAGTAAAACAATTAAGTCAATCTCTGGATGATTTGTAGAAATACCATGAGCTATTTCTTTTAAAAGTTCAGTTTTACCACTTCTTGGAGGTGCTACGATTAGGCCCCTTTGACCTTTACCAATCGGAGCAAAAAGGTCCATCATACGACCTGTTAAGCCTTTTTCTCTGTATTCAAGTTTGATTTGGTCTAGAGCGTAGAGTGGAGTTAGGTTTTCAAAGAGAGGTCTTTTTTTACTCTCTTCAGGAGGTAAGCCATTTACAGCTTCTATCTTTATAAGCGCGTAGTAGCGTTCTTGGTCTTTTGGAGGGCGAACTTGTCCTGTTACAACATCTCCGTTTCTTAGAGCAAAACGGCGGATTTGAGTATTTGACACGTAAGCATCGTTTATACTCTCATTAAAACTTTTATCTATGGAGCGGATAAATCCATAGCCATCTTGCATAATCTCTAAAATTCCACTAAATAGGATGAAACCACCCTGTTCAGTCTGAGCTTTTAAGATTTCAAATATAACATCTTGTCTTTTTAATTCATTTGGATGCTCTACATTTAACTCTGAAGCAATACTAACGAGTTCTTCAATACTTTTTGTGCGCAATTCTTCTACGCTAGCACCTTTAACTGGTTTATGTGTTCTTGATTTTGTGTTGCTTCTTGGGGCTGTTTTGCGGGGTGTTTGTGAATTGTTTTCACTCATTAAGTATTTACCTTAGTTTAGTTTCGGATATGTGTTGCAGGGGATTGTTTTAGTTTTAATGAGAGGATATTACAATAATAAACCCTCTAAAGTCAAGTGTATAGGCTTTTTTTACTCTTTGATGCCATCAAGAGTTTTAAAAAGTAGCTCAGATAATGACTCTCTATCTTTAGTATTTACATGGCTAAACATCTTTTCTTCAAGCTCTATAACATCTCTAAGAGAATTCTCAACCATCCCCTTACCGCTCTTTGTTAGGCGGACAAGTTTACTTCTTTTATCATCTTTATTATCTAGTCTTTTAATAAAACCTTTTGTCTCTAATTTTTTTAAAACTTTAGTCATTCCACCTGAGGAGAAAAAAAGTTTTTCATAAAGTTTTGTAGGAGAGAGAGTGTGCTTTTCATCTACACAAGAGTGAAGTGAGGATAGAACATCAAGCTCACTAGTAGAGATGGAGTATTTCTTCTCTAGAAGCAAAGCGATTCGTGATAGAATCTTATCAGATATTAGAATAAGAGGCAGAGATACATAACCTATGTCACTACCATTAGAAATTTTTTTGTCTTTGTTACTTAAATGTAAGATTAGCTCGTTTGAATTCATGGAGCAAATTATACACTGATAAGCACATTAAGTAAATGTTAATACAAAAAGAAAGTTTAAGAGAGTATATGATATCTTTCGAGCAAGATAAAATATAAGGAAATCTAATCATATGAAATACTTACTATTGTGTGTAGTTTTATTTTTACATATACATGCCGCAGATGAGAAACAACAAGGTTCTTTGGTTGTTACAAAGATTGTAAAAGAGGGCTATTCATCAGCATTACAAAGCTATGTAGGCTCATTGTATTATGATATTAACTCTAACTTAGCATCACAAAGTGCAGGCGCTGTGCATGAAATCTTTGTAAAAGAATCTCAATCGGTAAAAAAAGGTCAAATTTTAGTAAGACTTGATAGTTCAATACTTGAGGCAAATATAAAAGCAAAAAAAGCTATGTTAGACTCTTATTTGGCTGAATTTAAAAAACAGCAAAAAGATCTTCAAAGGGCAGATGCTCTTTTAGAGAAAAACTCTATAGCTCAAAGCTCACATGACAATACTTTTTATACTCTTGAAGCTTTAAAAGCTGAGATAGAGTCTCAAAAAGCAGAACTTTTATCTATGAATATTCAACTTGAAAAAATGAGTATAAAAGCACCATTTAATGGCGTGATTGTAAAGAGAAATGTAGATATAGGTGAGTGGGTAACAGAGGGTAGTAGTGTTTTAAATATAGTAGATCCAAGAAGCATAGAGGCTGTAGTAAATGTTCCAAGCCAACTTTTAAACATACTAAAAGAGGGACAAAAACTTCAAGCAAAGATAGATGAAAAAGATATAGAAGTAAGCATCAAAAGTATAGTTCCACTAGCAGATATTGCGAGTCGAACTCTTCCTATAAAACTCTCTTTTGCATCAGAAAATAGCCTTATAGAAGGGATGAGAATAGATGTAGAAGTTCCAACTCTAAAGCAACAAAAAGTTTTACTAGTTCCCCGCGATGCAGTTATCAAAAGATTTGGCAGTTATGTTGTTTTTAGCGTAGTAGATGCAAAGGCAGTGATGTTAAATGTCAAAGTAGTAAACTATAGCCAAAATGAAGCTGCAATCCTTAGTGATGGACTTAGCGTTGGTCAAAGTGTTGTCACAAAAGGAAATGAGAGAATTTTTCCAAATATGAGTGTAATTGAGAAGGGCAATTAATGAACTTTATTGATCTGTCTATAAAAAAACCTGTAACTATTTTTGTAGGTGTTCTCTTAATTATTATGTTTGGTTTGGTTGCTCTAACGCAGCTTCCATATAAACTTACACCAAATGTAGTTGAGCCTGAAATAGGTGTTATTACAGTATGGTCAGGTGCTACTCCTAGTGAGATTGAGCGAGATATTGTCCAAAAACAAGAAGACCAGTTAAAATCAACTCCAGGCTTAGTTCGTTATGAGGCTATGGCGTCTGATAATATATCTGAAATTACACTGACTTTTGATGTCTCAACTGATATGAATAAGGCTCTACTTGAAGTCTCAAACAAGCTAAATCAAGTTGACAACTATCCTGATAATGTTGAAAAACCAATCATCCAATCAGCTGGTTCAACAGCATCGCCTACAATTTGGATGGGATTTATCGCAGATGATGATAATGATAGGGATATAGATACATATCTGACATACTTAGATAACGATATAAAAGAGCAGTTTGAACGCATACCTGGAGTTGCTGGCATCTTCGTTCCTGGTGGTACATTAGATGAACTTCACATAAGACTCTCACCTGCAAAACTTGCAGCTCATGCTTTAACTATAGAAGAAGTTGCAAATAAAATTGTGTCTGAAAATATAGATACAGCTGCTGGAACAGTAGATATAGATAGACGAACATATCGCGTTAGAACTTCTGCTAGATTTAAAACTATAGAAGACTTAGAGCAGATGGTTCTCTTTAATGATGGTGTAAAAAGCATTCGTTTAGGCGAAGTAGCTATCATCTCAAAAGGCCATGCAAAAGTAGTTGCAAACATCTTACAATCACGTGGTGATGTACTAAATAAAGCACTTATCTATGGTGTTAGAATGGAGCCATCAGCCAATGTTGTTGAGACTACAAACCAAGTTGAAGAGGTTTTTAAGCACCTAAATGCAAATGTGCTTCCAGAGCATAAAATTCATCTTGACTGGTTTTTTGACCAAAGAGGGTATATACAAGGTGCTATTGAATTAGTCCAACAAAATATTGCAGTTGGTGGAATTTTAGCAATTGTTATTTTACTACTTTTCTTGCGTTCGCTGTTACCAACTGCTGTTGTCTCAGCTGCTATTCCTATTAGTATTGTGGCTACTTTTATAGTTTTAAATGCAATGGATAGAAGCCTAAACACAATCTCACTAGCAGGGATCTCTTTTGCAGTCGGGATGCTCCTAGATAGTGCCATAGTTGTGCTTGAAAACATAGATAGACACTTAAAGATGGGCAAAAAACCTTTTGATGCAGCTCATGATGGAACTGTAGAAGTTTGGGGTGCTTTGGTTGCATCCGCACTTACAACTATTGCAGTTTTTTTACCTGTTATATTTTTACAATCAGAAGCAGGACAACTCTTTAAAGATATAGCTATAGCTGTTACTGCGGCTATCACCTTCTCTCTTTTTGTTTCAATCTCTGTTATTCCAATGCTTTGGACGCAGTTTATAAAGGTAAGTAAAGTTGACCATGAAAAAGAACATGAAGTAAAAACTAAACCAAGAGACTCTTTCTTAGTAGCTATGGCAAAAAAAGTAGCTGCTTTTTTTATGAACTCAGTAGAGTGGAGTTTAAAAAGAAGAGTTAACCAGTTTGTAACCATCATATCTATGGGTGCTCTTTCAGGATTTTTGATTTTTATCTTTTTTCCAAAGATGGAGTACTTACCTCAAGGTAATCAAAACTTAGTGATGAACATACTTATCCCACCTCCAGGTCTCTCTGAAGATGAAAAAAAAGAGATAGGAAAAAAACTTCATGAGCATATGAAACCTCACTATAGCAAAGATGTGGGAGGCATTCCGCCTATAAAACATACGTTTTTTGTCTCATATCAAGATCTAATTATCCAAGGGATGATATCAACAGAAGAGAGTAGAGCAGCAGAATATGTCCCTTTTATGATGCCAGCAGTAAATAGTTTTGCTGGGGTGTTTGGCATCTCACTTCAAAGAGGTGTTTTTGAGCAAGGAATAGGTGAGGGTAGAAATATAGACATCGATATAAGCGGTGACGATATGGAGAAATTGACTCAGATAGGGGGGATGCTCTTTGGCGCGATTTCTCAAGAGATGAAGGGCGCTCAAACTCGTCCAGTTCCATCCATAGAAGTCCTTTTTCCAGAGGCTCTACTTATCCCAGATAGAAATGCACTCGCAAGCGTTGGGATGAATAGTCGAAGTTTTGGTTTTGCAGCAGATGTCTTACTTGATGGAAGAAAGATTAGTGAATATACAGCAGATGGTGCCAAGTCAATTGACTTGATACTAAAGTCAGATGATGAGCTTATTAACTCGCCAGAGGCACTATATATGACTCAGATAGCAACACCAAATGCAGGGCTAGTTCCTATATCTGAGCTCTCGCAACTTCTTCATACTACTAGCATCACTAAGATTCGTCACGTTGAGGGCAAAAGAACCATCACGCTTCAAGTGACACCGCCAACTACTATGACACTAGAAGAGAGTATTGAGCAGCTAAAAGTTATCATCGAAAAAACAGTACCAACTACAATGTTGCAGGACTCTACAAAAGTAAAACTAGCAGGAAAAGCGGACAAACTAGCTCAAACCATAGAATCTATGAAGTGGAATCTGCTTTTTGCTCTAATCATTATCTACCTTTTGATGAGTGCACTCTTTGCTAACTTTTTGTATCCACTAGTTATCATGTTTACAGTTCCAATGGCTACAGCTGGAGGATTTATCGGGCTAAAGCTTACAAATATGTATGTAGCCCCACAACCACTTGATGTTCTTACGATGCTAGGCTTTATCATACTCATCGGTATCGTTGTAAACAACGCTATTTTGATAGTCCATCAGTCACTAAACAATATCAAACATAGTGCTATGGTATATAAAGAGGCAATAGTAGAAGCTACTCGCTCAAGACTTAGACCTATCTTTATGAGCTCACTAACATCTGTTTTTGGAATGTTACCTCTTGTTATAGTTCCAGGACCAGGTAGTGAGTTTTACAGAGGTTTAGGCTCAGTTATCACTGGTGGTTTGGCTCTTTCTATGGTTTTTACTATCTTAGTGACACCAGCACTTCTATATCTATTTTTAAGTTTTAAAAAAGATGAAAACGCAAAGGAAATTTCATGAAAATAGCACTAATATTTCTGCTTTTTTATAGCACGCTTTTTGCCTTAACACTAGAGGAGTCTTTAGAATTAGCACTACAAAACTCTCCAAAA
>CAYWVG010000050.1:0-10623 GCA_964461645.1 uncultured Sulfurimonas sp. | reverse complement strand
CTCGAACTCGTTCGAGGCTTACTTCTTATAAAAACCTAATAACCTTTGTAAAAGATAGAGCAGGACACGATAGACGCTACGCAATAGATGCCACAAAAATAGAAACTGAACTTGGCTGGAAGGCTGATGAGGATTTTGAGAGTGGGATTGTTAAGACTGTTGAGTGGTATTTGGAGAAGAAATGAACATAGAAAAAGAAGCTACTGCGGTTATATGTCTGTCACATCATATAGGTGGGATGGAACTAGCTGCTACAAAGCTAACTAAGGTATTGAGCAACTATATAGATGTAACTTACATAGTAAAAGAGAATACTTTTATACATAAAGAGTGTCATGAAAATCCAGACTATAAATCTTTAAAATATGAAACTATTAATTTTAGTACAACACTCATGAGTCCTTCTATTATTTTCTCAGTTAGGAACATAGTAAAAAAACATAATATTAAAAATGTTATATTTGTTGGTGCATCTGAGATGAAATCACTTTATTTTGCTTTTTTAGGACTTGATATTAACCTCATAGTAAGGCACGGAACAATAAAGTCTCATCCAAAAAAAGGGCTCTTTCATAGATTAGTTTATTCTGATGTTTCTACTCATGTTGCTATTTCAAAATATATGTCAGGTAATGTAAAGTTCATAACTCCTTTTGGCAAAAACACTAACTTAAAAGTTATTGTTCCATCTTTAGCAAACAAATTATCGACACTCGAATCAACAAATTCACCAACACTTAGACTACTTCATGCAGGTCGTGTAACATCAGGAAAAGGTATAGACAAGGCTATAGAAGCTTGTGAAATACTACACAAGAACAATATAGACTTTAAATTTGATAACTATGGTCCTGCTGATTCAAAATACGAACAGAAGCTAAAAGAGCTTTTAAATAGTATAGACTACAGAGAAAATATACACATAAACGGCTTTACTGACAAGATATATGATGAGTATAAAAAGCACGATATTTTTATATTTCCCACTCCTGATGAAGGATATGGAAATGTCATGATGGAGTCAATTTCACACGGTATCATAGTTTTAGCATTTGATAATACCGCCATAAGCAACTTCGGTGAAATGGGTTTTCATATACACCTTGTGGAAGACAAATCTCTAAAAGCTCTCAAAGAAAGATTATTATATATTGCACAAAACTTAGAAGAAGAAAAAAGACTAACTTATCTAAATATTGAAAAAGCAAAAGTTGTTTTCTCTCCTAAGCGTGAAGCTATGGAGTATATAGAGCTTTTAAGATAATTATTAGTCAGTAATCACTTTATTATTTAATTGTTTTCTCCCATTCCAAAGCAGTTTTACATATAAATTCTAAGTTGTCATATTTAGGTTTCCAGCTTGTTTGTTTCAAAATTTTCTTATTACTGGCCACTAATATAGCTGGATCTCCTTGTCTTCTATTTGTAATTTCAACTTCAAAATCACAATTACTAACTTTCTTAATAGTTTGTATAACTTCCATTACACTAAAACCATGTCCGTAACCACAATTAAAAGTATTACTATCATTATTTTCTAAATATTCCAAGCAAGCCAAATGTGCAGAAGCTAAATCATCTACATGAATATAGTCTCTAATACATGTTCCATCGTTCGTATTATAATCGTCTCCAAAAACCATAATTTTAGATCTTTTTCCTAAAGCCGTTTTAGCCACCAGTGGAATAAGGTGCGTTTCTGGTTCATGACATTCGCCTATATTAAGGCTCTCTTCTGCACCTGCTACATTAAAGTATCGAAGTATAATATACTTGAAATTTCTATCTGCAATTGACATATCTTTTATAATTTGTTCCGTAAAGAGTTTTGAATAACCGTAAGGATTTATTGGATTTGTAATTGTTTCTTCGCAAAGAGGCATTTTATCTATACTTGGTTCACCATATACAGCAGCAGTAGAACTAAATATAAACTTTTTTACACCGTATTTGCTACAAAGATTTACAAGATTTGCACTATTTGAAGTATTATTAATATAATACTTTGTAGGATTTTTAATAGATTCTCCAACTAACAGACTAGCTGCAAAATGCATGACTACTTCAAAGTTATTTTTTATAAAAATATTTTCAATTTCATCCCAATTGCTTAAGTCTTGATTTATAAATTCAAAATCTCCATATTGCTTCAATGTGTTTATAGTTTCTTCAAAACCTGTCTGAAAGTTATCTACAATTGTTAACCTATGTATCTTTAAAACTAAAAGTTGTTTAATAATATGGCTGCCAATATAACCAGCACCACCTGTAATTAATATATTCATTTTATCCTCGTAAAGTTAGCTGTTTTAATTTTATTAAAGTTCTTAAGATCAAAAATCAAATAATATGCAGACTCAGCCCCTCATCACAAACATACTTCTTCTCTTTTTTATTTTTATTAAATCTATCCCACTGTTCTTGTGATGTAGGGTTGTCTTGTTTTTTATGATACAAATGAAAAGTATTTGCTACATTTTTACAAGAGTGAAGCTTAAGTCCATAAGCACGAAAACGCCAATCTAAGTCCATATCATCAGGCAAAGACGACTCTCCATAGCTTTCATCGAAACCATTTATGTTAAGCATAGCTTCTTTATAACAAGAGAAATTACAACCTATTAGACTTGTATTTCGTTTTCTATTTGATATAAATAATTTATAAATAATAGAGTTTGCATCTATATGAATACCTTGCTCAAATCTTGCATTTCTATCAAACATTAAAGCAAAACCAAGTAAAAAATAGAATTTTTCTAGAGTATATGAAGACAGTGACTTATTGCGAAACTTTTTAGTAAGTTCTGCATTTAAATTCACTCTTCTTCCAGCTAGGACTCTATCTTTTTGAGCCAAATCAACATGTCCTTGTACAAAAGTAGAGTAAGGTATGATATCTCCATCTAAAAATATCAAGTACTCTCCACTAGATGCTAAGATGCCATTGTTTTGAGATCTAGATTTTCTAACACCATCATCTTTTTGAAATGTATGCTTGACTTCTAAGCCCTCTATGGATGCAACATATTTTTTCATCTCATCAGAGTCATTGTCCTCTGCAACAACTACTTCAAAGTTTTTGTAAGTTTGCTTCTTTAGAGCCTCTATTATTAAGCTTAAGGCTTCTATATCTTTGTAAACTGCTATGATTATGCTAACTTTCACTGAATTTCCTTAAAATATTATTTAGTTTTTCAAACTGCAATTCATTTGAAAACATTTCATCACACTTTTTTTGTCCACTCTTTGCTATGCTCGATGCCAACTCTGGATTTGTTATAAGTTTTTTTAAAGTCTTAGCTAAACTCTCATAGTTTTGAGACTCAAAGAGTAGTCCAGTCTGCCCATCATCTATGATCTCAACTACTCCGCCACTATCTGCCCCAACAACCGCAGTTCCAACCTGCATAGCTTCTATAAGAACAAGTCCAAAGGTCTCTCTCTTAGATGCAAGAACAACAGCATCACAAACTTGGTAAAAATGATGTGGGTTTTTCATAAATCCTAAAAAGTAAATGTTGTTTTCTAGTCCTCTCTCCACAACATCTCTCTTTAACATCTCTAAGTATGACTCTTTCATAGCGTGACCTACAAAGTAAGCCTTTGCATCTAAGCCTTCTTTTACCAAAATATCAACCGCTTTTATAAGCAGATGTTGTCCCTTAGCTTCATTTATGCGTCCAACCATTCCTATATTAAAACTTTTTTCATCAAAACTTAGCTCTTCTTTTAAGCTTTTTACTTCATGGGCGTTTAGCATCTCTGGTTTGTCTGAACCCATATATAAAACCTCGATATTTGGTCTTACTCTTTTTGGTATAAACCTCTTAAGTTGCTCTTTTACTTGGTAAGTTACAGGCAGCATCAAGTCTATGTTTTTATACATATACCTATGATAAAAATCATTTTTAAACCTTGTCATTGTCATGTTTCTGGTTTGAACAAGCTTTGGTTTTTTCTTTGAGAGAAGTTTTGCAAGAACCACAAAAGGGATATCTTTTGTCCAGTGAAAATGGATAATATCAACACTGTTTTCATCTATAATCTTAGCTAGTTTTTTTGCAGCACTCGACATAAAAAGGTTTGATGATTTTTTGATGATTTTATAATTATCGGCTTCACTATAGTACTGTTCTAGTTTTGAGCCTTCATTTATAATGCTTATAACATTAAAATCATCTCTTAAAAACTTTGCAGCTCGAAGCATATAAAGCTCAAGCCCTCCTAAATCTGGCGACATACATAACTCTATGACAGTTAACTTACTCACTCTTTTGCATCTCCAACATCAAAGCATACTTCATATACGAGCTAAAAGCAGATATTACCGCAACATTCCAACCATTTACTCCATGAAAAGCACCGCCTTTTAAGATAAGTGCTTTAAATAAAGCTCCCATTCCATGCAAAAATGGGTCAAAAGATGAAGCTCTTTTGCCATCTTCATGGGCTATTTTTGCACCACGAGTTATAAACTTATGAGTTGTTTTTATCATTTGACCATAATCTTCATAAGAGTAGTGAAGCATATCTGCATCTAGCGCTTTTATATTTTTACTCTCAACTTTTGCATGACCGCCTACAGTTGAGTAGCCACAAAGTTCACGATTATATAGCCTTGTTACCCTATCTGGGTACCAAAGTTTTATAAATTCACTACCTACAAATGTTTTTCTAGCAAAAGAGAAAGCCTCATAAGATGTAGAGTCTAAGTCTAGAGCTTTTATAGCCTCTATAGCATTTACATCTAGCCTTTCATCTGCATCTATGCTTAGTATCCACTTGTTTTTAGCCAAAGGAGTACCAAAAGCCTTCTGTCCGCCATCACCTAAGTACTCCTGTTTTACAACTTTAGCACCGAGTGACTCTGCTATCTCGCAAGTTTTGTCTGAGCTAAATGAGTCAACAACCAAAACCTCATCACAAACCTTTTGAACTGACTCTATAACATCTTTTATATTTTTTTCTTCATTTAAAGTTATAATGTTTGCAGTTATATTTTTCAACATCAATTTTCATCCAGTTTTGTTTAGTTTTGTAATTTTACCACAGTAAACTTTCGCTACAATTTTCCTAGGAGTTTTTATGATATTTTATATACTTTTTTCAATTTTTTGTATTTATCTATTCATAGTTTTAAAAAGAGCAAAAAGATACAAGTATGACACTTCAAAAGATTATACTTATGATTTAGAGAAAAATTTTATATCAACAGTTAAAATAGATAATTATACTTTTAATTTACCAGATAATTACAAAGAATTCGATTCACTTTTTTTAAAAATAAACCTTTCTTTTAATCTGCTCTCATATTTTTTAAAGCCATATATAAAGATTGAAAATACAAAACACTTTTTTGAGTACGGAGCAAAAGGAGATAGATATTTAAATATATCTCATACTGTAGAAAGAACAGTTAATTTCACTCAAAAAAATATTAGTTTATCAAACATAGATGCTACTCTTTATGGCTACAAAAACAACATAGACCTGTCTAAAAAAACTCTCATCTTTGCACCTCATGCAGATGATGCTGAGATAGCTGCTTTTGGACTTTACAAAGCGGCTAAAGATGTAACCATCGTTACTACTACTATTGGGGAACATGGACTTTGTAACTACTGTGATATTTACAACAATGATAGATTAAAAAATTCACTAAAAAAAGCAGAACTTAGAACTGTAGATGCACTCACTGTTGCTCTACTTGGAAATGTAGAGATTGCAAACTCACTAACTTTAGGATATTTTGGTGGATCTTTAAAATGGATGAGCCAAAATCAAGATAAAAAAGCTTCTTCGTATATAGATGGTTTTAATAATATGAACTCATTTAGAAAAGTATCTCATGCAAAAGTGAAATTACAATCAGAAGTAGAGCCAACTTATGAAGCCTTTATAAATGATTTAAACGAAATAATCACTCAAGTTAAGCCTGATATCATCATCACACCTCATCCAACAATAGACTCTCATCAAGACCATAAACATACTACTCTTGGTTTAATCAAAGCTATGAAAAGTTTAGACTTCAGTTGTAAACTTCTACTATATACAAATCACTTAGAACTTAGTGAGACCTACCCCATAGGAAGTATAAACTCTTCTATTAGCTTACCGCCTAATTTTAAAGAATTTTATTTTGATTCACTCTACTCATTTGAACTTGAGAGTGAGATGCAAATAGATAAATTTTTTGCTCTAGAATCTATCCATGACTTAAGAGACTCTTTAATCTTTTTTTCTATAAAAAGATCATTTAAACATTTAAACAAAATGATAAAAAGAAGAGTTACAGGAAAAGACAAAAGCTACTATAAAAGATCCGTAAGAGCAAATGAACTCTTCTTTGTAGTTGAGAGCAAAAATGTAGATAAGTTAATTTATGACTAAAGATATAACTCTTTGTACCTCTCAACTACAGATGCACAAGTAAATCTCTCTACATACTTAGAAAAGTCAAGCTCTTTATCTTCTTTAACTACCTCACACATTTTTTTTGCAAATTTTTCATGTGAAAACTCAATCATATTTTCTTCTAGCTCATCAAACATTATATCTTTTACACCGCCTATAGACTTAGTTGAGATTACTTTTGTGCGACATACCAAAGCTTCGATAAGAACCATACCAAAGCCCTCAGCTTTTGAAGTAGAAGTTAAAAGTTTTGCTTGTTTTATCCAAGGGTAGGGATTTTCTATCATTCCTAAAAATTTTGTATCTTGTTGAAGCTTTAACTCCATAGATCTCTGCTTTACATTTTGGACATCGTGTCCATCACCGATTATAACAAGCTTAAGGCTCAAACCTAAACTATCTCTTGCATATTTATATGATTCTAGTAAAAAAGAGATATTTTTATTTGGGGTAATTCTTCCTACACTTACAATGTAGTCTTCTTTTATATCTGGGATATACTCATTTGCTTTTTTCTTAATCACTTCTATGTCTATAGGATTATTTACAACTTCTACTGACTTAGCAACTACAGAAGTGGCTTTTAAAACTTCTTCTATTTTTTCTCGAACTCCACTTGAGACCCCTGCTAAGTTTTTACCCTCATAAACACACTTTATATATAACTTATCTAGTCTTGAAGTGTGTCTTATGAATACACTCTCGACCATCTGAACAACTCTATCATCTCTATATGGCCAGATAAGTTCAAAGGTTCCATGTCCTCGCATTATTATGAGATCAAACTCTCCATGCTTTTTTTCCAGTTTTTTAAGTTTGTATTTAAATATAGGAGCTAAAAGGATGCCATTATATAGAAAAAAAGAACCTCTAAAGACACCACTAAGTAGTTTTGCAAATACTCCAAGAACAGCACCAATGAGAGTTAAGCGAAGCGTTCTATCTAAGTTAAAATGATGAAAATAAACACTCTCTTTTGGTGTAAACACTCTGTTTTTATCTTTAAAATAGATTAGATGCGACTCATGGCTTGCATCTGCAAAAGCTTCTGAGAGGTTTATAGCAACTCTCTCCATGCCACCTATTTTTAAGCTCCGAACAACTACTGCAACTCGCATAAACACCTCTTAGTTTAAAATGGTATAATAACATATCAAATATAAAGAGAAGACTTTTGTCATATAAACTAATCCTAAACCCAAAATTTAACAGCTTTAAAGAATCATTTTTAAAAATTAAAGATATATTTAACTCTTCAGATGAGAGCATCCATAAAGCGAGAAACGAGCTTAAAATCATTGAGCTTAATGGTGTTAAGTGTGTTGTAAAATCATTTAAAATTCCACACATTATTAACAAAATAGCATATACATTTTTCCGTGAGGGAAAAGCAAAAAAATCATATCTAAATGCTATGAAGCTCATCGATCTAGATGTAAATACTCCTGAGCCAATAGGAGTCATTGAGTTTTTTGAGTTTGGACTCTTGTCTGAGAGTTATTTCATTTCTATATATGAGCCTTATGACTTTACTATCCGTGAAGTTTTTCATCATAAAGTTGATGATGTAGAAAAGATCTTAAAAGAGTTAGCTCGCTTTACCTATGAGATTCATCAAAAAGGTGTTTGGCATGTTGATTATTCCTTAGGAAATATACTTATAACAAAAAAAGAAGATGGTAGTTTTAAATTTTCTCTAGTTGATATAAACAGAATGAAGTTTAAAGAGATCTCAACACAACAAGGTTTAAAAAACTTTAACAAATTTTGGGCAAAAGATGAAGATGATCTGCCCATCATCGCAAAAGAGTATGCAAGACTTGCAAATTTTGACGAAAAAGAAGCCATAGACATAGTTCTTAGTGAAGCAAAATCACTAGAGACAAAAGTAAATTTAAAAAGAAAACTAAAAGGAAGATAGTCTCTTTTTCACATTTTCAAACAACTCTGTTTTCTTTTCTTTCTCTTGAGGTATCATAAAATTCTGCTGCATCTTCTCATCCCCCACTCCTCTCCATCTCTTTGAACTTGCAAAAAGTGTATCAGCAAAAAATGTCATCGTCGGAGTTCCAACTAGCGATGCTAAGTGATATGTTCCTGTGGAAGTGCTCACAAAAAGTTTGAAGTTGCTTATGAGTTTTGCAAAGTAGTTTATGCTCTCTTGTGAGAAGTAACACACGACATTGTAGTGCATAAATCTGTTTTGCATCTCTTCATAAAGATCTTTTTCATCTGGTCCAAAGGTTAGAACTACTTGGTATCTGTTTGCTATGAGAACTGCGTGGATTAGCTCTTCATACTCTTCTAGGTTCCAGTTAGCATCTGATGAGCCGCCAAAACCTACATGAAAGGCTATTACTTCTTTTTCTATGTCGTTATTTATGCAAAATATTTTATAGATCTCTTTTGCATCACTAAATTCTAAAAGAGGTTTTTTATAGCTTAGATCTATATCAGCGAACAGTGTTTTTGTTAATTCCAAATTGTATTCAAACTCCGCCATCTTAACTTCGCTTCTTCTTTGCTTTACCCTATGAGTATAAAAGATCTGAGCTATTTTTGTAGCTGGAGCTATTCGTTTTGGTATGCGAGCTAGTGCTTGAGCCATGGCTATGCGAGTGTTTGAAAAGAGAGTTATACTTGCATCTATCTTCAAAGCACGAAGTTTAGATGCTAAGCTTAGGAGACTACCTCCATCATCAACTACAACCTCATCTATAAACTCACATGATAGCGCCAAACTCTTATTTAGTGGGGCAATGCAGACGATAATCTTGTTCTTTGGATTGTGCTTTTTTAAAGCATAGATAGAGGGAAGTGCTGTTATAAAATCCCCTAACTTATCAGTTCTACAGATTAAGATATTCAAGGCTTAGTTTACGCCTATTTGAATATACTCAAAACCATACTCTTGCATCTTGTCTTTGTTAAACTGGTTTCTTCCATCAAAAAATACTGCATCTTTTAGTAGTTTTTTCATCTCTTCAAAGTCAGGACTTCTAAACTCTTGCCACTCTGTTACTAAGATGAGTGCATCACTATCTTTTAGTGCGTCGTATTTTGCATCTACATAAGAGACTTTGTCATTGCCTTTTAGGTAGTAAGTCTCTGCTTCATGTCTCGCTTTTGGGTCATAAGCTACAACTTTGGCACCTCTTTTAGTTAGCTCGTTTATTATAGTTATAGAGCTAGCTTCTCTCATATCATCAGTCTCTGGTTTAAAGCTAAGCCCCCAAACTCCAAAAGTTTTTCCACTTAAGTTCTCGCCATATTTTGCTATAACTTTGTTTGAGATCACATACTTTTGATCTAGGTTTACCGCTTCTACTGCATCTAAGATCCGAGGGTTGTATCCAAAGTCTTTTGCAGTTTTTGCAAGAGCTTGAACATCTTTTGGAAAACAACTCCCACCATATCCACAACCTGGATAAATAAAGCTATAACCAATGCGTGAGTCACTTCCGATGCCGTTTCTTACCTTGTTTATGTCCGCTCCAACTCTCTCACAGATCTGGCTCATCTCATTCATAAAAGAGATCTTAGTCGCAAGCATCGCATTTGCCGCGTACTTTGTCATCTCAGCGGATTTTATATCCATCGCAATAAAACGATCATGAAGCTTCATAAAAGGTCCATAGAGCTCTCTCATAACGTTCATTGCCTTTTCATTATCTGCTCCAATAACTACGCGGTCAGGATGCATAAAGTCATCTATTGCCGCTCCCTCTTTTAAAAACTCAGGGTTTGAAACTACTGAAAATTCTATGTTTACACCTCTTAGATCTAGTTGCTCTTGTATAGTAGCTCTTACTTTCTCGGCAGTTCCCACTGGCACGGTTGACTTGTCTACAATTACTGTGTAATTTTCGATAGACTCGCCTATAGTCTTCGCTACTGCTAAAACATATTTGAGATCTGCACTTCCATCTTCGCCCATAGGCGTTCCAACTGCTATAAAAACTACTTTAGACTCTTTGATAGCCCTAGTTGCATCTGTTGTAAAATCTAATGTTTTGTTTTTGTAGTTTTCTAGCGTCATATCTTCTAAGCCAGGTTCGTAAATTGGGATAATCCCTTGCTTTAGATCTTCAATCTTCTTTGCATCTATATCAACACAAACAACTGAGTTTCCCATCTGAGCAAAGCACACACCACTAACTAAACCTACATAACCTGTTCCTATAACTGAAATCTTCATAAACAATC
>CAYWVG010000049.1:0-10653 GCA_964461645.1 uncultured Sulfurimonas sp. | reverse complement strand
AAACTTAGCGTTAGCGTAGTAAAACGGACTTGTTCGTTTTGCGTGATAAATAAATTATAAGGAAAAAAGAAAATGAGTAAAAACGAAACATTAGCGTTGCTAAATGAAAGAAGACAAAAGTGTATAGTATATACAAGAGTTATGGGTTATCATAGACCGGTAGAGAGTTTCAATGTAGGAAAAGCGGGTGAACACAAACAAAGAAAGCAATTCACTGAACACTAGAGCTGTTTATGATATAACAAAGTTCACTCATGTTGATTATCCAGATCACTTAGCCTGCATCATTTGGCTAAGTGGTTGCAACATGAGATGCGACTACTGTTATAACAAAGATATTGTTTTTGCTAAAAGTGGTGCTTACACATTTATAGATGTGCTAGAGTTTTTAAAAACTAGAGTAAATCTTTTAGAAGCTGTAGTTTTATCTGGTGGAGAGGCTACCATGCATGACTTAGAAGAGTTTTGTATGGCTATTAAAAAACTAGGTTTTAAGATTAAACTAGACACTAATGGCACAGACTTTAGTCAAGTTAAAAGGCTTATAGAGTTAGATTTACTAGACTTTATTGCACTTGATTATAAAGCTCCGCAAGATAAATTTACACATATTACACACTCAAACAAGTATGGTGAGTTTTCTAAAACTCTTGATTTTTTAATAAAGAAAAACTTCGACTTTGAAGCTAGAACAACGCTCCATAGTGACCTTTTAAATGAAGAAGATATAAACACTATCATCAAAGACCTAAAGCAAAGAGGCTACAAAAACAACTACTACATTCAGATGTTTCAAGAGACTGAGATAAACATCGCAAATCTTAAAACTCCATCATCAAGCTTTGACAAATCTATGCTTTTAGATGAGCTAAATATCATCTGGCGTTAACACAAATCAACTTTTTCATATCTCTTATTGGATAAAATAAAGACATATTAATTTAGGAGTAGTTTTTTATGCAAAGCGAAGAGAAAAAACTAAACAAAAGAGAGAGATATAAAGCAAGACTAAAACCGATGGAGTATTTCAAAGAGTTTGAAGATTTGGACTTTGAAAACTTAGCAGAGGGTGATAGGTTTTTTCTTCAAGATTTTGGCATCTTTACAACTGACTTCTTAGAAGATGAGTTTACTATGAGGCTTCGCGTGCCAGCTGGGAGGATTACAACCGAGCAATTTTGCCATATAGCTGATGTAGTTGAAGAGTATGACTTAACTCTTATCACAACTGCAAGAGCTGGCTTACAACTCCATGATCTTGAAGCTGATGATGTACTAGAAATTTGGAAGAGACTCAACTCTCACGGACTTACAACATGGCAAAGTATAGGCGATAATGTAAGAAATATAGTAAGTGATGTTTATGATGGTTGTGGAACTTACAGCGTTATAGAGGTCTATCCCATCATAGAGCAGATGCAAGAGTATATACTTAAAAATCCTCGCTATGTTGGGATGTTACCACGCCGTGTATCTATTGGCATCTCTGGAAATAGTTCTAGTGTTACTTCATTTTTTGCAAACGACCTCTACTTCGCACTTGCGCAAAAAGATGGCGTTTATGGTTTTAATGTCTATATGGGCGGAAAAAACACAGAGATAGCCGAAGATGCAGATATCTTTTTACTCCAAGGGGAAGTTTTTGACTTTTTTAAAGCTTTTGTAGAGGCCTTTTATCTTCATGGCTCTCGCTTTACAAGATCAAGAACAAGACTTTTTTATCTTATAGAGGAGATAGGCCTTGAAGCCCTAAAAGCCCATATCCAAAAAGAGTATGGCAAGCCTTTTAATAGCGGTGCAAAGATTGAGTTAAAGAAGAGAATCTTCTCATCACATGAAGAGCTAAAAGATGGAACTTTTTCTTACTGCTATCAGACTGACTTTGCAAGACTAAGTGTTAAAGAGATAAGAGAGATAGCTGACTTTGCAAACAAAAACAGTGTAGAGATTAGGATAGGCATAGATCAAAATATATACCTTTTAGGGCTAAAAGAGAAGTCAACTCCATTTGCATCTCCTAAAGAGAGCTCAACTATCATCGCGTGTGCAGGAAGTCTTTGCCCCTACTCTTTTTGGAGCATCAAAGATGAGACAAAGTACATACCACTTAGTCGCATAGCAAAACATGGTATCACGGTTGGTTTTTCGGGTTGTATCAAAGGATGTGGGCGACATAGACACACTGACATCGGTTTAGTTGGGCTAAAAACAAACAACTTTGGCGATACTGATGGAGGAGCTAGAATCTTTATAGGCGCAGTTCATACTACTGGAAAAAGTGTTGGGCGAATGCTCTTTTCTATGGTTCCTTTTGTCCATCTATATAAGACACTAGACCTTATCATAGACTTTTATGAACTAAGTGGATATAGCAATTTTGAAGAGTTTTCAGATAAAATTTTAAGTAAATACTCAGAAGGATTTTTAGCTATTTGGACACTAGCAAGCCTGCAAACAGGCAAAACTATAAAACTAGAACCAACTGGCTCAGGATTTGTTTATGAAAAAAATCTTTTGCTAACTCACTTTAGTGATGTTGACTTTTTAGAACCTATGGAAGAAGATTTTTATAGCTCCATAAGTGCAATGGCGAAAAAACTATGGACGGTTGAGGGAGAAGATCCAACCTATAAGCCGAGTATTGACAGAGTAAAATTTCGCTAATGCATATAATTGACTTTGAAAATATCTATGCTGGATATGATGATGGAGATGTATTAAAAGCTATCGAGCTTAAGATAAAAGAGGGAGAAAACTGGGCTATATTAGGCTCTAATGGTTCTGGCAAATCCACACTTTTAAAACTCATCATGTCAGACTTGCATCCAAGGAGAGCTCATAAGTTTAAAAGAGAGGTATTTGGTAAGAGCCGTTACTCCATCTTTGAACTCAAAGATAAGCTTGGCATCATTACAAATGACTTACACAACTACTTCTTACACTCAGGTGGACATTTAAGTGCTAGCGATGTAGTTCTAAGTGGATACTACAGCTCCATAGGCACATTTAAACATCAAAGCTTTTGTGAAAAACAACACAAAAAAGTCTTAGAAACATTAGAGTCCATAGAGATACTTCACTTAAGAGATAAAAAAGTAAAAGAGATGTCCACGGGCGAGCTTAGAAAGTGCATAATAGCAAGGGCTTTGATACACAATCCAAAGGCCTTTATACTAGATGAGCCAACCGTAGGACTAGATATAAAAGCGCAGATAAACTTTATAAAACTCTTAAGAAAACTCTCACAAAATCACTCCATCATCCTTGTTACTCACCACCTAGAAGAGATTTTTGAGGAGATTGGCTTCGTTGCACTAATCCAAGGTAACACCATCTTTAAAAGTGGTCCAAAAAAAGAGATTCTAACAAGTGAAAATCTCTCTAAAACTTTTGATGTAAATCTGAAGATAAATGAGAAAAATGGCAGGTTTTATATAGAAGAGATTTTAGGCTAGCCCAATGCAAAACTCTTTAGGAAGCGAGGTTTTAACCTCGCATTGTGTTATTTAAAGCCTAACTACGAGGTTGAAACCTCGCTTGCTAGTTATGAGAAAAACCGAAGTTTGTACCCTGCTCCTTTTATATTTATAATGAGCGTTTTTGAGGTTTTAGCTCTTAGTCTTCTCACAAAAGTTCTAAGCCTCTCATCGCTCACGCTCTCGCCCCAAATGCTTTGTTTTATCGTCTCATCATCTATGATGCTATTTTCATTTTCAACTAAGAGCCTAAAAAATTTGCTTTCGTTTTTTGAGAGTGCTACAAATCTTGCATCTTTGTAGAGTGCGTGAGTTGTTTTGTTGTAGCTATAGCCATCACAAAGCTCTACTGTTTTACTTCCTAACTCATCAGCTATGGAACTTATATAGTTAAGAATCTCATCTGGCTCATATGGCTTTAAGAAGTACTTTGCCACGCCTGTGTCTATGGCACCTAAAAACTTCTCTTTATCACTAAAAGCGCTAAGTATTATGATGGGAATATTTTGATTTATCTTCTTTATCTCATTTGCCATCTCTAAGCCACTCATTTTTGGCATATTTATATCTGTGATAACTATATCTGGTGAGATTTTCTCAAACATTTCTAAACCGTCTCTTCCATCTTTTGCTATAGTAAAACTATAAAAACTATCGCCTATGGCCTCTTTTAAAAGCCTTGCGATATTCTCTTCATCTTCTACAAAAAGAACTCTTAAACCCTTTAGTGACCTTTTTTTCATCTTGTTTTCTTTGCAAGAGGTATTTTTATATGAAAGCTTGTCACACCTTTTTTACTGCTCACATCAAGATCTCCATCGAGTCCTTTTTCGCAAATCATCTTTGACATAAAAAGTCCTAAACCTGTTCCGCTACTTTGGTGCTTAGTTGTAAAGTATGGCTCGAAGATATTATCGATGTTTTCTTTTGAGATGCCACCTGCATTATCTTGCATCTCAATATGAGCAAAACCATTTTTTTCTTCTACTATTATGTTTATCTCTCGTATGAGTATTCCCTTACTTAAAAAAGAGTCTTTAGAGTTTTTTATAAGATTTATTATAACTTGTGTAAGCTCATTTTGGATGCCTAAAACCTCTAGTTTTTGAAGCTTTACTTTAAGACTAATCATGTTTTGTTTTAGCATCTTATCAAGTAAAGAGAGTGCCTCTTCAATGCTCTCATCTACATAAAAAAGGTGTTTTTCTTTTTGAGGGTTAAAAAAGTTTGTAAAGTCTTCTATAGTCTCGGACATATTTTTTAAGATATTTTTACTCTCATCGTAAAACTCTACAAGCTTTGCTTCATCGCCATTTTGAGCCGCCTTTTTTATACTAAAGAGAGTTAAGTTTAGTTCTGTTAGTGGCTGCCTCCACTGATGGGCAATGTTAGCTAGCATCTGGCCGAGTGATGCTTGACGAGACTGCATAAACATCACTTTTTGCTTCTGCTCATTTTTGCTAACTTCATCTTTTATGCGCTCTTCTAAGGTTTGGTTTAACTCTTCAAGTTCTTTAGTTTTTTTTGCAACTCTAAACTCTAACGTCTCATTTAGTTCTTTGAGTTCTTTCTCTTTTTTTAAAAGCTCTTCTTTGTAAAAAACCTCTTTTGTAACATCGTAACGGATAGCTATAAATTCTACTATCTCTTCTTTGTTGTTTAAGATAGGGATTACTGTTGTGTTTACATAAAATGTAGAACCATCTTTTGCACGGTTTTTTACTGTATCTTTATAGACTTTTTTTGACTTTATAGTATCCCAAAGAGCTTTAAATTTTAGAGGATCCACATCACTATGTCTTACAATGTTGTGATTCTTACCGATGAGTTCTTCTTTTGTATATCCTGAGATCTTACAAAACTCATCATTTACAAAGGTTATAATGCCCTCTGTATCGGTTTTTGAGATGATATTGCTTTTTTCTATGGCATTTTTATATTGTTCTAGCATGATGTGGCAATTATATCACAGCAAGGTTATTTGAGTATTGATATTTAACGTATTTATCTGATATACTCATCTATGCTAAATGTCACTACAAACACAAAACTAGATATTATCCTGCCAAATACAAACAAAGCCCTAAAAGAAGTGCTCAAAAATGCTACTCCTAAAGAGCTTGAAGCACTAAGTTCTGGCAAGGATTTAAAATCGGTTTTAAACTCACTTCTAAAACAAAGCTCACAAAGCAGTGTAAGTGACAAAACTCTGCTTCAACTACTAAAGCAAAACCCAACTCTAAAAAATCTAGGAGATGTCTCATCTACCATAAAAGAGCTACTCTCTTCGATAAAATCAGATGAAAAACCTCTTCCTATTCAAAAAATCTTAAAAGAATTTTTGGTGGATATAAAAAACTTAAATGAAAAAGATGTAAAAGCCAAACTAACAAACTCAGGAGTCTTTTTAGAGTCACGCCTAAAAAACGCTCAAAACCCACAACTAGAACTAAAAAATATACTTCTTAAACTCCAACCCTTGGTAGATAAAAGCTCTATCTATGAAGTAAAATCACTAACAAAACATATACAAAATCTTCTAGAATCTCCAATACTCAAAAACGCCACAAACCAAGCCTTACTGCAGCCTCAAGCTGACAACAAACAGCTACTTACTCTTTTATCACGAGGAGTAGAGAAGATTTTACAAACTCTACAAAGCAACATAAAAGAGCTAGATGCCAAGCCTGTTGATATAAAAACTATAGACCCAAAGCTTATCGATTCAAAACTAATTGACCCAAAACTCGCCGAACAAAAGCCACTAGATGCTCTTTTTTCTAAAGATGTAAAAACTATTATAGGCAAGCTACACTCACTAGATGCTCCTATGAAATTAGAAACACAGCAAAATGTAAAAGAGATTATCGCAAATGATTTAAAATCAATCTTGCTTCAAACTAAAGAAGAGTTAGTGAAGTCAAACAGTCCAAACCAAGCTGAAGTACTAAAAAATATAGATAAATTAGCACTTCAAATAGACTACTTTCAACTCGTCTCGCATCTATCAAACTCCTCATCTTTGTATCTTCCTTTCTCGTGGGAGGAGTTAAAAGATGGGCAGATAGAGCTAAAAAAAGATGTCGATGATAAGTTTTACTGTGATATCTCGCTAAACCTTATAAACTATGGAGAGCTAAATTTAAAGCTCGTTTTGTATGAAGAAAATCAACTAAATATCAAAATCCTCTCAGACAATCCAAAACTAAAAGAGCTAGTAAAAGAGAATATAGCCTCACTTCGTGCCGCCCTTATCGGCTCAAACATCACACCACGAGAGATACGAATACAAGATGCTACAAAAAAGATGCCAACAAGTGCTTATGAAACAAATACACAGAGTATAAACATAGGGTTTGAGATAAAAGCATGAAAAGAGTTAAAATTTACTCCAAAGAGGCACTAGATGCAAGGTCGTAAAAAAGCAGCCGCACTTAGATATGACACCAACAAAGAGTCAGCTCCTAGAGTTGTAGCAAAAGGCGAAGGAGAAGTTGCAAACAACATCATAAAAATAGCCCAGCTTCATAACCTGCCTATACAAAAAGATGAAGACCTTATAGAGCTACTCTCAAAAGTAGAACTAGACAAAGAAGTTCCAGAAGCCCTATACAGAGCAGTCGCAGAGATTTTTAGTTTTATCTATAAGACTACAAGGGAGAAAAGATAGGTATTTTAGAGATAAATGCTAATTTTCTATACTTAGTGTGGTTAACTTCGCATTTGATATAATCTCTTAAAATCATACTCAAAAGGTTAAATCATGATAAAAAAAACAATATTACCACTTACTTTTATAGCCGCGCTTTTTTTTACAGCTTGTGCTACTAACACTGCTAAAAACAGCACCAAAGCTGATGTTTCGCTAACAAATACTTACTTTAAAGTGCTTAGCTTAAATCATAATGAAGTAGAGGTTTTTGAGAGAGAACCATATATACAGTTTAAAGCTGATGGTAGTGTTAAAGGGCATTTAGGGTGTAACAATTTTTTTGGAAGTTATAAGATAGAAGATAAAAATATAGCTTTTGAAAATATAGCGAGCACTAAAATGATGTGTCCAAATATTAAAACAGAGGATGCTTTTACAAATGTGCTTCAAAGTGTAAAAACTTATGAGATAAAAGGTGAGACTATGATATTTTCCAATACAAATGGTGAAGAAATATCAGTTCTCAAAGCGATATATTTTTAAAAAATTATGGAGGAGTATTATATGCAAAAGAAAAACAAAGTAGATGATGAAGTTGCAGAGTTAAAATGGGTAAAGAAGATGATAAAATCTACTATAATAGCTGTGATTGCGTTTTTTCTAGTGGGTATTGCACTGGCAATATTTTCCAAAATAAGCATTAACTAGATTATTTTAATAATAGAGCAAATCATAATAATTTGCTACGTTAAATAAAAAAAGTGAAGTATCACTATCTAGGAACCACGAATTTATTCTGGGTTTCGAGTTATTTCAACTCACCCCAGTTATCACCAATGTTTGCATCGGCTTTTAGTGGTATATTTAGCTCATAAATATCTTGCATAATCTCTTGAAATCTTTTTGCTAAAACTTCAGCCTCACTCTCTTTTACTTCAAAGATAAGCTCATCATGGATTTGTAGTAGCATTCTTGCAGCTAGATTTTCATCTCTTATGACTTTTGCTATCTTGTTCATGGCAAGCTTTATGATGTCTGCTGCACTTCCTTGAAAAACGCTGTTTACCGACTCTCTCTCATAAGCAGCTTTAAACATTGGAGTTGCACTATCATAGTCAAAGTATCTTCTTCTGCCAAGGAGTGTCTCAACGTAACCTTTACTTTTAGAGAGCTCAACTATGCTTCTAAAGTAGCTCTTTACTGTTGGAAATGACTCAAAATACCGCTCTATAATCTCTTTTGCTTCTTTAGTTGTGATGCCAAGAGTATCTGAGAGCTTTTTTTGTCCCATGCCATATAAAAGTCCAAAGTTTACAGTCTTTGCAACACTTCTTTTACCTTTAGCTTCATCTTCACCAAAGAGTACAACTGCCGTTTGGTAGTGGATATCTTTGTCTGCTTTAAATGCATCTACTAAGACTCTGTCTTGTGAGAAGTGAGCTAGGAGTCTAAGCTCGATTTGAGAGTAGTCAATGCCTATGAGTTTGTTGCCACTAGATGCCACAAAAGCCTCTCTGATTCTAAGTCCTAACTGGCTTCTAGCTGGTATGTTTTGAAGATTTGGGTTTTTTGAACTTAGTCTTCCTGTTGCTGTTCCTGTTTGAACAAAAGAGGTGTGAACTCTACTATCTTCATGCTCTTTACTTAGTTTTAAAAGTGGCTCTATGTAGGTTGAGAAGAGTTTATAAACCTCTCTGTACTCTAAGAGCATCGGGATAATTTTATGAGCATCTTTTAATGAGCTTAGAACTTTCTCATCAGTTGAGTAGCCAGTTTTTGTTTTTTTGCCAGTTGGCAGTCCTAAATGCTCAAAGAGTATAACGCCCAACTGTTTTGGAGAGTTGATGTTAAACTCGCTTCCAGCTTCTATATAGATATCTCTTGTAAGCCTTGTTAACATCTCTTTTATCTCTACTAAAAACTCTTCTAAAAATGAACCATCAACTCTAATTCCAGCTTGTTCCATATGTAAAAGTGTAGTTATAAATGGGACTTCAACTTCCATAGATTCAGATATAAGATGCTGGGCATCTTGGAGTTTAAGGCTTTGGTTAAAGAGATGAAAAAGCTTCAAGGTTATAAAAGCATCTTCTGCTGCATAGATAGTTGCATCTCCTAGTTCAACTGAGGCGAAAGTCTCACCTTTTTTCACACTATCTTTAAATGCAACCATGGTGTGACCTAGCAACTTATCGGCTAACTTATCAAGGCTCAAAGCACTCTCAGGGTTTATAAGCCACGCAAGTATCATGCTATCTGCATAGACATGAAATGTATCCTCATTTAGGAGCTTAGAGATAAAGTGCAGATCAAACTTGATGTTATGACCAACTACCTTACTCTTAAAGATTTGTTTGATTGCATCTGCTGCATCTTCTTTGCTTACTTGCTCGCCAACACCTAAGTAAGAGTGAGCAAAAGGTACATAAAATGCCTCTTTATCATTAAAACTAAAGCTAAAGCCTACAATGAAGTCTTTGTCATGCTCTAGTCCTGTTGTCTCCGTATCAAAAGCCACTATGGTTTGCGGGGTGAGAGATTTCAAAACACTCTTTAACTCTTTTGCATCAGTTATCAGCGTAGCTATAAAGTCAAGCTTTTTACTATCTTTTTTATCTTGCGCTAGTTTTTTTTCTGCTTTTATCTCTATCTCATCTGTTAATATATCTTTTGCTTTTAGAGCTCTGATGATGCCGTTTTGCTCATACTTTACAAG
The DNA here is from genome assembly GCA_964461645.1 of uncultured Sulfurimonas sp. Lineage (GTDB taxonomy): Bacteria > Campylobacterota > Campylobacteria > Campylobacterales > Sulfurimonadaceae > Sulfurimonas. The sequence goes on along the minus strand of CAYWVG010000049.1, from coordinate 809 downwards.
CTCGTCATAGATATTTAAAAATGGATGCTCAACATCCATCTTATACTCTTCAAAATCAAGCGCATCTAAGACATCATCACGAAGTGAGACTAGCTCTTTTGACATAAAAGCGCTCTCTTTTGACTCAATGAGCTTTTTTTTGTTAGCACCATTAACAAGATGAACATTTTCATAGATGGACTCAAGTGAGCCAAACTCTTTTAAAAGTTTTTCAGCTCCAACTTTTCCTATGCCCTTGACTCCAGGGACATTATCTGCACTATCACCCAAGATGGACTGATAGTCTATAAACTGCTTTGGCGTGACACCATATTTAACAAAACAAGCCTCTTCATCCATGACTTTTTTCTTAATAGCATCAACTACTACAACTCTTCCATCATCAATGAGCTGGTACAAATCTTTATCGTGCGAGACTATTCGAACTGTGTAGTCTTTTTCTCTTGCATGCTTTACTACAGTAGCTATGATATCATCTGCTTCAAAACCACTATAGCCTAGTGTTTTATAGCCCATCTTATCTATCCAGTCTATGGCTATTGGGAGTTGCATCGTAAGCTCCTCTGGAGGCGCTTGACGATTTGCTTTGTAGTTTGGGTCAATCTCATTTCTAAAGGTATTGCCTTTACTATCGATGGCAAAGATAAGATAGTCGCTATCGTGTTGTTTTTGCAGGGTGGATATAAAGTTTGTAAAACCAGTTAAAAGACCTGTTGGAAAGCCATCTTTGTTTTTTAGATGTTGTGGTAGTGCATAAAAACTGCGAAAGAAAAAACCAAAAGTGTCTATGACAGTTACAACTTTACTCA
>CAYWVG010000048.1:0-10736 GCA_964461645.1 uncultured Sulfurimonas sp. | reverse complement strand
CAATATTAATAATAGTTCATCACTTTTTGGAACCTCAAACTTGTTCGAGGCTCTTCCAATATACCTACTAAATAGTTTACGATTCCATCAACAGTATAAAAGCTTGCTTGATTTTCTAAGCTACCTATTCGGCAGTTCACGCAGGACTTGAAAGAATATCCGCCCATTTAATTTTCTAAGCTACCTATTCGGCAGTTCACAGTGCAAACTTTCAAGATGAGTGGATCAATAGTTTCTAAGCTACCTATTCGGCAGTTCACACTCGAGAGGCTTCTATCTTTGCTATCTTATCTTTCTAAGCTACCTATTCGGCAGTTCACGTTTAGCGATTGTTTTACAAGATGACATAAGTTTTCTAAGCTACCTATTCGGCAGTTCACTGTACAGAATCTTTGAAGTTAACCATTCGGGCTTTCTAAGCTACCTATTCGGCAGTTCACAGTTCGATGATGAATTATTAAAAGCTTATTATTTTCTAAGCTACCTATTCGGCAGTTCACTTTATGATTGTATTGGAGTTGGAGCAAGTGCTTTTCTAAGCTACCTATTCGGCAGTTCACAAAACGCTACTAAATCGACCGCGTCCACGTAGTTTCTAAGCTACCTATTCGGCAGTTCACGGTTGCCTACTCTTTTTTTAACAGTTATACAATTTCTAAGCTACCTATTCGGCAGTTCACGCTTGCTTTTCGGAACAAGGAATTACAATACATTTCTAAGCTACCTATTCGGCAGTTCACGAACCGTAAGACGAAAAGCTTATGGTTATGGTTTTCTAAGCTACCTATTCGGCAGTTCACGGCTTCTATATATTTTAATAATTTTATCGTGTTTTCTAAGCTACCTATTCGGCAGTTCACTTATTTATATCATTTATTAAACCATTTGCTCTTTTCTAAGCTACCTATTCGGCAGTTCACCAAGAGTATATGCAACACTTTCAGGAGTGACTTTTCTAAGCTACCTATTCGGCAGTTCACATCCTGATGGAAGTAAAACTATTTTCTCAAATTTTCTAAGCTACCTATTCGGCAGTTCACAGTTCTTTACAGCTATAGTAGTGGCTTTACTGTTTCTAAGCTACCTATTCGGCAGTTCACCACCATTCTTTTTAATAGGCGCAGTAATTGCTTTTCTAAGCTACCTATTCGGCAGTTCACCCCTTAAAAAGAACTTGATATTGTCTTCAGTCTTTCTAAGCTACCTATTCGGCAGTTCACCATTTGATTTTAAATCTAATAGTAATTTAACATTTCTAAGCTACCTATTCGGCAGTTCACAGAGTAAACTATGTAGGTGAAACTCAAACAGCTTTTCTAAGCTACCTATTCGGCAGTTCACTAGAGAGCTAGCACTAAACAAGCTTGAAGAGTTTTCTAAGCTACCTATTCGGCAGTTCACGTTTTAGACTTATTCAGCGACAACTATATAGTTTTCTAAGCTACCTATTCGGCAGTTCACCGTTATAATTGTGTATATTTAAAGAAAAGGTATTTCTAAGCTACCTATTCGGCAGTTCACAAAGCTTGTGTAAGATGTAACTCGCATTTGGCTTTTCTAAGCTACCTATTCGGCAGTTCACATTGGCTAGCAAGTGGACTTGATGACATCATTTTTCTAAGCTACCTATTCGGCAGTTCACTGTGATCACATTTTTTAAATGCGGGACGGTTATTTCTAAGCTACCTATTCGGCAGTTCACAGCAGTTGTCGCCTTTTGCAATTTTTACAGTTTTTCTAAGCTACCTATTCGGCAGTTCACGCATCGGCTTTATTATCTTTGTTGTTCGCCGTTTTCTAAGCTACCTATTCGGCAGTTCACAAGTATGCACGGTAACCAGAGGTACACTATCATTTCTAAGCTACCTATTCGGCAGTTCACGCTAGAATGGAAATTCTATAGATGCACTAGGTTTTCTAAGCTACCTATTCGGCAGTTCACCTCTTCATAAGTTTTTAACACGCTTCCGATTTTTTCTAAGCTACCTATTCGGCAGTTCACTACTGATAAGAGTTTCAACTCTTACTTTTAACTTTCTAAGCTACCTATTCGGCAGTTCACGCTATGCGATAACGTCTGCAAGAATGAAGTATTTTCTAAGCTACCTATTCGGCAGTTCACCTTTATATATCACTTCATATCTTACTTGTGGTTTTCTAAGCTACCTATTCGGCAGTTCACAACAAAAACTAGCAACTGCAACTTATACTATATTTCTAAGCTACCTATTCGGCAGTTCACAAAAGGAACTAGCAAAAGGATATTGGTACATATTTCTAAGCTACCTATTCGGCAGTTCACTATATAATAGTTTTGACCCTGACTTAGCTCAATTTCTAAGCTACCTATTCGGCAGTTCACGCGGAATTGACTTAGGTTGGATTACAATAGTTTTTCTAAGCTACCTATTCGGCAGTTCACGACTTATATAGTCAAGTTGAATACATCCGTGATTTCTAAGCTACCTATTCGGCAGTTCACGTGAAGTAGAGCGTATAGTTTTATCAACTAAGTTTCTAAGCTACCTATTCGGCAGTTCACCTGTTATGACGATAGGAGCTAAACACGAGTTTTTTCTAAGCTACCTATTCGGCAGTTCACGATATAGTAAAAGTTATGAAAGATATATGGGATTTCTAAGCTACCTATTCGGCAGTTCACACGTGAAGAGATGTTTGATATCAGAGGCTTAGATTTCTAAGCTACCTATTCGGCAGTTCACAGTACAAAGAGGGGAAGTTGAAAATCAAGTTTTTTCTAAGCTACCTATTCGGCAGTTCACAAGAGTCACGACCTCCCGGTACTGAAATGATATTTCTAAGCTACCTATTCGGCAGTTCACTGCTTCTCAAGAAGAGTATTAAGGTCGCTCATTTTCTAAGCTACCTATTCGGCAGTTCACAAGAAGTGAATTTAATTGTGAGTGCGGATGTGTTTCTAAGCTACCTATTCGGCAGTTCACAAAGGAAAATAAAATGGAAAATACAAACTTTTTTTCTAAGCTACCTATTCGGCAGTTCACCTGATGTTATACCTTGATTAAAATCGCCATACTTTCTAAGCTACCTATTCGGCAGTTCACTATTTAAGGTTGAGATTAGAACTTTTGTAAATTTTCTAAGCTACCTATTCGGCAGTTCACATAATCCTGATTTGATTGAAGCCATAGAGAATTTTCTAAGCTACCTATTCGGCAGTTCACTTTTTATGCTCACATTTACAAGATTATAATTGTTTCTAAGCTACCTATTCGGCAGTTCACGTTCTTTTTACCTTACTGATAATTGTTTGTGTGTTTCTAAGCTACCTATTCGGCAGTTCACAGCAAAACAATCTCTTAAAACATTACTATATCGAGCTTTTGAGATATATTTACTTAAATGACCTTTATTTTTCACAACTTCTGTAAAACCTTTATTTTAGGGCTTTAAAAAGCTATGAAAAAAATTAGGTATTTTACGCTAAAAACATGGAACAGTTGAAGTTTTACTTAAACCATAGGTTGAAAATAGACCTTCTTTTGGTTCTAAACTTATCTCTTTTGCTACAAAAACCTTCATTTTATTTTGACTTGATAAACTATCTATGTTGATATATGGAAGTTTGTTTTTTTCTTTTTTCTTTTCCTCGTCAAACTCTTCATAATTTTTCAATGCCTCTTCAAAACTAATACCTTTTCTTTTAGCTTGCCTTCGTGCCAATCGTTCGCTATTGCACTTAACTTGTTTTCGACTAAAAGTTACATAACTATGTACATCATTTGGGACTTCCTTTATACCACTAACTAACACATAGTCTAAAAAGTTTTTTAACTGTTTTTCTACATTTAAAAGTTCCAACTCCTCTTTTGTATGTGAAAACAAACGAAGCATATCTCCAAGTGGAAATACCTCTTTATAGTGAGGAAAGGAAAAACCTACTCTGCACATTCCTTCACTATTTTTTTGCTCAACCAATGCTAGATGCATCTGTGCATAAACCTTTTGCCAAATATATCCAAGTGAGATTTCAGTATCACCTGATAATTTTATATCTATATAATAGTTCATTTTGACTACTTTGAACTCTCGCCAAAAACACCACCACGAACTAATACAGCCATAACATAATGTTCTTCATCTTTACTATCAAGCTTTGTGCCTGTAGCAAACTTATCAAAGAGAGTAAAAAAGTCCTGCTTCTCTTTTGGTGTTCTAAAAGCACGGCCAAGATTAGTAACAGACCCGTATGGCTCTATTGCGATAGGTCTATTTTCAGTTGCGTACTCACTGTACCAAGTATCTATACTTCTAAGTGCATTTCCTAGTTTTTGAGAGTGCATTGCTGCTATCTCATCTACAGTATAAAGAATTTTACTTTTTTTACTTTGTCCTTTATCTAACACCAGCTCTTCACTAGGATATACTTCTTGAGCTTTTCCTACTTGCGCATAACAAGTAATGTCAAGCATCAAAAACTCATCTTCACTAGCAAGTGCACTTGCTATTTTTTCGCCTAAAGAGATGACATCTTTATCTGTATTTTGCATAGAACGGATACTAAACTCTTTTGCATTAAATGTCCACAATTGCTCACTTTTCAAATCTTTTACTTGAACCTCTATCTGCTCTGCTCCAACACGGTTTCGCCATAAAAAACGGGCATTAGCTAAGTTTAGAGCATATCTGCGACCAAGTTCGCTGAACTTTTCTTGCTCTATATAAGCACCAACTGCCTCTTTATAGCTCTCTAAAAAAGTAGCATCATTACAAGCTGATGGCTCTTTTATAGCACCCAACACTTTAAGAGTAAAGTGAAGTTTTAGCGTATCTTGCTCCTCTGCCAATGCACAACTATCTACTGTTTGAAGATTTGCCTTCTCTACTTCAGCATTGAGTTTTAAAGGGTCATTTTTCACTGCATCTTTAAGACGATTGCTTATCGTTCCTCTTACAGACTTCTCAACCAACTTTAGAGAAGTAGCCTTATCTTTGTTCTCCCAAGTTGTTCCATACATATAACCATCAGATGGTACTAACTTTTTATCGAACGCTAACACAGATGCTATTGCATTTTTTACTTTTGCCATTTCATTTTCCTTTTTTTATTTATTTTGTTCACAAAGATAAAGAGAATTTTCTTCATCATAACTATAACGCCATAAAATCTCATCTATAGATGTTATTTTGTATGGCATCTTAAACTCTCCAAGAGTTACAACACTCTCTGCAAACCGATGTGGAGTCTCTGCATCTCTTTGGTTTCTAGCTTTGCCTATAGGCGAGATACCTTGAAAACCAACAGCGATTGGAACTAACCAGCCTGATACTTTTCTCTCACTCTTCCAAACTACTTTTTCATCTTCTTTTGTGCAATTGTGATGTAATGAAAGATAGTCCAAAATAGCATCAACTGCATCTGCTCCACTCTCCATTGCTTCTAACATCAAGTCTTTTCGCTCTACAATAGCGTAACTAGGCATTAGTTTTTTTCTAAAGCTGATGAGTTGTTTTTCTTCTTCATCATTTAACCTATGCAGTGTAGGTTTTTTACATGACAAAATATCTCCGCCTGCCATCTTCATACGACCTAGTAAATGATGATTAACCCTCTCTAAAAACCTATCTTCATCTATCTTTTGTAATCCCTCTAGCTCTATAACTAAACTCACATCAAGATGGATTCGTGCCTCTTCTATAAATGATGGACGAGTGCCATCTTTATCTAGTGGATTGCCAGTTCCTACGATAGAGTGAACATAATCCCCAACGCCTTTAAATGTTTGCAAATTTGCTTTATGGCTTACAACTCCAGTCGCTTTAAATCGTAATACTTCAAAACCATCAGCATTTAGCTTTCTCTCTAAAGCATGAGTAGCACCTAACCATGCGGTCATAGCGGGAAAACCTATAGTAAATGGGCTTGAAAGCGCATTTGCATTGTGTACCTCTATATGTGGCAATAATAATAATTGTCGTATCATCGTAATGCCTCCCTGTGTTCATGTACTACTTTTGCTATATCTTTTTTCTCATCAGTTCCAAATTTTTTATTGGTTTTCTTTTCATAGCTTTTGAGTATCCATTCAGTTATCTCTTTTTCTAATTTATCAAGCCATGAATCATCACTCTCTCGCTCTTCTTCATGCTCATGAGATAACCAAATCTTTTGATGAGACTTTAGTTTTGAATTTTTCTCATAGTATTGTTCTGATGAAACTAAGCGAAGAGACCACATTTTTTCAATGACTTTATCCACTAACTGCCCATATCTACGGATGCGAGCATCTCTAATATCCTCATTATTATAATCTGTAATTGCGATACGATGAAGTGCATCAAAAATCCCTGAAACTTCCCAAACTCTTATAGATTCTTCAAAGAAATTACTTTTAGGAAAGTATATCTCTCTCTTTTTTAGAACTGGTGGCATGGAGCGAAACAGATAAGCTTTTCCTCCATTTTTAGAGTTCAGTACAGAGATATTTTGAGGTTTTGTTCCTCCATAAGCTATGGTGGTTAAGTCATATATTTCACTATATCCACTCTCAGAATATTCACCTTTTTTTCTTTTGTCTCGTTTTTCTTTGACCTCATCGCCAAAACGCATAGTGTCGATACGCTTTTTAAGATGGTACATAATCCCAGAATTACTTAAAATAGATAGCTGATGATAATCATCTTTTACAGGAAAATAAACCTGCTTAATCTTCTCACTAGTAACTAAATCATTTGATGAGTTTATCATCTTTAAAAAACCATCTCTTAAACTTTCATATCTATGATTTTCAATATTTAAAAGTGACCTTGCCAACTCACTATCTAGCTCTATATGTTTTATAAGTGTTTTTCCATCACTCATCACTAGGTTTAAAAACTTATGAACATCTAGGGCAGCTGCATTTCCTAATGCATCACTCTGCACTTCTACATTTCCACTTCTAAGTAATCCATCATTATGCCTAAGTGCATCTGCAATGATTGGTGTTACATATCCATTTTTGTTTTTTCTTGAACTTGGATGAGAAAAGGTACAAGGGTGTGTTGATATAGAGATCTGCCCTGCTCTTTTTGCAGCATCAGGAAGCCATTTTTCGAGTGATATTGACTCCTCGCACTTTGCTTTAAGTCTTAACACTTCTTCATCAGACATAGAACTTGTCTGATTTTTTTTCATCCAAATCTCTTTTCTTTCGTCAAAAAATGTGGATATTGCTTGCTCTATCACAATATTTCCTCCTTACAGTGAATTAAAATTACTTATTCAGTATTTTTTCACTTAAAATCATATCAGTATAAACTTAAGTTGTTCTTTTAAGCATATTATATTTATTCAGGCATAATAATTTCTCGCTGCCTATTCGGCAGTTTAATTGCATATAATATTAATTCATTTCTAAGCTACCTATTCGGCAGTATAATTTTATATCTCGGATTGTATCTTATTTTCCATATACTCTTACCAACCCAAACTGATCACTGTATTCAAACTCCTCATTTTCTTTATAGACTACAAAATTCAACTCTCCATATCTGCGTGATACTTCCTCTTTGCTTAGATTGTTTTTTGTCGCATACTCTTTTACCAGTTCATCATAATCTCGATGTAACCATAATCTACTTATATCTATACTATCCTCATCCATTTTACTTATCTTTAACATCTCTTCTCTGTTTACAGGGTATCCTGATTCGTAAGTCATAAGTTTGCCATACTCATCTAACTCTGAAAAACAGTAGTTATCTTCTTTTTCGTTATAGACTAAAAAAATATTTGTATTTTTTAAACTCTCCCTAAAAGGATGAAAATAAAGAGGATGTGCTGTCAAAAACCAACTCTCATTTAAGTAGCCCTCAAAAGAGTCAGCCCCTTTTTTATCAAAAGAAGTTAAATCTTTTTGTGTCATATGATGTTCTAAATCTACCAAAGAGTTTTTTTCATCTAGTTTTTGAGGTTTTTTAATTCTTGCTTGTGCATCTAGCCTGATAGATATCTCATCTGTGTCTATAAGTTTTGAGAGATTGTGAGTGTTTAGTGTTATATTTTCTTCATATCCTGGTCTGTTAAAATATCTCTTTCCTTCTTCATCACTACCCTTAAAAGCTTTATAGTTATACTGCATCAAGCCAATATTTGGCTCAACTATTTCGCCTACCCTATGTCTTCGCACTCGCCCTGCAAGTTGGATGATAGAGCGATAAGAAGATGGCTCTATAATAGCCCAGTCAAAGTCATGGTCTCGCCCTACTTCTTCTACAGGTGTTGCAACCAAAACAAATATCACATCTTGCGTTTTACTTATGTCTATATGAGAGCGGATTATTTCATCTTTAAATGCTTTTGCCTCTTCATCATCTTTCTCTTTTCGCTTTAGAACAGCATCTAAATGCTTCTCTTGTTCATGTCGTAAAAGCAACACCTGATTAGAATGATATGCCATTACTTTTAGCTCTACATCTTCATATTCAGCCATTGCCAAGTATCTGCTCAAAGCTACGCAAGGTGGAGTATTTGCAACACGAACAACCCCAAAAGAGATTCGTTTAGCACTTTTTTTGTCGATAGTGTGGTGTTCTTGATGCTTTTGTATAATCGCATCTTTTATCTTAGAGAAGTAAACATCTGTTTTTGTTTCATCCTCTTCAAATTCGTTATCTTCTAACTCATTATGGCACTCTACTATCTCTACTTTTCTCTTTACTGGCTCATCTTTTAGGTTTTGAATTCGTTTATCTATAAAATAATTATGACTCTCTTCATACATTTCTAAGGCTTTTTTACTCTCAAAGCTATCTATCTCTTTTACATCTGTTTTAAACTCATCTATCCAAGCACAAACTATTTTATTTTTCGCTTCATGACTTTTTACATAGAGTTGCCAACCTTTTTTGTAAGCGTTAAAATACCCTTTTGCCAAATCAGGAGGAATTGTAGCCGATGAAATCATCACACCACGCCCTAGCATCCCAGCTAAGTGAACCAACCTACCAATGGCAATAAGATCAGAACCACTAAAATCATCTATCTCATCTATGACTAAGTCAGAAGAGAGCATCCGTAAACTAGGCAATATGTAACGCCCACCTTTTTTAGTAGTCACAGCTCCCATAAGATGGTCTATAGTACAAACTAACACAGGTGCATAAAGAAACTTTCTATCTCGCTCATTTTTTAAAACTGTTTTTAGTGCGTCATCTTTAATATCAAGCTCATAAATAACTTCTTCATCAAGCAGGCTCTCTAAAGATTCAGAACCATGGTCATTTTTTTGTTCATTTTCTGTTTCTTTTTTTTGATTTTCATGAAGTTCCATGATAGCTTTTGAGCCTATCAAAACGGCCAAATCTTCTTTACTTAACTCTATCCTCTCTCTATATTCATCTCCAGTTTGCAAAGTCAAAGTTCTAAGCCCCAAAGCTAAAACATAACGAAGAGAGTCTCCATCTTTGGAGATAGCTTGCATAACTTTAGCATTTGCAAAGGTTTTTCCACACCCAGTACTTGCCATATTCACAGCAAAAAAACCTCGTTTTTTAGACTCTTCTTGCATCACTTCTCTTATTTTTGTAACAGCTTTATCTTGCCAAGCAAATACTTTTGGACTTGCCTTTTTTAAGATTTTATTATTTTGTACGAAAGGAGATTCATGCTCAAACATAGGCAAATGATGAACGACAGCTGTAGCACTCTCATAAACACCACATAGATGTTCATCGAGCTTTTGTTTTAACTCTTTTGTTTTAGGATGAGAATTTGCATAAAGTTCTGTTGTGTCTTTAAAATGAGGGTCTCTATCTTGTGAAGAGTAGTTGTGGTCACCTAGCATCAAACAGAGGCGACTATGATGTAAAACGGCTCTATAGCTACCATCATTTATGGCTTCATCCAAGAGAGATTGCTGTGCTAAAAGTTTTGTTGCCCAGCGTTTGACAAGAGTTAGCCATTTAGATGAGTTACTCAAAAGCCCATGAGGAAATATAAAACATTGTTCTAATCGTTTTTGATACTCTTTTTCATCTCTTTTATTTTCATATCCCCACGATTTTTTTATATGTTGCAATGTATCTTCGAGACTAAAGGCATATTCACCACCATATTCATCAGAAATTATTGACTTAGAAGTAGAAGCACTAGGTAGTCTATGATGAGAGACTATCAACCACATTATAAGCTGTGCAGAGAAAGGAAGATTTTGCAACACTCTTTCATCAACATCTTTAGTACTAGCCATCAGTAAAGTCTCATCTATAATGCCATCACTCAAACGATGCAACCAGTCCTCTTTGTTTTGCGAGATAAAGGCATTTAGCAAGATGCAACTTACCCACTCATGTCGAATCGGGTCAGCTTTGATTTTACTATTTGGTTTTAATTTATCTTGAAAGAGTTTTGTTGATTTTCCCCAGTCATGAAAAAGGGCAGAGAGTGCTGTTAGAGCTTTGATGAGAGGCATATATTTCCACTCACTCTCTTTATAATTATCTAAAATTGTTTTAGCCGTCCAATGAACAGGAACAACTCCATCTTGGCTAAATCTATCCTTATTGCCAACAACCCATAAAAAGTCACTTCTGCTACGACTTCGTATCCAGTGACAACTCACAGCAGTACTTTTTGAAGCTGTTCTTCTAAGTAGTTTTTTTACAGCTTCTAATCCTTCCTGTGTGATGATAGTCCGCCAAGTATTGTCTCCGATGCGGTTAGCAAAACTATCTAAAATTCTTCTTGTTTTTTTAAGAGCGTTTTTCTCACATTG
>CAYWVG010000047.1:0-10760 GCA_964461645.1 uncultured Sulfurimonas sp. | reverse complement strand
TGAAATTAGTATCAGATTTAGGTATTAGAGACAATATCTAATAAACCTCTCTCTTGCTAGAAGTCTCAAATTTATTTGAGACTCTTTAAGCTCTAAATTTTTACTGGCTTTGAACTTGTTTGAGGTTAGAAAATATTTAGTACCCGAATCTTAGGAATGCCAACCAATGGCATTTTCCACGATGTTTCGGGTTCTTTAGGCTTAAAAACACACTACACTTCAACAAAGCTAAACCTTCCAAAACTCTCTCTATCATTTTTTAAAAATCTATAAAAATATCTCAATAGCTCTTGCTAAATCTTCTGGCGTATCTATCCCAAATCCTGTACTTGAAACTTTTAACATTGTTATCTTCTTCTGATGATAGATGGCACGAAGTTGCTCTAATCCCTCTATATCCTCTATTGGCGCATCACTTAAGTTACAAAACTCTTTTAGACTTTTTTTACTAAAACCATAGATGCCAATATGCCCAAAATATGTAGCCCTACCACTTCTATTATATGGAATGAGAGATCTTGAGAAGTAGATGGCATTATTTGCATCATCGAGCACCACTTTTACTAAGTTTGGATCTTTGGCTGATTCTGCATTTATAGCATTAAAGCAACTACCCATGATAAAATCTTCACCATTTTTTTGTAATTCTTTTAGCTTTAACATAAGTAATTCTACAACTTCTGGCTCTATAAAAGGCTCATCAGCTTGAACATTTATAATAATCTCATCATCAGCAAGATTTAAAATATTTGCACACTCATTTATGCGGTCTGTTCCGCTTTTGTGTGTAGTTGAAGTGAGCCTTGCTTCAATGTTGTGCTCCTTGCAAACTCTTATAATTGCCTCATCATCTGCAGCAACTACAACTCGGTCTAGATGCTCAACTCTCTTTGCAGTTCTTACAACCATAGGCAATCCACCAATATCAGCTAGAACCTTTTTAGCAAATCTAGTAGATGCAAGTCGTGCAGGTATAATAATCATTGTTTTTTCCTTGTGCGAAGAACTCCCTCGCTTATTGGGTATAATTTCACAATTATACTAAAAAAAGGGTGTAGATGTTACTTTACCAACCCCAAGTTGGCTATTGCTACAATAGTGATTCTATATTTTTATATGACTTTATAAACTCATTTAATCCCAAAGGCAGAGTCTTAGACGTTGGTTCTGGTTGTGGTGTTCTAGGACTTTTAGTTGCAAGAGATAATCCTAAAGTTACGCTCGAAGCTATAGAGAAGCAAGATGCCTTTGTTGAGTATGCAACTATAAATGCAAGAGTAAATAAAATCGCCTACAAAATTCACCAAAAAGATTTTTTGAATTTTGAAGATAGTGAAAAATTCGACTATATTATCTCAAATCCTCCATTTTATAGTGATAATATCTCTGTAAGTAAAAATGAGATGTTATTTAATGCAAGGTATAATATCAATTTACCATTAAGAGCTTTTTTTAAAAAGGTCTCACAACTTTTAAAACCTAGATCTCATTTCATATTTTGTTATGATGCATCTCAGTTTGGACTTATTTGTGCTGAGTTAGAGCGTTTTAAACTAAAAGCAGAAAATGTCCGTTTTGTTCATCCAAAAATAAATAAGGGAGCTTCTTTAGTTATGATGCATGTTAGAAATGGTTCTTCATCTCTTATGAATATCCAAAAACCATTAGTTAGTTTTGAATTAGGTGAGTTTACACAAGAGGTAAAAGAGATTTATAAAAAAGCATCAACACAGAGCATAAAATGTCAACTTTAATGAAAAAAGATGGTTTTTCTTACGCTTTTGATTCATCAGCTTGCGATACTTGTGGTGGTAGATGTTGTACGGGCGAGAGCGGATATATCTATGTTGATAAGAGTGAAATAGAAGATATTAGTAACTTTTTAAATATGGATATTAAAGATTTTGTAAACGACTATCTATATAAACAAGGTTACAAATACTCCATAAAAGAGCTTAAAATAGGGGACTCTTATGAGTGCGTCTTTTATGATGGAATAACAAATGGATGTAAAATTTATGGAGCTCGCCCAATCCAATGTAGAACTTTTCCATTTTGGGATTATTTTAAGACAAGAGTAGATGAGTTACAACTTGAATGCCCTGGAATAATATTAGGAAGTGATGATGATTAAAATATTTTTATCTCTAGCTTTAGCATTGCTATTTAGTGGATGTTTTGTAAAGTTTGCAGATGCAGAAGTTAAGTCAAATGAGAAAGTTTTTGAAGAAGAAGATGCGTATATACTCTTTGCTCTAAGAGCTGAAGAGTTAAAACAACATGATGAAGCTTCAAGTATATTTAGTACATTATATGAGAAATCAAACAAAAAAGAGTATCTTTACGAATCTCTTCAAAATGATCTTTTAGCACAAAAATACGAGAAGGCTGTAAAAAGAGTAGATGCCGAAATAGGCGAGGAGTTAGAAGACTTTAAACTAATTAGAATAAAAATAATAGCTCTCATAGGTGATGGTAAACTACAAGAAGCTAGAGTGCTAGCAATAGCATTAGTTGAGAAATCAAAAGAAGTTGATGACTATATTTTAGTAAGTGAAATATATGTAAAACAAAAAAAATTCAACACTGCCCTGAAGTATCTAGAGAGTGCTTATACGAAAAATTACAATGAAAAAATTCTTGATAAAATGTCTATAATTTTGTATGTAAATCTACAAAGAAAAAAAGATGCAATAGCACAACTTGAAACTCATGCAAGAATGTATGGATGCTCTAAAGAAATCTGCACAAGACTAATAGGTTTTTACTCAAATGAAAACAATATTGATGGGCTATTGTCTGCATATCTTAGATTGTACGAACTAGAGAAAAATGAAGAAATAGCAAAAAAAATAGTGCAAATATATGCTTATAAAAAAGACTTTATAAAACTTATGAGCTTCCTACAAGATAGTGGAGTCGATAATGATTTACTGCTACAGGTATATATAAACTCTAAAAATTACTCTAAAGCAGCAGTCTTAGCAAAAAAACTTTATGAAGATAGAGGTGATTTAAACTATCTTGCACAGAGTGGGATTTTCGAATATGAAAGCCATAAAGATAAAAGTGACAAAGTTATGCAGGCATCGGTCATTGAAAAACTAAAAAAAGCTGTGGCAGTAGATAAAAAACCATTGTATCTAAACTATCTAGGGTATCTTTTAATTGATCATTCCATCAATATAAAAGAGGGGATGGCTTATGTGAGAGAGGCTTTAAAAATAGAACCAAATTCGGCTTATTATCTCGACTCACTTGCGTGGGGATACTATAAATTAGGTGACTGCGCAAAAGCTTATAAAATCATCTCCAAAGTACTCAAGCTAGAGGGCGGGGATGATATTGAAGTTGTAAAGCACTTAAAAACTATAAAAAAATGTAAAGATAAACAACAAAAGGAAAAAAAGAAGAGATGATTTTAGACGAGATTATTAAAAAAACCAAAGAAGACCTAGTAAAAAGAGAAAAAGAGTTTTCGCTTGATTGGTTAGGTCGCTCTCTTGCTTTTAATGCAAGAGCTCCTCGTGATGTTTTTCCATACTTAAGAGCAACAGAAGAAGATCCATATAGAATCATAGCAGAGGTTAAAAAAGCTTCTCCATCTAAGGGTGTGATTCGAGAAGATTTTGATCCACTCTCTATTGCTCAATCTTATGAGCGAGGTGGGGCTAGTGCTATCTCAGTACTAACAGAACCACACTTTTTTCAAGGTTCACTTGACTATTTAGGTGGTATTAGACGTTATGTTGGCATCCCTCTTTTAAGAAAAGATTTTATAGTCTCAAAATATCAAATTTTAGAAGCTATGGTCCATGGAGCTGACTTTATCTTGCTAATTGCCGCGGCTCTAAGTAAGGGTGAATTAAAAGAGCTTTTAGGATACACAAGGCACTTAGGTATGGAAGCTTTGGTTGAAGTCCATGATAAAGCTGATTTAGTAAAAGCTATCTATGCAGGAAGTGATATCATCGGAATAAACCACAGAAATCTGCAAACTTTCGAGATGAATATGAACCTCTCCTATGAGCTAATACCTATGATACCAAATGGTAAAATAATTGTTGCCGAGAGTGGCATCTATGAGCATGGACAGTTAGAGGATTTAAGTAAAGCTGGAGTAGATGCTTTTCTTGTAGGGGAATCTCTAATGCGCCAAGATGATGAAGAGGCAGCTCTAAAAAAACTAAAATTTGGTTAAGAAGTACAACACTTAGTTACGCTCAGAGACTATGAAATAACTTGGAAGTGAGGCTTCAGCCTCGCCTATTTTGTGGGACTTATCGTGGAGGATGCTATGGTTAGCATTACTAAAAGTTTCACTTTTGGAAGAAAACCATAGCCGTTTCACGCTCATAGAAGAGTTGAAACAAGGCTTGGCGAAGTTTAGCGGACTAGCCCAATAGACTCTTTACACACTCATTTATTCTTTTTCCATCAGCTTTAGCGCTTAACTCTTTTGAAGCTGCTCCCATGACCTTGCCCATATCTTTAATAGTTGAAGCTCCAACTTTAGAGATAATGTCTTTTAGTGCAGACTCTAGTTCACTATCACTTAACTGAGTCGGAAGGTAAGGCATATAAATAGCAATCTCATCAAGTTCAATTTGCATCAAATCTTCACGAGCAGCATCTTTGTACTGAGTTGCTGAGTCATTTCTTCGTTTGATTTGAGATTGGATTATTTTGACAATATCATCATTGTTTAACTCTTTTCTCTCATCTACTTCTATCTGCTTAAAAGCACTCATCAAAAGACGCAGCGCATCTCTCTTTTTTGTATCTTTTGCTTTCATAGCCTCTTTTAACTCTTGGCTTATTTTTTCTCTAAGATTCATGCTTATCCTTGGAACTATATTTGCTAGTATTATAGCAAAATACACTAGCCAAAAGAGATTACTATGAAAAAACTATTTTTAATATTTATGACGCCTGTTTATGCTATACTTTTTTTAACTGGCTGTACGGCAAATCTTACAGAGCCAGAGATAGATTTTGCTCCACCAGCTTATGTAGAGCAGATGCCAGCAAAAGAAGATAAGCAAGACTATGTCTCAACGGGAAGCATATTTGGTCAAGGTGATAACCCTCTTTTTTCAGACCATAAAGCTATGCATGTCAATGATATAGTAAGAGTTGTTATATCTGAAAACGCAAAGAGTTCATCAAATGCAGCTAAAGATCTTAGTAAAGAAGATAGCTCAAATTTAGGTGGTGGTACATTTGTAGCAGATGGAGGAAATTCAGCTATGACTTCATATGCAAACAAGCTAAATGGACTAACAAATATGGGCTTTACTGGAACTTCAGGCAGTAACTTTGCAGGAAGTGGAAGTGCAACAAAAAATGCTTCTTTTACAACTACTGTTACAGCTAGGATAGTAAAAGTTATGCAAAATGGAAACTACTTTATCTCTGGAAAAAGAGAGATTTTAGTTGATGATCAAAAGCAGATTATACAGATAAGCGGTGTTATCCGCCCATATGATATAGATCAACACAACAAAATAGACTCAGCTCAAATGAGCGAGGCTAAGATTCTTTACCGAACTCAAGGAGATATCGACCGTGCAACAAAACAGGGATGGGGAACCAAAATCATTCAAGCAGCTTGGCCATTTTAATCTATTAGCATCTTTTTTTATACTCACATTACCTCTTTTAGGGGCGGGGAGCTTTGAAGATTTTAAAAGAACTCAAGCTGAATCTTTTTCGAAGTATAAAGATGAAAGAGACAATGCTTTTAATAAACATTTAAAAACACAGTGGGAAGCTTATAATGTTTATAAAGGCACACCTCTTTATGAAAAACCAAAGCCAAAATCAGTTCCTGATGCAATATTGACAAGGCCAAAGAGCGTTGGTCCAAAGATTAATATTGAAATAAAAGAAGTAAAACCACATATAGTTAAACATCCACAAGATTTCGTTGTCTATAAAGAAGAAGAAAAAGAACAAGATAAACAAGAACCTCAAATAATTATAAAAGAAAAAGAAGTAGAACTTGTTCTACCAAAAGAAGAGATTACAAAACCAGAAGAACAAGAGATAGTTAAAAAAGATATTAATTTTGATTTTTTTGGGACTACTCTTGCTTTTGATATTGAAAAAGAGATAAAAAATGCTAGATTTTACCCGCAAAATAAAGATGGGATATTAAGCTTTTTCAATAATTGTGCATCTAGTGATTATGATAGTTTAGTTAAAGAGATAAAGCAAGTCTCTGATGGGATGAACCTAAATGATTGGGGAATTTACTTATTGGTTAGTGAGATTTCAAAACAAGTTCACACAAATAAAGATGATGCAAATCTACTCAGTTGGTTTATATTTAACAAGCTAGGATACGCAGTTAAAGTAGGGCTAGCAAACAACCATATAGTACTTATGCACTACTCTAAAAAAATCATATATGCTACTCCAAACTATAGTTTTGACAATAAAAAATACTATGTCGTTTCAAACTATGCTAAGGGAAGCGTGGGAAGGCTCTACTCATATAAACAAGACTATCCAGATGCTACTAAACCTCTTGATTTAGCGTTAAATAACCTGCCAAATTTTAATGAAAACTTGAAGTCTAAAACTCTAAGTTTTGAAAAATTCTCTAAAAACTATACTCTCTCATTTGAGTACAATCAAAACCTAATTGACTTTATGGCGACATATCCTCAAGCTGATTATGAGACTTTTTTTAACGCTCCCTTAGATGAGATAACTTATGCATCTATTGCAAAAGATATAAAGAAGTATGTAGATGGAATGAGTGCTAGTGATGCTATGAACTTTGTGCTTCATATGGTGCAAAAATCGTTTATATATGAGACAGATGAGGAGCAATTTTCAAGAGAAAAAGTTATGTTTGCAGCTGAGACACTTTTCTATGACAAGTCTGATTGTGAAGATAGAGCTACGCTCTACTCATACCTTGTAAAAGAGCTTTTTGGAGTGAGTGTTTTAGGTATAAAGTATAAAGATCATATGGCTACAGCTCTCTATGTTCCAATGACTGGAGATAGCATAAAGGCTAATAACAAAAAGTATATAGTGGCAGATCCAACATATATAAACTCAAACATTGGTCAAAGTATGCCAAAGTATAAGTCTATAAATCCTGAGAGTTTTGTAGTTGTAAAGAGAGACTAGAAGAGTCTCCTTAGTAGTTGTAAGCTACCTTGTAAGTTGGATCGTCTTCTTCATAAGTGCAGTATGGTCCAGCTTTTTTAAGGATTGCTTTGCAGTCATCTGAGAGATGTCTAAGAAGTAGATGCTTACCTGCATCTTCATACTTTTTAGTAATGGCATCTATAGCCTCAACCCCAGAGCTATCCATAACTCTAGCACCCCTAAAACTAATAACTACTTTTAATGGGTCATTTGCTATATCAAAATTATCTGCAAAAGTTGTAGCTGAGCCAAAAAATAGTGGACCTTCTAGCTCATAAATTCTAGTTCCATCTTCCTCTGTTGAGATTTTTGCAGAGATTTTTGCATGCTTCCAAGCAAATGCAAGTGCAGAGATGATAACTCCTGCAATAACAGCAACTGCCAAATCTTCAAAAACAGTAATAACAGTAACCGTAACCATTACAAAAGCATCAGTTTTAGGTATCTTACTTAGTCTTGAAAAGCTTGACCACTCAAAAGTGCCGATACTCACCATAAACATAATCCCAACTAAAACAGCAACAGGTATAGCATTTAAAACACTGCTCATTGAGACTACGAGGATTATAAGTCCAAGGGCTGCAACAAAAGAGGAGAGTCTTCCAATACCGCCAGAAGTGTAGTTGATGATGCTTTGACCTATCATCGCACAGCCAGCCATACCACCGAAAAAACCACAAGTTATATTGCCAGTTCCCTGAGCTATACACTCTTTGTTTGCAGAACCTCTAGTGTTACTCAGCTCATCTAAAACCGAGAGAGTTAGTAGTGACTCAATGATGCCAACAAGAGCAACAATAACAGCATAAGGAAGTACAAAGATGATGGCATCTAGGCTTAAAATATTTTGTGGAATAACAAAACTTGGAAGCTCTCCTGCAAACTCGCTCATATCTGCTAAGCCGCTTAGTAGCAGTGTTGGAATATTTGCAAAATAGACTAATAAAGTTATAGTGATGATGGCTACTAAACCAGCTGGAACTGTTTTTGTAAACTTTGGAAGTGCATACATTATAAACATAGTTATCGCCACTATTACATACATCATATAGCCCTGAGATTCAAAAAACTTAAACTGTGAAGTTGCTATAACTATGGCTAAACCATTTACAAAACCATGGATAGCTGGAGTTGGAACAAGGCGGATAAACTTACCAAGCTTTAGCATTCCAATGCTCACTTGTATAAGTCCTGCAACAACAGTAGCTAGAAGTATATAGTGAAGAATTCCCATGGCAACTGCTTCTTTATCAAGGCCACTAGCTACTAGTAAATCACTTGCTTCTAAGCCTAAACCTACAAAAACTACAGCTACAGCACCAGTTGCACCTGAAATCATCCCAGGTTTTCCACCGATAAGTGAAGTGATAAGTCCTAGTATAAAAGCAGTATAAAGCCCAACAATCGGGCTAACTCCAGCTATAAAACTAAATGCTATGGCTTCTGGGACTAATGCTACGGCTACGACTAAACCAGACAGGATGTCATTTTTGATATTTGCTGATGTGTATTTTTTTAAATCAAACAATTTTTAGATACCTTTTAGTGGGTTTTAAAATTTCGCGGATTATAACTAAAGGAAAATGAGCTTTTGCTTGAATTTAGCATAAAGATAATAAGCCATGATTTTATTAAATGTGATACAATTAAGTTAAAAATAATGGAGTGCAAAAGAATGGAAAATTTTAATGATATAGTAGTAGGATTGGATATTTCTAACAACGCAAAAGAAGTTTTAAATAGAGCTTTTTTAGTAGCAAAAAGAAATGATTCAGAAGTTACCATAGTTCATGCTATAGATGCTGGTTTTTTTGGTAAATTTATAAAAGACATAAAGATTGAAAAACTAAAAATTAGCGCTTTAAAAGCTATAGAAAAAGAGTTAGAAGGTGTTAATACTCAAGGCTTAAATTACTCTATAAAAGTAGAAAAAACCAAACCATCAATTTTCGTTATGGATATAGCAAAAGAAAAAGATGCTTGTATGATTATCATAGGTGCTAATGAGAAAAAAGACTTTACAACTACAATACTAGGCTCTACTGCACACAATATCGCACAAAAAAGTAATCTTCCACTTCTTATAGTAAAATCTAACTCAGGTGAAGCGTACAAAAATATTGTAGCTTTTACAGACCTGTCAGAAGTGTCAAAAAAAAGTTTACTCTTCTCTGAAGAATTTTTCCATCAGGAAAGTATCAAGTGTGTATATGCTTATAAAAAAATGAGTGAAATAGCTTTTAGATATAACGATGATTATGAAAATAGGGATGAGATAGAACAAGAGATACAAGCGCATGAACAAGAAAAATTTGATAAGTTTGTAAAAGAGAATAACATAAAAGAAGCAGAACTTATAGAAGATAGAGTTGGAATTACCAACGCACTTACTAGCTACATAGCTAAAAATGCTAATGACCTAGTAGTATTAGGCTCAAATGGTGTAAACAATGCAGGCTCATTTCTTTATGGCTCAACTGCATCAAGTTTGATGCAAAGCCTAAGATGTGATGTTTTAGTATATATCCCTAAAAAATAATTCTCTTAAGATTTAAGAGAATTTAGTTGTTCTACTACTTTAGCTTGTTTAGTAGTAGCATCACTTAGTGCTTCGCGATTTTTGTCTAAAACATCTTGTGGAGCATTTGAGACAAATCTTTCATTGTTTAACATTGAGCTTATTTTATCTATCTCTTTTTGAAGCTTTTCATCTTGCTTTGTAAGTTTAGAGATGATTGGAGTTAGGTCTATACTTCCTGTAGGGATAAAAGTCTCACAACTATCAGCTATATCACTTACAGCATCTTCAATTTTTTCATCGCAAAACTCAACTTCATCAACCTTTGCAAGTCTTGCTATGAAAGGCAACATCATCTCTTTATCTTTATCTGAAATGCCATCGATTTTCACATAAGCTTTTGCAATCTTCTGGTTTGCCAAATCAACAAGAACTTTCGCTCTTCTTATAGAGACTATAGCATCCATAATAATCTCAAATTTTTTCTCTTCTTTTCTCTGTTTAGTCTTAGTAGGATACGAGGATATCATGATAGACTCGGAACTCTCTAAAGAAGTTCCTGAGAGTTCATGGTAGAGATGTTCTGTGATAAAAGGCATAAAAGGATGCAGAAGTTTCATAGACTCTTTAAAGATAGCACCAAGCTCTACTATAGAACCCTTGTCAGCCTTACTAAGCTCTATTCCCCAGTCACAAAATTCATTCCATAGAAATCTATACATAACACTAGCTGCATCATTAAACTTATATTCATCAAGCGCTGCTCTTACCTCTTTTGTAGCAAGATTTAGTCTTGACATTATGTAGCGACCAAGATTAGTCTCAACACAAAAGCCTTTCATATCAGGAAATGTATCTACATTCATTTGAAGATATTTTGTAGCGTTATAGAGTTTGTTTGTAAAGTTACGATTTAGCTCTAGTTTTTCTTCGCTCATCCTAATATCACGACCTTGAGCGGCTGAGATAGCAAGAGTAAATCTTAAGACATCGGCAGAGTATTTCTCTATTGTGTCAAGAGGGTCTATCACATTGCCTCTTGATTTACTCATCTTGTTACCATGTTCATCACGAA
>CAYWVG010000046.1:0-11114 GCA_964461645.1 uncultured Sulfurimonas sp. | reverse complement strand
TAGCTGTTAGCTCATCAAAAGTAGCACAAGAGTACAACCACTCAAGACCTATGATAGTAGATGTTAAAGAAGATGAAAACTTTATGCAGGTGATGGAATTACGCCATCCGCTTATAGAGACTCAACAAAGAGTTGGCATATATGTTCCAAATGACATTGTGATGGGAAATCGCTCATATATGGACTTGCCACATCCAAAGAGTGTTATGCTAGATGTTGGTGTGCATGATGGACACGACATAAACGGTGTACTTTTGTATGGCATAAACTCAAGTGGAAAGTCTTCACTGATGAAGAGTATCGCCATAGCAGTTTTGATGGCACAAGCTGGCTTTTTTGTGAGTGCATCTGTTATGAAGTTCTCTTTGTTTGACTCTCTTTTTACTCGCATCGTCTCAAAAGATAACCTTGCAAAAGGGCTTTCAACTTTTGCAGTGGAGATGTTAGAACTTAAAAATATTTTTAACCGTGCAACAGTTCGCTCTCTTATACTTGGAGATGAGATAAGCCACGGAACTGAGACACTCTCAGGTGTGGCAATTGTTTCATCTGCCATCATAAAACTCTCAAAACTTCGCTCACTTTTTCTCTTTGCAACACATCTGCATCAACTCTCAAACATGAAAGAGATTAGCACGCTTGATAATGTAGTAAACTTGCATCTTAGTGTTGAGTATGATGAAGCAAAAGATGCACTTGTGTTTAACAGAGTGCTTCAAGCTGGTAGTGGGAGTAGCATCTATGGCTTAGAATTTGCAAAATCTCTTCATATGGATGAGGATTTTTTAAACACCGCAAACAAGATAAGAAAAAGACTCTCAAATGATTTTGATGAGCTAGAGCTTTTAGTCAAGAAAAAAACAAGCAAGTATAACAAAGAGCTTTATGTTACAAAGTGTGTTATTTGTGGGGCTATGGCTGAGGATGTGCATCATATCTCAGAGCGTTCACTCGCAGATAAAGCTGGCTTTATAGGGCATTTCCATCAAGACGCTAAACATAACCTCATACCACTTTGTAAAGAGCATCACAACGAGATACACAAGGGCAACTTAAAGGTTGATGGGTTTGTTATGACTTCAAAAGGTTTGGAGTTAAAGTTTAAAGAAGAGTTGAAGCAAAAAACAACAGATGATGAACCAGAAATAAATGAGGCAAAGCCTGACTCTGGCGAGTTTATTTTAGATGATTGGGATTAGAAACTTATGAAACACATTATATTAGTTAGCATTTTATTTTTATCTTCACTATTTGCATCAGAACTCAATTGGTCAAATGATTATAAAAAAGCGCTACAAATTGCAAAAAAAGAGAAAAAAGATGTCTATGTTTTAGTTACATCAGATAGCTGTAGATGGTGTAGAAAATTTGAAAATACGACTTTGCAAAATGAAGAAATATTAGATTTACTAAGACTAAAATATGTTTTGGTTCATGCAGATAGAGATAGAGACTACTTACCAAAAAACTTCAACACTAAAGCTGTGCCTAGACACTACTTTGTAACAGCAGAAGAAAACATAATCTTTACTTTTTTAGGTTACTGGGATGAGTTTGACTTTAAGTCGTATTTGAGGGATGTTGATAATGAAAGAGCCATCAAAGTAAAAAAAGGCGAGATTAAATAGGCTAAAATGATGTACTAGCCTCGAACAAGTTCGAGGTTCCTAAGTATCCAAATATAAAAATAAGGAAGCAGATATATGAAATTCGTACAAACAAACAAAGCACCATCAGCTATAGGTCCATACTCACAAGCAGTTGTAGCAAATGGGATGGTTTACACTTCTGGGCAAATTGCACTTACACCTGATGGAATTATGTTAAAGAGCGATGTGGTCGTTCAAACAAAACAAGTATTGGCTAACTTAAAAGCTGTTTTAGAAGAAGCTGGAAGTTCAATGGAAAGAGTTGTCAAAACTACTATCTTTATAGCTTCTATGGATGACTTTGTTACAATAAATGAGATATATGAAGAAGCATTTGGTTCTCATAAACCTGCTCGTTCAACTGTTGCAGTAAAAACTCTTCCTAAAAATGCTTTAGTGGAAATAGATGCAGTAGCTCTAGTAAAATAGAGCAATAGTGAACACATCAAAATATAATCTTCCTAAAGGTTTTATCTTTATACTTGCGATGCTTACGGCAATAACGCCGTTAGCCATTGATGTATATTTACCATCTTTTACCCAAATTGCAAACCAATTTTACACTTCAATAGACCAAATAGAGATAACTCTTAGCATCTACCTTTTAGGTTTTGCATTAGGGCAACTTCTTGGAGGACCTCTATCAGACAGATATGGGAGAAAGATATTTATTTTTGGTGGTTTGATAGTTTATATCGTATTTTCATTTTCAATAAGTCTAGCATCCTCGGTTGAGCAACTATGGATATTTAGATTTTTTCAAGCTATAGGTGGTGGTTTTGCAGTTGTAAATACAAGTGCTATTGTAAGAGATGTTTTTCACGGAAAAGAGGGTGCTAAAATATTTTCTATAATCTCTATGATTATTATGATAGCTCCGATGTTGGCACCTGTTATAGGCGTTGCGATACTACATTTTTTTAACTGGCATTTTATATTTATTTTTTTATCTCTTTATGCTTTGATACTACTTTATTTTGTGACAAAACTGCCTGAGACTTCACCAAAAATCAAAACTGGTAAAATGTTTTCAAATTATATAGTCATCCTTAAAAATCAGAGTGCTGTTTTGTTGGTGTTGGCAAGTGGTTTTGGATTTTCAGGCTTGTTTATTTTTATAACAAAAGCTTCTTTTATTTATATGGAGTATTTTAATTTAGATACGATTTATTTTAGTCTGTTTTTTAGTTTGAATGTAGTAAGTTTGGTTATCTTTAGCAGATTAAATATAAAACTACTTGAGAAATACTCATCAATGAGACTTTTTATATCTGGCATAATTTTGCAACTTTTTAGTGCTGTTTTACTATTTGCTCTTTCATCAGTTATAGTCTTACCAGTTGTAGTTATAGGGTTTATGCTTTACATAGGAGCACTTGGTTTTGTGTTTGGTAACTCTATGTCTTTATTGTTAGAGCATTTTAAAGAGATAAGTGCAACTGCTACTGCCTTAAATGGAGTTGTTGGATTTACCATTGCATCTTTAGTCGGTTTATTGGCTAGTTATTTTCATGATGGAACTTTACTACCTATCTTTACTTTAATGATATTTACTTCATTTATATCGTTGGCTTTTTTAATTTTACTGCTAAGAAGCAAAAAACATGAAGCTTAAATAAGTAGAATCACTTTCTAATTCTATGATTTTATACCTTTTATTTTAAGCTATGGTGTTTAAATCTGTATCGTAAACAAAGTGTTTATTTAATCTATAGTTAAGTAGTGAAAATATACAATACGAAAAATGACCGACAGTCGGTCATTCCATTGGAAAGGAAACATATGGCGATTATTGTAGATAAAATACAAAAAAGAAAAGATATAGCACTTGCCTGCAAAGAGTTGTTTTTAGAAAATGGCATCAATGGTTTAACTGTTGCTCAGGTTGCAAAAACTGCAGGAGTAGGTAAGGGTACTATTTACGATTACTTTAAAAATAAAGAAGATATCGTTTTTGAAATTGTAAATATCTTAATGCAAGAATATAATGAAATTAAGAAAGATAAGCTAGATAGTGCCATTTCAACAAGAGAAAAGGTTAAAGAATTTGTAGGTATTTTTTATGAAGAAGAACAAAAAGCACTTAAACAATTATATAAAGAGTTTATTTCAATCTCTTTGCTGACTCCAAGTAAAGAGATGCTTGATTTTCAGACTGCTTGTTCAGTTACTTACTTTGAATGGTTTCAAAAAATAATGGAAGAAGGTGTACTAAGTGGAGAACTAAAACCTGGTTCAGAAGTCTTTGCAAGGGGATTGTTTGCTGTGCCTGAGGGAATGTTTATTAAAAGTGTTAGTACGCATTTAACTTCTAATTTAAAAGCAGAAATTCATGAGTTTTATGATGCAATATTTGATATGATAGAGGAAAAAAAATGACTAAATTACTATTGCTGGTTATTCCAGTATTTATATATGCAGAGAGTTTAAAATCACTGCTTGATTTTGCAACAACTAGCAATAAAATGGCAATTTCAAAAGATTTAAAAGAGATGGCTAGACAAAAAGATGTTGAGTCTTCTAAGAGTGAATATTATCCAACAATAGATGCTGGTGCTTTTTATAGTAGAGATGATGATAGATCAAATAATATTCCTGGTGATACTTACAGTGGTTACGCAAAAATTTCACTAGATATATATAACGGTGGAGAGACACAAAACACCATAAAACAAAACAAAGAGCTCTCTTTATCTGCAAAATATAACTCTCTCTCATATAAAAAGAGTCTGCAACTGAGCATTACTGAGGACTATTACAACATAAAGAGTGATGAAGCTACTTTAAATGCACTAAAAGACAAAGAACTTCAGCTCTTAGCAGAACTAGATAGAGTTAAAAAGTTTTATGATGTAGGAAGTGCAACGATTGATGAGATAGATAGACTAAAGGCTGAATATAGCGATAATCTATATCAAATAGACCAAGTTAAGTACCAAATAATCTCTTTAAAAAAGCTGCTAAGCATCAAAATAGGTAAGAGAGTTGATTCTATTGCGGAAGCTTTTATAGAAGAGCCAAAAGATATAACAAAAGATATAAGTGACACAATTTTAGCACTAAAATCTAGTGCCTTAGCTCTTAAATATGGTGCAAATGTTATATCTTCAGCAAATATGCCTCAAGTAAAAATAGAAGATACTTACAGTCTTTATGGATATGAAAGATATGATAAAGCTCATCCAGAGGGACCTGAGAATCAAAATAAGCTAATGCTAACTCTAAATATGAGACTTTTTGATATGGGTGTAATTACTAAACAAAAAGAGGCACTTTTACTTGAAGAAAAAGCACTACAAAGTGAAGTAGAGTATGCGATACATGAACAAGATGTAAATGTAGAGCTTGCAATGTTAAAGATAGGAACAACAAAAGCGCAGATAAAAAGTGCAAAGAGTTCTTTAGAATCTGCCGAGAGTGCATATAAGACAATATCAGAAAAATACGAAGTTGGCTCAGTAGATAACGTAACATATCTAGATGCACTAAGTGTGAGAACTAATGCAAAATCCCAGTATGAAAGAGCACTAAATAATCTTCAAATCTCTTACGCATCTTACTACTACCATACAAATAAAAATATCAAGGAATATATAAAATGAGAAAAATTAAACATACAATTATCGCTTCAACTCTAGCTATGATTTTACTGCCATCTATATCACTTGCAAATGATGCTCTAGATGCACAGCAAAAACAGATGCCTGCACCAAAAGCGGATATTTATGTGATACCTAAAGCAAAAAATATACCCGTTGATTTAAAATATCCAGCTCAAATAGAGTCTTTTCAAAATATTAATGTAGTATCGCGGGTTCTTGGTCTTTTGGAAAAAAAACACTTCATTGAGGGTCAAAAAGTAAAAAAAGGTGACTTGCTTTATGAGATTGAAGATGATATCTATGCTGCTATGGTAGATGCTGCAAAAGCATCTGTAAAAATGAATGAGGCAACCTTACAAAAAGTAACAAGAAACTGGAACAGAATCAAAGAACTTTACTTAAAAAAAGCAGTAAGTACTCAAACTAAAGATGAGGCACTATCATCTTATGAAGAAGCCGCTGCTGCTCTTTTACTTGCAAAAGCGCAACTAAACCAAGCACAAATAAATTTAGACCATACAAAAGTAAGAGCACCTATAAGTGGGACAACTGGGCTTAAAAAAGTTGATATTGGTAGTTTAGTCTCTGCATCTCCTGCAACAGAACTTATACAAATAACACATAACGATGTAGTTTTTGCATCGTTTTCTATGCCTCTAACTGACTTTGCAAATTTTAAACATAAGATCTGGTTGATGCCTGAGAATAACAAAGTAAAACTATCTGTAGAAGTAGATAATAAGCTAACTGATATAAGTGGAGAGATTGATTTTATAGATGTAAATGTAGATAAAAATACAGCTACTGTAAAGATAAGAGCAAAGATTGACAATAGTGAAGGCTTCTTAATGCCTGGTAGTTTTGTGCGTGTAGCTCTGCATGGTATAACTGAGAAAAATGTTATTACGATTCCTCAAAAAGCAGTTTTACAAAATCCTCTTGGAACAATTGTTATGATAGAAAAAGATGGGGTGGTAGGTGTAAAACCAGTTACGCTTGCAAAAGAGAGTGGTGATTATTTTATCATCAGAGATGGTTTGCTACAGAGTGGTGATAGAGTTATTGTAAACAACTTCTTTAGATTAAAGCCAGGTGCAAATGTAGAAGTAGATAAGATTATTAACCAAGAAGGGAACTAAAATGTTTTCTAGATTTTTTATACATAGACCTATTTTTGCAACTGTTTTATCTCTGATAATGGTTATTGTTGGGATATTGGCTATGTTTAAGCTACCTATTCAAGAGTATCCATCTGTTGCTCCTCCACAAATAACAGTACAAGCTATATATCCTGGTGCAGATGCAAAAACATTAGCATCTACCGTATCTACAACACTTGAAGAAGCTATCAATGGTGTTGATAATATGATATATATGACTTCGACTGCATCTCCAAATGGGATACTTACTCTAAGTGTATATTTTGAGGTTGGTTCAGATGTAGATCAAGCAAAAGTAGATGTAAACAACAGGGTTCAACTTGCCAATGGAAAATTGCCTCCTGAGGTAACCAGACAAGGTATAAGTGTAAAAGAGCGCTCGCCAGATATAGTAAAAGTTATAGCATTTACATCAAAAAATAGTGTTAATGATAGTACTTTTATCTCAAACTACTTAAACATAAATGTAATGGATGACCTAAAAAGGATTTCAGGCATTGGTGAAGCGATAATTTTTGGACAAAAAAATTATGCTATGCAAGTTTGGATAGATCCTGATAAGCTTTCACATTATGAATTGATTCCAACTGATATCACACAACTCATCAGAAGTCAAAATGCACAATACTCAACTGGTTCAATCGCTGCTGAGCCCATGCGTGAAATTAAGCCTTTTACCTACTCTCTTACTACAAAAGGTAGATTAAAGACTGTTGCAGAGTTCCAAGATATTATAATTCGCTCAAATTCTGATGGTTCAACTCTTAAACTAAAGGATATTGCAGAAATTACTATTGGTGCAGACTCTATTGATACAATGAGCACATATAATGGTGAGGCTATGATGCCCGTTGGTATCTTTTTAGCTCCTGGTGCAAATGCTTTAGAAGTGGCTAATAGTGTTGATAAAAAACTCGAAGAGTTATCAAAAAACTTTCCTGAGGATTTAGAGTATCACTTCCCATACGATGCAACTCTCTTTGTGGATGAGTCTATCAATGAAGTTATAAAAACTCTTCTTGAAGCTGTTGTTTTTGTTACTATTCTTGTATTTCTGTTTTTAGGTAATCTTAGAGCTACTCTTATTCCAATTCTTGCTATTCCAGTCTCAATACTTGGTACATTTGCTGGTCTTTATATTGCTGGATTTTCCATAAACTTACTTACACTTTTTGGTCTTATTTTAGCGATTGGACTTGTTGTTGATGATGCTATTATTGTTGTTGAGAATGTTGAGAGGATTTTAAAAACAAAAGCCGTAAGTGTAAAAGAGGCGACTATAGAAGCTATGAGAGAGCTTACCGCTCCTTTGGTTGCGATTATTTTAGTTCTCTCAGCTGTTTTTATTCCAGCGGCATTTACTGGTGGCTTTAGTGGTGTTATGTATCAGCAGTTTGCTATTACAATTGTAATTGCTGTTTCAATATCTGGTATAGTAGCTCTTACACTAACCCCTGCACTTTGTCCAATCTTTCTAAAAAATCATGAAGCAGAACCTATTTGGCCTATAAGAAAGTTTAACCAATTTTTTGATTGGTTAACTACAGTTTTTGTAAAAGTGACAAAGCAGACTATAAGATTATGGTTTTTCTCTTTAGCACTCTTTGCAATTCTTTTATATTCAACAGTCTCAATATTAGACAAGATGCCAAGTGGCTTGGTTCCTAATGAAGATAAAGGAGTCTTATTTGGATTAACATTTACTATGCCATCTACATCAATGGGGGAGACTGCAATCATCGCAAATAATGTTGCAAAGGAGTTAAGAGAAAATCCGAATGTAGATTCAGCAGCTGTTATTACGGGTCTTGATTTTATAACATCTGCATATAAATCTGACTCAGCTGTTATATTTACAAAACTAAAACCTTGGGATGAGAGACCAAATCCAGATCAAAGTGCTCAAGCCCTAGCTGGGAAATTTATGATGCAACTTATGCAAAATAAAGATGCTTTTGTTATACCAGTAGCTCCACCTCCAATTATTGGTATGAGTACAACTGGTGGTTTTGAGATGTGGATTCAAGATAGGACAGGTCAAGATATACAAACGCTAGATATTTATGTAAAAGAGATAGTTCAAAAAGCATCAAAAGATAAGAGACTTACAGCGGTAAGAACGACACTAAATACTAATGTACCTCAATATCTTTTAGAGATAGATAGACTAAAAGCTAAATCTATGGGCATAAAAATTGAGGATATTTTTACAACGATTCAAAGTACATTTGGAAAAGGCTATATAAATGATCTAAACTTCTTTGGTAGAACTTTTCATGTAAATATACAGTCTGAGTCAAAGTATAGATCTTCAGTGTTGGAGTTTAAAAATACCTTTGTAAGAGCAGAAAATGGCTCACTTACTCCTATTAGTGAGCTTGTAAAACTTACAAGAAAAGTAGATGCAAGTGTTATCCAAAGATTTAACATGTTTACATCTGCACAAATAACAGGTTCTCCAGCTCTTGGGTTCGCTTCAAGTGATGCTACTGAGGCAATAGAAGAGATATCAAAGAGTGTGCTTCCAGATGGTTATTTTATAGCATGGGGTGGAACTACATATCAAGAGAAAAAGCTAGAATCAGAGGGTAACTATACCTCTGTGTTTGCTATTGTTTTTGTGTTTTTAATTCTTGCAGCACTTTATGAGAGTTGGAGTATTCCACTCGCTGTAATTATCTCTATTCCATTTGCAATTTTTGGTGCAGCTATTGCGGTACTTTTAAGAAACTTAGAAGCAGATATTTACTTTCAAGTTGGTTTAGTTACCTTAGTCGGCTTATCTGCCAAGAATGCCATCTTGATCGTAGAATTTGCAATGGAAGAGTTAAGAGCTGGTAAAACACTCTATGATGCTACTATTGAAGCTGCTAGGCTTAGGTTTAGACCTATTGTTATGACATCTTTGGCGTTTATTGCAGGTACTCTTCCCCTCGCACTTAGTTCAGGTGCAGGTTCTGCAAGTAGGCATATTATTGGTACAACTGTTGTTGGTGGTATGATTGCTGCTACTTTAATTGGAGTACTTTTTATTCCTCTATTTTTTTATATTGTAATGAAAGTAAAAGGTAAACTAACTAAGGAAAAATAATAAAAACAAAATTACTTTTTTTAATTATCCCTGTTTTTATATATGCAGACTCTCTTAAGTCTCTTCTTGAGTATGCTACTCAAAATAGCGAGATTGTTGTCTCAAAAGAGTTAAACCAAAAAGCTAAAGCGATAGAGGTTGACTCAAAAGAGAGTGCTTACTTTCCTACTATCGATGTAGGTGCGATGTATAGCTCGAGTGAGGATTTGACGCCAACACAAGCAGGAGATATCTATAGTGGTTTTGCAAAACTCTCTTTTGATATCTATGATGGTGGAAAAAAGTCAGCTCTATTAAAAAAGAGTGAACATGAGTTTAAGGCTAGCAGTTTTGAGACGAAGTCAACTAAAAAGAGCTTAAGTCTTAAAATTGTAGAAGATTTTTACAATATAAAGAGTTTTGAATCCGCCCTTGCATCTAGGCAAGAGGCAAAAAACTCTCTTTATGAACAACTACAAAGAATGATGCAGTTTGTGATTGCAAAAGTGGCAACGAGTGATGATGTAGATAGACTTCAAGCTGCATACGATACTAATATCTATGAGATGGAGTCTTTAAAATTTAAAATCATCTCTCTAAAAAAAGCACTAGAGTTAAAGGTTGGAAAAAAGATAGTAAATTTTGATGACTCTAAGTTTAAAGAGTTTGAAAAACGAGAGTTAGAGCTAACAGATAATATAAAAGCACTCATAGCAAACAAAGATGCACTTATCAGCGGTGCTGACTCACTTAGTAGTATCTACTACCCACAAATAAAAATAGAAGATACTTATAGCATCTATGGATATGACAGGTATGACGCATCGCATCCTAAAGGCTTAGACAATCAAAACAAACTTCTACTCTCTCTAAATATGAGACTCTTTGATATGGGTAGTGTCTCAAAAAGTAAAGAGGCAATACTTATAAACTCCCAAGCACTTAACACTGAACTCTCTTACTCAAAAAAAGAACAAAATATGTTTTATGATTTAGCTCTAGAAGCTATAGAGATAGGGAAGGTCAAGATAAAGAGTGCAAAGAGTGCCTTGGTTTCTGCAAAAAGTGCATTTAAGACAATATCTAAAAAATATGATGCTGGCATCGTGGATAACATCGTATATCTTGATGCCTTAACATCACAAACTGAGGCTAAAGCCCTTTATGATAGAGCACTAAATGATTTAGAGATAGCTTATGCATCTTACTACTACTATGCTGGAAAAAATATTGAGGATTTTTTAAAATGAGAAAGATAATTTTAATAGCACTAGCGATGATAGCTAGCTTAAATGCACAAGAAATTTATGCAACATTTAATATTGAAGCTGATAGAAGTGCAAACCTAGCATTTTACTCTAGTGGTATAGTTGAGAGAGTTTTTGTAGATGTTTCAAGTGAGGTTAAAAAAGGTCAAAGTTTAGCAAAACTACAAAATGATGATTTAGTAGCATCTCTAAATATCGCAAAAGCAAAACTCCAAGAAGCTGAGGTTACTTTAAGGTTTTCTAAACGAGATTATGAGAGACAACTTCTTATAAAAGAGCTTATAGATGAGGCTAAGTTTGATCAGTACATTTTAGCTTATGAGAGAGCAAAAGTAGCTCTTAGTTCTGCAAAGGCAAACTTTGAT
>CAYWVG010000045.1:0-11313 GCA_964461645.1 uncultured Sulfurimonas sp. | reverse complement strand
TTCCCTATTCATTTATCACGCAAAACGAACAAGTCCGTTTTACTACGCTAACGCTTGGTTTTCCTCGGCAGAAAGCCCTCGGCATTAGTGCCTCTTTGTTTATTTCATAAATTTAAGGGAACCTTTTCCCTATTCATTTATCACGCAAAACGAACAAGTCCGTTTTACTACGCTAACGCTTGGTTTTCCTCGGCAGAAAGCCCTCGGCATTAGTGCCTCTTTTATCTCTCGTTTTCTCGTTCCTATCGTCCTCGATAGGCACGCATAGAAGCTGAGTTAAGTACGCATTACCAAGCTGGAGCTTGGGAACGAGAAACAAGTTCGGGGTTCTAAAGTGTATCAATACACAAACATCAAAAAATAAACCCAGATGCCTGTTAGTGAGGTGAGAACAACTCCGCTAAATGTTATGATTCCTACTTTTTTATGCTTGTTTTGCTTTAGTAACTTTTTAGCCATAAAAATAGCCATACCCCATATTATTAGCGTGATGATGGAGATTGCTATATGAAATACCAATACTACAAAAGCGTAATTGTGCGAGACAGAACTCTCTTGCATAAACGCGTTAAATCCACCTGCCATTCTCACGCCAGTTTCAAAATATCCTAAGACTATAACAGAAAATGCAAATATAAATATCTGCGCATATGAGTGTAGTTTATACTTTTTAGCTCTAGCTAAGAAGATAGCACTTGCTACTAAAAGTGGTAAAAATGCTACTATTAGCGTGACGGCATCCATAAAAAATGGTGCTCTTGTTCCTAAAAACCCTTGATGAAACATATATTCTAAATTGCTCAACTTTTAACTCCTCTTTGATAGTAAATATACCATGAACCCAAGATCGCTAGGACGACTAAAACCACAATTGTAATCTGCTTTAAGTAAATACCAAGTAGTTCTTGATTTTCACCTATAAAATATCCAAGCATTGTAAGTATCAATGCCCAAATACCAGCTCCTAATGCTGTATAGATTGAAAATGTAACTAGATTCATACGAGCTAATCCCGCAGGGATAGAGATGAGTTGCCTGATTCCTGGAATGAGCCTTCCTGTAAAAGTAGAGATATGACCATGTTTATCAAAGAAGCTATCCATTTTCTCTAGTGCGCTCTCTTTAATAAAAAAATACTTTCCGTATCTCTTTAAAAATTTTCTTCCTAAACTCAAGGCAAGATAGTAGTTTATAAATGCTCCGAGCATCGAACCACTTAAACCACTAAACATTATCATAGATATACTCATCTGACCTTGTGATGCTAAATATCCCGCTGGAATAAGTATTATCTCACTTGGAAAAGGTATAAAAGAACTCTCAATTGCCATCAGAAAAAAGATACCTACATATCCCCAGTCAAATATCAGATCAACTAAACTTTGGGCTAACTCTTTTATCACTTTAGTACCCCTTTTATATCTTTAATCATCGTATCTGCAACTCCTTGCATTGAATATTGCATCAGTTTTTTACTCTTTTTCTCTAAGGTCTCATCTAAAATATCAAGTAGTTTATCTCTTAAATCATCTCCCTCTCTTTGACACCAGCCTAGCTCATTTTGCACGATAAAACTAGCATTATAGTACTGATGGTCTGAAGCGGCGTATGGATATGGAACAAAAAAAGTTGGAAGTCCGTTTGCAGTAAGTTCCCAAAGTGTACTAGCTCCCCCGCGGCTTACTGCTAAATCTGCTCTTTGTATGAGCTTGTCTAACTCATTTGTAAATCCAAAAAGCTCAACCTCTACATCTAAGCTTTCATACTCTTTTTTTACTCTAAGATAGTCACTCTCACCAGTTTGATGAATGATTTTTATATCTCTTTTTTTAAGCTCTTTTGCCACACTTAAGGCTAAATCATTTATAGCTCTTGCACCATGAGAACCACCTAAAAATATGATGCACTTTAAACTCTCTCTTACTCTTTGCCTCTCAAAGAAAACATCTTTTACAGGGTAGCCTTTTATTGGTGAGTCTTCATCATAAGCTGAGATAAACCTCTTTGCATATGGCTTTAAAAGAGAGTTCAATCTGCCCTCTACCGCATTTTGTTCATGTATAAAAAGTGGGATTTTTAAACTCAGCGAGGCAAAAGCTGCAGCAGCGGCTGAGAAGCCTCCGACACTATAAGTAGCATCTATCTTGTGTTTTTTAAGTATCTCTCTTGAAGTTAAAAATGCACGAAAAATATTCCATAAGGCTCTTACTTTTGCAAAACCTTTTTGGTTTACAACTCCAGTAGTGTTTAAAAAATAGACATGTGAAAAGTTACTAATACCCTCAAAATATCTTCTATCTTGTCCATTTTCAGAACCAATAAAAATCACCTCATAACCATTTTCTAGTGCCTTAACTGCCAGCGCGTCTGCTATCATAAGATGCCCTCCAGTTCCACCACCTGTTATACATAACTTCAATCAAACACCCCTTTACATCTTTGCTTTTTTAGATGCCATAAGCACCATTCCAACAGCCATAGCAGCAGCTATAACAGCGGAGCCTCCGTAGCTTAAAAAAGGAACTGAGATACCTTTGATGGGAGTTATTCCACTTATGCCATAAGCATTTATCAAAAAAGCGAATGACAAAAGCAAACCAACTCCAAGTGAGAAAAGATACGCACATCTATCTTTTGAGCGATTTGCGATTTTGAAAATTCTCTGCAAAATCCACATAAAAAGGATAACAACTGCAAAAACACCCACAAAACCAAACTCTTCTGCAAGTCCAGCTAAAACAAAGTCTGTATGAACCTCACTTAAAAAACCTAGTTTAAAAGTCCCGCTTGCAAGTCCTGTACCAAAAATGCCACCATTATGTATAGCATTTAGTGAGTGTCCTATCTGATATGGTTCTATCTCTGTTGGCACTCTTAGTTTAGTAGCAATTGCTGCTGGAAAAAGCTCTAGTACGCTATTTTGAGCTAGTGCCCACCATGACTTTATCCTACTTATACGATGTTCTGCAGTCATTATAAAAAACAGAAAAAATATCATAGAGATAGATAAAAGAGAGAGAAAAAACCTAAAACTACTCCCTGCAAACATAAGCATAAAAAGAAGCGTCATCCCAAGAACTACGACTTGTCCTAAATCATTTTGTATAAAAGCTATCATAAACATAGCTCCAACAAAAACCAAAGCATATGGGATGAAGCGCTTAAATTCAGCGCCAATGCCCATGCCATCATGATGACCTAACTTTCTTGAAAAACTCCAAGCTAAAAAATATACAAAACCGACTTTAAAAAACTCTACAGGAGCGAGTGAAAACCCAAAAAGCTTTATCCATCTCTTTGCACCACCCACTTCTGAGACTAGATACTCTGGTAAAAATGGCATAGCTATCATCATAAGCATAGAGCCAAAAAAAAGAGTAAGGCCTATCCTTTTTAGCCACTTATCAGGATCTAATTGTGCGAGTAACCAGATGATTATGATAGCAATAAAGCCAAATATGGCCTGTCTTAGAGCAAAATGAAACTCATTTACCCCAAAAAGTATAGTTGTATATGCTGAGAGTGAGTAAGTAAGGATGACACTTATTAAAATCATCAAAGAGACTAATGTAAAGAGTTTTCTGTCTGCCATTATTTGATTTTATTTATCTTTAGGACAAACTCTACTTCTGCTTTTGAGATATGCAGCTCTTTCGAAATGGTCTCTAGCGAGACACCTTGCTTAAAAAGTGAGATAATTTTCTCATCATCATTCCCATGAACTGAAGTAGGAATAGATATCTGTTTCACTCCACTTTGAATAGTTGCAATTCTAAGATTTAACTGCTCATCCATAACAAGAAGTGTCTCTTCCACTCTTTTAAGCCCCATAGATACGGGTTTAACTAAGTCATATGCAGTTCTTTCTACTTCAGCGTAAATATCCTCATCACTCATACGAGAGTTGTTAGCTTTTATCTCTTTTTTTGTAGCATCTAACTCTTTTTTTAAGTAGAAAATCTCTCTGTTTAAATCTTCAACTACAGATGCAACTGAGCGAATATTTCTATGTGATTCTGAATCTTTTGAAAAAATAAAATATATTATATATAATATCATAGCGGCCATTGCTACTACAACGTACTCTATGTTTAAAAGCTCAAGATACCTCATTTAGCTTTAGCCTCACGGATTAAGACTCTCTCTCTAGCCGTCAAATATGCGCCCCACTCTTTTTCATCTCTCTCATGTATCTTCGTAATCTCTGCAAGTGATGCATCAATGGCTCTAAAGAAAATCGGAACATCTCTTTTTGGATGCACAGGCACCTCAATTCTTGCATAATATTCTACTCCACTCACGAAGACATCTGAACTAACTTTAAAGTGTTCAAACCCAATAGACTCTATATCTACCATATGTTTTAAATGCACTCTTTTTGGCTTTTCATTCTTCAAAAACATCTCTAGTGCATCTATCTTTCTGTGAAGTTCAACAACCAAGTTAAGTATTACTGGATCACTATCAGCTGTCTCACCTCTACCTTTTGCAAGCTTTAACCACTGGCTGATTGGATCATCATCACTCTCACTTAGTTGTGAGAACTCTTTGTTAAATCCTTCTTCATTAGCAGTAAGTTCATCATATGTCATGCTTATATGAGCTGGAACTAAACGGACACTCATGATGCAACCTTATCTATGATAATGAGTACTAAAAAAGCAATTCCCAAATAGCCGTTTACTGTAAAAAAAGCACGATCTATCTGAGTAAAATCTCGTCTAACTATCCTATGTTCATAACCTAGCATCAAAGCACTAAGTATCACAGCTAAGTAAGCAAAAAGCCCAAGTCCAGCTATCCACACAAATAGTGCCCAAAAAATAACAGTGAGCATGTGAAATAAAAGAGAGATGAAAAGTGTAGCATCAGCCCCAAACCTCGAAGGAATAGAGTAAAGAGAATGTTCTATGTCAAACTCTATATCTTGAAGTGAGTACAAGAGGTCAAATCCAGCCACCCAAAATATAACTCCAAGGCTTAGTATCACTGACCAAGGAGGAATGTTTGCCTCTACCGCTACAACTCCTGCAATTGGTGCTAATCCTAAAGAGATACCAAGAATTATATGAGCAAAATGAGAAAATCTTTTGAAGTAAGAGTAAGAGCCTAAAACAAACAAGATAGGAAAACTAAGCTTAAATGCTAGGTCGTTTATCATGTATGCTACTGCAATAAAAACCAAAGCGTTTACAATCACAAAGATTAAAATACTTGAAGCATCAAGCCTCCCATCTACATTGGGTCTTGAGTCTGTCCTAGGATTTGCGGCATCTATATCACGGTCTGCATATCTGTTTAAACCCATAGCGAAGTTTCTTGCACTTATGGCAGCTAATACACCCATCAGAAGTAACCAAAAACCGAACCAGCCATCAGCTGCAACTATCATAGCTATAAATATAAATGGAAGAGAAAATATAGAGTGTTCAAACATTACAAGTTCATTAAAGTTTTTTATTTTATTGATATATTTTTGCAAGCTTTTGCCTTGAGAGATTTTTGTGTTTATTTTACCCAAAGTTGATTTAAAATGATATAATTTTGCCATGAACACTCCCATAAAAGAACTCTCTATCATAGGACCAACTGCATCAGGAAAGAGTGATTTAGCTATCAAAGTTGCACAAAAAATTGATGCTTACATCCTCTCCATAGACTCTCTTAGCATCTACAAAGAGATAGATATAGTCTCAGCGAAACCATCTAAAGAAGAACTACAAAGTATTAAGCATTTTGGTATAAATGAGCTATATGCAGATGAGTATTTTAGCGTTGAGATTTTTATAAATCTATATAAAAAAGTAAAAGAGTTATGTTTAAATGAAAACAAAAACCTTATTATAGTTGGTGGAACTTCTTTTTATCTTATGTCACTCTTAAGCGGATTATCGCCTCTTCCAGCTATAGATGCAAAAATAAGTTCAAGTGTAAAAGAGGAGCTTTGTGAGTTAAATGAGTGCTACAATCTACTATATGAAGCTGATGGGGAGTATATGAAAAACATAAGTCCAAATGACTCATATAGAATAGAAAAAGCTTTGCTCATTTTTAGAGCATCTGGGCTAATTCCAAGTGATTACTTTAGAGCAAATCCTCCAAAGCCCATCATAGAAAATCTCGATATATATAACATAGATGTAGATAGAGATATTTTACGCAAGAGAATAAACACAAGAACAAAAAAGATGTGTGAAAGTGGACTAATAGATGAAGTCTGTTATTTGGAGCAAAAGTACACTAGAGCACCTCATTCTATGAACTCTATAGGGATAGTTGAAGTCCTAGACTTTCTTGATGGTAAGTGCACAAAAGAGCAGATGAGTGAGCTAATCTCAACTCACACTGCTGGGCTTGCCAAAAGGCAACAAACATTTAATCGTACACAATTCCAAAATGTAATATCTGCAAAACTAAATGAACTTGAGAGATTGCTATTATGAGACTACTACTTATCATACTCTTAAGCATAAATCTATATGCACAAGAGTCACTATATTTCTTTCCTCAAGATGCTAAAGCTGCGCAAGAGAAAATTGTAAAACTTATAAACAACGCTAAATATAGTATCGATATAGCTATGTATAATTTTGAAGATAAAAAACTGGCAAAACTCTTAGATAGTGCCCAAAAAAGAGGCGTCAGTGTTAAGATATTTTATGATAAAAAAGATGTTGAATTTAAATATATAAAAGCCAAAACTCTGGCTAAAAAATTACATACCAAGATAGCTATTTTTGATAAAAAAACAGTAGTATTTGGAAGTCCAAACTGGACAAAAAAAAGTTTTAAAGATAACTATGAAGTTCTTTACATTACAGATGACAAAAAACTTCTAACTAAGTTTAATGAGTTTTTTCAAAAACTCTAAAGAGTTTATTTTTTAAAAAATAGACATAAAGCTTTAAAATTTTTAGGTATTTAGAGCCCTTCTCTTTACTTTTTGCGAAGAAAAAAAGTAAGAGAGCTATTTGTAAAATTTACTTAGAATCTTTAGCTGTTTGGGCTAACTTTGCCCATGCCGAATTCTTATCTGCTTCTATGGAGTCTTCATAGGCTTTTTCGGCGTCTTCACCTCTCCACAGTTTCTCATAAGTAGTGCCTAGTAGATATTTTTGTCTAGATCTATCGGCGCTTGAGATTTTTACATCATCCAAAGACTTTATAACCTCTAGTGCTCTATTTAAATCCTCTTTGTTTATATAAGCTTGATAGAGCGTAAACTCCACAAAAGGACTCTGTGCATAAGAGCTTGAAGCTTCTTGTATCTTCATAACTTCATTGGCGTACTTTATCACTAGGTTATCATCTTTTTTTTGACTTCCTATTGCCATCACTGAGATATATCTCTCTATGTCAATATAGCTATCACCATAAACCCTCTGTATATCTGTTATAGACTCTATCATCTTGTTGGCATCTTCAAGCCTTTGATAAGTATCAAATAAAATTCTATATACATCCTTGTACTCATTATCTTTATCTTGTGCTATTAGTATTACTAAATCTTTTGATGCTTTTAGTACATCACTATAATTTCCTGTTGCAAAATCAACTTTTATATAACGATATATCCATTTTTTTCTTACTTCTAAGTCTTTTGATTTTAAGTTTTTTAAAGCTGTGTTTTTTGCAAGTAAAAAATCCGCACCTTTCATTGCACACTCATATATACCATCATCCCAATTATCAGATAATTTTATAGAGTATTGTGCTGCTATGTTTAAAACGCTATGGCACTCTTTATCTCTTAGTGCCTCTTCCATAGCTCCTACTGCCGCTTCGTTTATAATGGTTTGTGTATCTGCATAGATCGCTGGATCTAACTCTAAGATGCTATCTTTAGATGCAAGAACTTCCTTATACATTGAGTTCTCAAGCATTAGCTTTGCTTTTTCATATATGGCTCTTTTCCCTATAGTGTCATCTCTATAAGTCTCTTTGAGCTTATCATAATCAGCTAGTTTTGTGCTTACGTTTGCATCACTTACATCAAAAAAAAGAGAGTCTTTTGCTACTTGAACCTCAGGTTCAAAGAGTCCATCAGGGAATATTTCAAAGTATTTGTTAAGTGCCACAAGGGCTTCTTGTTTTTTAGAAGTTTTTGCAAGCCACACACCTATATCTTTTACTAAAGATTCATATTCAGCATACTCAATTTTTATTTCATTTAAGAGTGCTTGAGCAATGGCTGCCGCTGTTTGATAATCTTCTTTTTCTGAAAAAGTATCCATCATACTTAAAGACTCTTCATACTTAGTAACGAAAAAACTAGGCTTTGCATTTACTATTTTCATAGCATACTCACTTGCATTCTTATGCTTCTCTCTAGCAAGGTTGCTTTGTGCAAGTTTATAGGCTGCGGTAGCTGCTATATCTATGTCGTTAGTTTCATTAAGTGCTTTTTCATAAAAAGCCAAGGCTTTTGAAGCTGCACCTGACTCTTCTAGCATCTCAGCCTTATAAATATATCCCCACTTAGCAAATGGAGACTCTTCGTGTTCACTAAAGAGCCTATCAAAAAAATAATCAGCTTGAGTCGAGATGCCTTCTAGTGAGTAAGCTTTAGCAATGAGTGACAAAACCTCAGCTACATTATCATCTGATGAATACTCTCTAAGATAGACTTTTGATAGCTCTATTACTTCATCATTATTACCTTCTAATTTAGAGCTTACTTTTATTTTATAGTATAAAAGTTCGGCTCTAAAGAGTGATGATGGATACTCGCGCATAACTTCATTTACAAGCTCTAAAGAGCCTTCATAATCATTTTGTGCATATAGTTTTTTTATCTTTAAGTATTCACTTACATCATTTACTTCTTTTATATGTACGGGGTTACCTTCCATATCTAGACTTCCAACAAAAGGGAGTTTATCTTTATCTAAAAAAAATGGGAAGTTGATAGCTACATCTGGATTTTCTTGAGTTTTTAAAAATGGCATGGTGTCTATATAACCAACTATCATCCAATGAGTGGAGAGCTCAGTATTGACATCAAAAACACTATCATCTTCGCTTAGGTTAAAGACAACAGGATAGAGTTTCATCTTTTTGAAAGGCGTAATAATTAGAAAAAAAGTTTTTTTCTTTATCTGCGATTCTATTTTAAAAAAGTCATTTTGGATTGGTTTTAATTCTCTAGATGGGGCTTTTGAGAATGCACAAACTATTTGAGTTATTGCGCCAAAGTCATCCCTCATATCTTGACATAAAAATTTATTTTTATCTTTTATATGAAGTATTGAGTAGTCATCGAAGTCTGCTCTTGCACCTTGCA
Source organism: uncultured Sulfurimonas sp. (assembly GCA_964461645.1). Lineage (GTDB taxonomy): Bacteria > Campylobacterota > Campylobacteria > Campylobacterales > Sulfurimonadaceae > Sulfurimonas. The sequence goes on along the minus strand of CAYWVG010000045.1, from coordinate 2,030 downwards.
TTGATATGTCAAGTGCAAAAAGATTAAAAGAGAAAAAGGCTAAAAGCATCCACTTTAACAAATCTTCTTCCTTTGCTTGTTAATAATTAGTCTATCCTAGAACAAAGATATTTAGCGCAAAACAACGCTTTTCTTGCACTCTTGAAAAACTTGTTTTGTAGCCTTTAGATTTGCTATTTGCATACCCTATGTTAAGGGTTTGCAAGGGACAATGAGTCCCTGCTACAAAATAAAGCTAGTATCCGCTCTTAAATACAAGAGCTGTAACAAACTCTAAAATAGGATTTATTGCAACAATAGCAAAAATAGTTCCCACAGCAGCAAAACCAATAATAGTTTTTAGCGGATTGGTTGCATTTGATACAAACACATGTCCATCTTTGTTAATAATTGGCTCTCTCATAAACATAAATACTATAAGTTTTAAGTAGTAGTATCCAGCTATCGCAGAGTTTAGTGCCATAATAAGAGCAAGAACTGTATATCCGCCAGAAACTGCTGATGATATCATGTAGAGTTTACCCCAAAATAGTGCAAAGGGAGGAAGACCAGCTAGACTTAGCATAAATAGTCCCATTATAGTCGCTGCAACTGGTGCCGTTTGAACCATACCTGCAAACTTGTTATAACTATGGTCTGAGCTTTGGTGAAGTGGTAGATGCTTTTGACGAGAAATCCAAAGCATACTAAATGCACCAAGGTTTGTAAAACTAAATAGTATCCAGTATAAAAACAGAGCACTGTTTGACTGTGTTGTACCAATAAGGATTGCAGCCATTACAAAACCAGCGTGAGAGATAGAGCTATATGCCAGCATTCTCTTCACATCATTTTGTACTAATGCCCAAATATTTGCAGCAGTCATTGTAACAACAACTATAATGTAGAGAATTATCTCTAGCCACACTACACCACTATGAATCAAGAACTCAAACAATCTCATAGCTACAACAAAAAGTGCTATTTTTGGAACTATAGACATAAATCCAGCTGTTGCAGCAGAAGAGCCCTCATAAACATCAGGCGCCCATGTATGAAATGGTACAAGAGATAGTTTAAACCCAATAGCTCCTAAGAGAAACGTTGTACCAATAAGAACAAAGCCCATATCAGCAAAACCATTTTCTGTTAGAACTGTAGCTATTTGGTTAATCTCTATAGAGCCTGTTAGTGCATAAAACACCATTGCACCAAAACTAAAGAAGCCAGCAGCAAGTGCTCCCATAGTAAAATACTTAACCGCCGCTTCAAAAGCTTTGTCGCGGTTATGCATAGCTATCAATGTGTAAAGTGCAAGAGATGATGTTTCTAATCCTACAAAGATTAAGATTAGATTGTCTGTGGCAACCATAAACTGAAAACCACCAAGCATAAACAAAAAGAGTGCAAAAAATTCAGAGTAAGAAAACTCATGAAATCTACTATGTGTTAGAGCTAATGGAATAAAAAGTAGTGATGCACCAACTATGATGAGTTGTGCTAATATAGCGAGCCCATCTATTAGCATAACATCAAAAACACCCATCATAGTGCCACTTTCACTAAAGATTCCAGCTGTTTGTGCGATTGCACCAAGATCAATAAGCAAGAATATAATACTTATCATCACATAAAGAGTCTTATCTAAATCACTCTTAACCATATCTATTATCAAGATTAGCAAAGCACCAATGATGGGAATTAACATCGGTGCAAGAGTCATCAAGTTTAGTGACTCTAGCGAAACATTTACTGGCTCTAACATTAGTTTGCCTCCTTAGCTATAGTGATCTCGTTATTTATATTAGGGATTCTCTTTTTAGCTTCTTCGCTTATAGATTTATCATGCATAAGCTGTACAATAGATTCAACTGAGTTGCTAATCGGTTCTAAGAGAGGCTTAGGATAGACACCTAACCAAACAGTAATGAGAACAAGAGGAACAAGAGCTACAAGCTCTCTTTTGTTAACATCTGGGAGGTTTCTATTTTCTTCCTTTGTAACTTCACCAAAAAACATCTTTTTATAAGCTGCTAACATATAGATAGCGC
>CAYWVG010000044.1:0-11795 GCA_964461645.1 uncultured Sulfurimonas sp. | reverse complement strand
GGCTTAGCTATGTGCTCTGAAGCGGTCAAAATTCTTACAAAGAAGTAGAGTGAAACATTTTTTAACCCTACTTATTTTTGTAAGTATATGGAGTAAGATTTTTGCTGCTGATCTAATAGATTATGATTATGAAGTAGATGCTTATTACTCAAAAGCTTTGCTCTTTATAGATTTAGATAGAGACAATAATATTACAGATGCTCTTGAGTATGCTGAAGAAGAGATATATAAAGAGATGCTTTTAAACGCTTTTAGCCCAAATGTTTTTTCACTAGAAGCTGCACTTCATCCTATGAGTTTTGTTGGATTATATTTTAGACAAAATTATGGCGATATGTATGAAAAGTCAAAAATCAACACCTTTAATCCTGTGAAAGTCATAACAGCAGGTTATGATGAACCATATTCTTTTTCCTTTTTCATAGGTAGGATGATGGTTTTTAAAAATAAAAAAAATGATCGTATAGGTAACAACAGAGCTTATATGGGATTTATTTTAAGTGTAGGTGATCAATCTATCAAAGATAATTTAGCTCATTATGATAAGTGGCACAACATAGAGTTTAAACTACAAGGTATAAGAAATACTGATGAGAGAGATTTGGAGTGGAATTTTAGGGTGGGTACGAAGGTACATCAAAATCAGGATTTTACAAATAGTTTATTTATAAGTGCAAAAAGAAGCAGTATAGATTACAAAAAAAGTGACTGGTCTTTTATCTATAATACCGCCTTTTACTTTAGTTTAGCAGTTAGAACTGATACCTATAAACTAACAGAAGCAGAATTTATAGCAGAGAAAAAATGGCCTCTAAGTTTGAGTCAAAAGATAAGTTTTGGGCTAAGTATAGGTTATCTTTTTAATACTGGAGACAAATATAAAGGAGCGCTAAAAGAAGAGGGGATAGTAAAACATCAACTCATCTTGCGTCCAAATTTTAAGTGGTAAAGGTCTGTTTTGTTTGATTTTTTAGATAGTGACTGGTTTAATATAAGCCTAGAGATACTTTTTTTAGTGCTTATATCTTATGATATAAATAGGTATATAAAGACTAAAAGAAAAGAGTATATAGTCAATATTGTAGTGACTTTAGGCTTTGCTATTTGGGTTTTATATCCTTACTATAAGAGTTATTTTGGCTGGAATGAAGCACAAAAGCAAGAGTTGATTTCAACGTGTGCAGATGCAAACGACACAAAACTTTGCAAATGCATAGATGAAGCACTATTTAAAGGTTTTACTTATGAAGAGTACAAATCACAAGATACAAATTCAAATGAGTTCAAAGAGTTTTTAGAAGATGCAAAAGAGGAGTGTTTAGATGAGTCATGGTTTTGATATAGATGCGGCTCTGATTTGTGAGGGCATCATCGGCAATGGTTGCGGAGGAGGGCGTTTTTTTATGGTTGATGGTGATGTACTAAAAGCTTATGACCCACTTACAAAAGAGTACTTTGAACTTTTAGCAGGTGTGAAAAATGCTCTAAGTATCTCAAAGAGTGCTTGTGTAATAAGCGTGGTTTGTGAAAATGAGACTGTAGATTTTGACTTATCTAAAATGCAAAGAGTAGAAATAAATAAATAAATCTCAAGCCTTATTTACGAGGTTAAAACCTCATTTTCGAAAGACATGAAAAAGTAAAAAAGAGGGTCAAAAGAGAAACTTAACTAAAACTTTTTAGTGATTATGCTTAATCCTAAAGCTCTCAGTAATTAGAAGAGTTTTTACCTCTTCTTTTACTTCACCTTGAAACTCCATCCAACCATCTTTATATGTTCCGCCACAGCCTAGCTTTGACTTTAGAAGTTTTAGAGTTTTAGCTGCATCTTCTTTTGTGAGAAAAAACTCTCCAACAAGAGTTACGGTTTTTCCTCTTCTTTTCTCTTTTGCAAAAACAAGTAGATGTTTTTGTGGTTCTAATATTTCATCGGCGATTTGTGAGGCTCTAGTACTTTGGACTTGTGTCCAGCCATCATTGATTTCTGCACCAATGAAGAGGTCTAGCTTTTTACCTCTGCTCATAACTAGATGACTCTTTGAGAGAGTAGGCTTAGCCTTTTATCTGTGTGATTGTCGATATTTTGTAAAACTTGCTCTTTTGTAAGGTCATCCCTTGGATATAAGACTATGATTATTTCATCACCCTTTTTTAAAAATGTCTTCTCACCAAACTCTGTATATCTCGTAGCACCTATGCTAATGATGGCTTCTTTAGGGTTTGCACAAGCTGCTATATATTGGTTTATAGGCTCAAGAGGCCCGTAGTTTTCTTGAGTGTTTATCTGATGAACCATCCAGTCAAGCAGTTTTGTATAAGAGTAGCTATATCCGCTAAGTTCTACATCTTCTCCATAAGCGTGTAACTCTCCATCACGGCGTAAAAAACTAGCAATCGAGTAAGAATCCATAATCCCACCCTTTTTAAACTTATCTATCTTTATAAGAGTGTTGCTAAAGCCTTTAGAGCTCTCTCCCCAGTTTTTCTTATCGCTAATTTTATCTGCGCCTGCGACTCTAAGGGAGCAGTCGTTAAATGCGCCAAAGTATGTTGGAATGATTTTTGTAAGTTTCCCAGCACTATATTGTAAGCTACAAATTAGTCCAACTTCAGGTTCAGCTTGGACATTTACATCTTCGTTTGGTAACTTTATATGTGAAGTCGAGAGAGGGTAAGTGCTTAGGATGTTTTTCGCATCTAAGACTAATCCATTGTCAAGATTTGGAGGCTCTGGAAGGTAAAAGGGAAACATCCCTTTTGGCGCAGCTTCATCCGCTGTTACAATTCCTTTAAAGTCTTCCAACTCCCCAGCTTGCTCTAAATGTAGAGCAAAATTTCCAGCAATACCAAGCCCTATAAACTTTTTATATTTAGCCATTTTCTATATAGTACCGTTTTGCTTTGCTTCTGCGTACTCTTCGTAAGTACCCTTGAAGTCTGTTACACTTCCATCAGCATGGATTGCTATGATACGCGTTGCAAAAGCGTCTAATAGTTCACGGTCATGCGATACACATATGACATTACCTTTAAACTCATGCAAAGCCTCTCCAAGAGCTACAATAGCCTCTAAGTCAAGGTGGTTTGATGGCTCATCTAAAACCAAAAAGTTTCCACCTTCAAGCATCATCTTACTTAGCATCATTCTATGTTTTTCTCCACCAGAGATACTCACCACAGATTTTTCTTGTTGTTCGCCATTAAATAGCATCCTACCTAAGCAGTTTCTTATCTCGGCTATATCTCTTTTAGGGTCAAATCCTCTAAGCCAATCATAAAGAGTTCCATCACCTTTTATGATGTCTGCTGTATCTTGTGGAAAGTAAGAGTTCTCAATCGTAGCACCCCAGTGAATTTCTCCACTTGTAGGTTTTAACTCTTCCATAATGATTTTTAGAAGTGTTGTCTTACCAGCACCATTTGGACCGATTAGAGCTACTTTTTCATCTGGATTGAACTTTAGAGTTATGTTTTTAAGAACTTCATTTCCATCAGAGTAGGTATGATTTACATCTATGATATGAAGTGCTTCATCTCCCATAACTCTCTTTGCTTTAAAAACTATACTTGGATCTCTTCTTGAAGATGGTTTGATATCTTCGATGTTTAGTTTCTCTAACTGCTTTTGTCTTGAAGTTGCTTGTTTTGCTTTAGATGCATTAGCGCTAAAACGGCGAACGAAGGCTTCAAGTTGCTCTTTTTCTTTCTCTTTTTTTGCAGTGTCAAGTTCAAGCTGCTTTGACATAACATTTGCAGCTATATACCAATCATCATAGTTTCCTGTAAACTCACGAATCTTTTGATAATCCACATCTAAGATGTTTGTGACAACTGCATTTAAGAAGTGTCTATCGTGAGAGATTACAACCATAGTCCCTTGATGTCTTTGCAGCTCATCTTCTAGCCAGCTAATAGTCTCAATATCAAGGTTGTTGGTTGGCTCATCAAGAAATAAAACATCAGGTCTAGGATATAAAACTTGAGCTAAAAGAACCTTAAACTTATCAGCACTATCTAGTGTACTCATTAAGTTGTGATGAAGTTCAGCTCCTATACCAACATTTTCAAGTATTTTAGCAATGTTTACATCATACTCATAAGTTGGATCTTCCTCAACACATATAACTTCAAGGTCTGCTAAACGGTTGTTTACGGCATCATCTTCAAAGTCGCCAGTTGCATAGATCTCTTCTTTTTCTTTGATGGCATTAAATAGCCTTTTGTTTCCATAAAGAACTGCATCCATAATTGTGTAGTTTTCAAAAGCGTATTGGTTTTGCCCTAAAACTCCAACTTTGTTTGCTTTTGGAATGATTATTTCGCCATCATACTCATTGATTTCGCCACTTAGAATTTTTAAAAAAGTTGTTTTACCAGCACCGTTTGCGCCGATAAGTCCATATCTTTTGTTGCGGTCTAGTTTGAGGTTAATATCTTGAAATAGCACTCTATTTCCATAACGCATAATTAGATTTCTTACAGTTACCATGATTGTTTCTCTTAGAGTGGATTTGCCCAACACAAATCTTTTGTTAGATTTATTTGGGCTATTTTGCGCGGATTATAGCCAAGAGTTGTTTAAAAGACGATTACGTCGTTTTTATGTCTTGTAGCCTTTTAGTATATCATTTAGGCTTATAGTCATCTGTGTCAGCGTTGAAGATGCATTTGAGATATCATCCATACTCTTTTTATTTTCACGAGAGATTACTTCTATCGCTGCTACTTTATGAATCATAGACTCAACTGTTTTAGAGTTGTTAATATAACCATTTACAGTCTCATCAACCTGAACGATTGAACGCTCTATGGATACCATACTTGTATTTATCTCATTTTGGGCGTTGTTTGCATCTGAAGATAGGGTTTCTATAGCTTTAGCATTTTTTGAAATACTTTGACTAGCGTCTATTACGGATTGAACAATTACGCTGATAGTCGCATTTATCTCCCCTAGTGAGTATTGAGTTCTCTCTGCAAGTTTACGGACTTCATCGGCAACTACTGCAAACCCTCTTCCATGTTCGCCTGCTCGTGCTGCTTCTATGGCTGCGTTTAGTGCGAGTAAGTTTGTTTGATCTGCAATGTCTGAGATAACTGTAAGAACGTCTTTAACTTGTGTTGCATCTGCGCTTAGTTGTTCTAATCTTAAAGAGAGTTCTAGCTCATCCTTTGCTCTGCCTTGTATCTCATTAGCAAGATGAACTATCTGCTTATTTGCTTCTTTTAAAATCTCTCCTGCAGAGTTAATATCATCTTTTGTAATCTTTGCTTGTTCTATTGATTTGCTTAAAACATCTTGCAGATTTTTACCTTCTTGTGAGACATTGTTAACGATAGCACTCTCTTCGGCAGCTTTTTCTTTCATGCTTGAAGATGTCTCTGAGAGGGTTTGAGAGATTTGAGTGTTTTGAGATGACGATATCTTAGCTTCTGAAACTGTTAGTCGGACCTTATCTATAAAAGCGTTGATATTTTGGGCAACTTCAGAGATTTCATCGCCAAGTGGGACGATGATTTTACTTGTTAAGTCTCCCTCTCCTTTAGCTAGATTATATGAAGCCTCTTGAAGTGTATTTAGCTTAGATATGATGAATTTTTGAACTAAAAAGATACTAATAAGTATCAAAACAAAGATAATAACTATGGAAATAGTGACTATCATATTTCTAATCTCTTGAACATTTTCTAAAACTTCTGACTCATCAATATCTACAATAATTCCCCAAGATTCTCCAAAAATCTCTATAGGAGCATAAGAGCTTAAAACTTCTACACCTCTGTGGTCTTTTGTAATCCAAGAGCCGTTTTCACCTTGCTTTATCTTCTCTAGTGATTTTGAGTCTATCTTGTATGTACCTACTGTTGTTTTTGCAACTTTTACATTTTCATCAGTGATTTGGTCTAAAAAACGGCTATCATTTTTCATCGCTCCATCAAAAGAGACTAGATTTGCTTTACCAGTTGCTCCAAGTCCAGCCTTTTTAAAATCGCCTTTAAAGTTCATAACACTGTTTATCTTATCTTTAGGAAGTTGAAATATAACAGCCCCCTCAAAGCTATCTCGAAAAAAGAGAGGAGATGCTAAAAACATTGCAGGTTCGTTATAACTTGGTTCATAAGTGCTAAAGTCAGCAAATGCTACTACATCTGCCATCACTGTTGAGGCTTTTTTAAAGGCAAGAGCTAACCCAGAGTCAGCAAAAGCTCCACTAATTAGGTTTGTTCCAAATTCTTTTTCTTTTTTAACTGAGTAGATTACATCACCATCAGCGTTTACAATAAAGATATCATAGAGTCCATAGTTTTGTAGAATTTTCTCATAGGTTGGGTGGATTTGGACATGATTTGGTGAGTAATCTTCTTTATGATTTTTGTTCATCATAAGTTTGTCTTTTTGAAAAATGCTATATTCGTTATCTACGATATATAAATATTGTGCAATGAGGGCATACTTAGTCTTTGGTAAGTAGTCTTCTGGTGACTTTTTAGGTTTTACCCCTTTTATACCAAAGTTGATATTTGGTAAAAACTCATCTTTATAGTGTTGTAGAAGTTTTGTTTTTATCTCATCAGTATTTATGCCATTAAGAGATTCAAGCCCTAAAAACCCCTCATCTAAAGCCCACATGGCTTGAACTGTTGCAGAATCAGCAGTCCTTGAACGAAGAAGGTTTTCTAAAGAAGTAAAAAAGTCAAGAAGGTGCTCTTTTTTAGACTCCTTTACTGCATCTAGTAGTGCCATATTGCTCTTTACTAGAGAGTCAGATGCCCTACTTATGGATATTGACATAATGCTAAGAGCCATAAGGAGCAGAGATACCGCCATCAGGGTGATGACCTTAAATTTAATGCTCTTTATATTCATTTAAATCCTTTTACTTTTTATTCCCTTTGTATTGAGCGAGCATATCATTTAGAGAGTCAAATAGCTTATCACTGTTAATTTCCATAGTTTTAAGATTATTAACTATTTCATCTTCATTTTCTATTCTTATATCTTTTTCATCAAAGAAAACGATACTTTTTAACACACTCTCATGAACTGTTTTATGAGGCTCAAAGGCATCTTTATATGCCTGTGTATTTCCAAATCTCTCTTTGCCATCACTCTCATACCATTTTCCTAATCTACACTCAGTATGTTTACTAAATGCTTTACTCTTATCTGCTGCGATTATAGAGTCATAAGCATTTGACTTGTAGATTATATGGTCAACTTTAGCTAAGACTATAAAGACTTTATTTTCCATGTCATTTATAACATCAGCCATCTCGACGGCCTCAGAGTTCAAGTTTCTCATAGTATCATTAAATTCTTCAACTGAAACTGAAGCCTCATCAGCAAGAGCTGTCATGATTTCAGACTTGCCTAAAATATTGCTAGCTTCTTGTTTCATAGAGTTTATAGAGATAGTTATCTCGCTAGTTGCTTTTTGAGTTCTCTCAGCTAGCTTTCTTACTTCATCAGCAACAACTGCAAAGCCACGACCATGTTCACCTGCACGAGCTGCTTCTATCGCAGCGTTTAGGGCTAAAAGATTTGTCTGTTCTGCTATATCTTTTATAAGGTCAACAATGGAAGTTATCTCGCTAGTTTGGTTGTTTAAATCTCCTATAGAACTATTGCTATCACTAATTTGCTCAACTAAACTTTGTAGTTTTTCTAAGATATTTCCTACCGCACCCATAGAGTTGTTTGATGTTTGAGCTGTGTGCTTTGTTGTGTTTTGAACAACACTTAGCTCTTTTATAACACTAGACATCTCATTTTGGATAAGCCCCAAACCATCACCAATGCTTCCTACATTTCTAACGTTTGAACTAAAGTTTATAAAGAGCTGCTTCTCATGAGATGTTTTCATTGCATAGATACCATCTTGCACATTTTTAATAGCCTCGGCAAAATCACCATTTAAGCCTTGGGAGTTTAACTCATAACTAAAATCTCCCTGTGAAGCTTTATGTACAGAGGTATTGATTCTTGATGTTAGTTCCTTTATGAGATCTACAAGTGTCGCAAGTAGCTGAGTTATCTCATCCATCTCATTTCTAGTCTTTGATCTTCTGTCAACTGTTACTGATAAGTCACCATTTGTTGTAATACCACCAATGATGGACTTAAATCTCTCTATGGAGCTTGTTATGCTAAGAGATACGCTTCTTGAGATGTATATTAAAAAAGCTAATATGATTAGCGTGATGCTTAGTACAACAATAAGTGTTTGAAATGAAGATGAAACAAGGTTTTGAGATAAAGTTAAAGTATGAGTTGCAAGAGCATCTTCAAACTCTTTAAGTTTATTGATTTTTTTTGTGATGGTTTTAAACCATAGTGTAGCATCTACCCCAAAATCACTCTCTTTAGACTCTGCAATGGTTCTAAACTTAGCTACTTCTAAAAAAGAAGCATCCGATTCTATCTTTTTATAGAGCTCTTGCATGTTTTTTTCAGAGACGCTTAAAAAGAGGTTTGTGAGTGCATTTTGTTCAGAAACTAAAGATGCAAACTTTGCAGCAGTTGCTCTTGTGAAACTACCTTTTGCAAATACTCCAGATAAAACTGCTCTTTCTATTCCAGCTCTTTCTTTTGAAGAAATGAAAATAGCAAAACTGTTAAAATCAGTTCTTAGAGTATTGTCTTGAGGGATTATTGAGAAGTTAGATACCATATCTATAAGTTGCTTGTTTAGTGAGGTGTAAAAGGAGACAGCATCTTTTACTTCACACTCAAGAGTTGTTACTTTTTTTCTCATCTCTAGTATCGAGTCTAAATTTATCTCATTTTTTACTCTCAATGAAGCTAAAGAGTTATGAGAAACTATGTAAGCATTTAGCTCTTGAACTTTAACATCAGTGTCAATATGCTGTTTAGGCAAAATATCTTGAAAACTCTCACCATTTGAGCCTATAAAACCAGCACTAGCACCTCTTTCTTTTTGAAGTTCATGCAACAAAGCACTCATCTTTACAGACAAACTTATCAAAGAAGCAGTCTCTTGCGAGTTTTTATACTCACTCCATGTTTCATAAGCGTTCTTTATAGAAAAAATAGCTATTACTATAAAAGTAATAGTACTTAGAAAGATCAGTTTGTTTTTAATTGACATATTATTCATCTTTTAAAACCCCTTTAAAATTACTTAAAAAACATATCTACTATTGTAACCAAATTTTATAAGAATATTACAGTAAAATAACATATGCAAATAAGAGAATTAGATTTTAAAGAGTTAGAGATGGCTTATGATGTGTTAAAACAACTAAGGTATGAACTCTCATATAAAGAGTTTGAAGATCTCATTTATGACATGAGGCACATGAACTATAAAATGTTTGGCATAGTTGAGGGTGAAGAACTTATCACTTACGCTGGAGTGGCTGTGCAAACAAACCTTTATCATAAAAGACATCTGTATATATTTGATTTAGTAAGTGATGATAAGTACAAGTCAAAAGGCTATGGAGCTATGATGCTAGAGTTTTTGAGTGACTATGCAAGAGCTTCAATGTGTGAGAATATTGTTTTATCTTCAAGCTTTGCAAGAGTAGATGCTCATAGATTTTATGAGAAAAATGGCTTTGAGAAAAAAAGTTATATTTTTCTCAAAACACTTGTCTAAATTTACGCGATAGCTGCTGGAGTAGATCTAGTAGAGAGTTCATTGTCTATCATTAAAAGTCCATAACCATCTTCTTTGACAAGCTTTATCTTAGAGATGATTTCTGAAACCGAAGCTTCTTCTTCAACTTGCTCATTTACAAACCACTGAAGTAGATTATAGGTAGCGTGATCTTTTGACTTTAGAGCTAAGTCACTCAGGTTATTTAGTCTTGCAGTCATCATCTGCTCATGCTCTAAGCTCAACTCAAAAACATTTAAGAGCGTACCAAAACTCTTAGGCGGTTTTTCAATACTCTTTAGTAAGACATGCGCACCTTGCTCTATAAGATAGTTATAAATTTTTGTAGCGTGCATATGCTCCTCTTCATACTGCATCTTAAACCAGTTTGCAGCACCGTTAAAATCTTTGTTGCTACAATACGAAGACATCGCAAGATAGAGGTAAGCAGAGTAAAATTCGTGATTGAGTTGCTTTTCTAAGTCTTTTTTCATTTTTTTAGATATCATTTTTTCTCCTTAAAATTTATCCATTGTAGGCTAATAAGCATTAATAAATGATAAACAAAACAGGCTACTTTATACTGCTTTTAATCACAAAAACTCTATCATAACTTTATGAAAATAAAATCACTATATATATCTGCGCAAGAAAAAAATGCTGGAATGTTGTTTGTCTCGATGGGAATGATGGAGATACTAAAAAGAAATCTACATCGCGTTGCTTTTTTTAGACCTATAATCTCATCTAAAGATGGAGTTGATGGAGATATAGAGTTTATACTAAAGAGATATAGCATTGACATGGAGTATGAAGATACCTATGGATATGACATAGAATACGTTGAGATGATGCTCTCATCTGGACGATTTAATGAGCTTATGAATCAACTCATAACAAAGTTTAAAAAGTTAGAGAGTGAGTATGATTTTGTTCTTTGTGAGGGGATAAGAAGATCTCTTTTAGCTACAACCATAAACTACGACCTAAATATAAAGATAGCTCAAAATTTCTCAAGCTCTATAATCAACGTCATAAGTGCAAAAAATGCTAGCGCACAAGAAGTTTACGAGGGCGTTCTTATGGAAGCTCGAAACATAAGTTCCGAGGGTTGTGAGTCTTTTGCTACTTTTGTAAATAGACTAAGTGATGATAAATATAATGAACTACAAAAAAAACTAAGCAAAGACAACATAAATACATACCTTTTTAAAGAGATAAAAGAGTTAGATCGCCTAAGCGTTCAAGATATTATAGAAGGGCTAGATGCGAAGCCTATAAAACTTCGCCAAAATGATAATTCAAGAATAATCAAAGGCATAAAGGTAGCGGCTTTGAGTTTGGATAATTTTTTAGAGTATCTAGAAGAAGATGATTTGATTGTTGTCCCAGCTGATCGTTCGGATATTATAGTTGGACTTATCGGTTCCTTGTACTCTAAAAACTATCCAAATATAAATGCAATAGTACTTCCTTTTGGAATGAAACTTCATAAAAATATAGAAAAACTCATAGATGGACTTGAAGATTTTAATATTCCACTTCTCCTAGTTGAGACGGACACTTACGAGACTGCAAAAAATATCTCAAATATCAATGCAAGATTAAGAGTTACAAGCCAGAGAAAAATATCTTTAGCAGTAGGCCTTTTTAACTCAAATGTTGATATAAAACATATCGAAGCAAAGATTGCTTCATCAAAGCAAAATGTAATGACGCCGATGATGTTTGAGTATAAACTCTTCGAATTAGCAAGATTAAATAAAAAACGAATAGTCTTGCCTGAGAGTATGGATGAGAGGATTTTAAGAGCTGCTGAGATAACACAAAGGCGAGGAGTGGCGGATATCATACTCTTAGGAGATGAAGATGAGGTCAAAGAGAACTATTTAAGATTAGGACTTGATTTATCAGATGCAACTATTATAGATTATAAAAACTCTAGCCTGATGGAAGAGTTTGCAGATAATTTTTACGAGATTAGAAAACATAAGGGCTTAAGTAAAGAAGCAACTAAAGAAGCTATGCAGCAATCAAACTACTTTGCAACAATGATGGTTCATCTTGGATATGCTGATGGAATGGTAAGCGGAGCTATTCACTCAACCGGAGACACCATCAGGCCAGCTCTTCAAATCATCAAAACAAAACCAGATATCTCAGTAGTCTCAA
>CAYWVG010000043.1:0-11796 GCA_964461645.1 uncultured Sulfurimonas sp. | reverse complement strand
AAGAGTAACTGCATTACTGGAGTTAGGCACAGGCTTCAACGAACAACTCTCAGGATATGAAAATATTTTTTTAAATGGCACGCTTATTGGAATGAGTCAAAAAGAGTGTAAAGAAAAAGCTCAAGATATTATCGATTTTAGTGAACTAGGTTCATATATAGATGAGCCTATCTTAACCTATTCATCAGGCATGAAAATGCGACTTGCATTCTCCATAGCCATCCATTCACAACCTCAAATTTTTATAGTAGATGAAGCCCTCTCTGTCGGAGATGCGCACTTTGGTGCAAAATGTACAAAAGCGCTAAGAGAGAAAAAAAAGCAAAATATGTCAATCATCTATGTATCACATGATTTAAACTCCTTAAAACTACTTTGCGATAGAGTTATTCTTTTAAACCATGGAACTGTTGTACATGAGGGTAATCCAGAACCAGTCATAAACAGTTACAACTTTCTTATCTCAAAACTAAATGATGCAGATGAGAAAATAAGCATAAAAGATGATAAAAGTTCCTTTGGTACTTTCGATATAGAGATTACCAATGTCAAGGTTATAGGAAAAGACTCAAACTCAAATGTTATTAGCTCAGGCGAAGATGCAACTATCGAGATAGAGATAAAATCTAACAAAGATATCTCCAACATGACGGTTGGAATTATTATAAGAGATAAATTTGCTCAAGATATTTTTGGTACAAACACCTACTATCATAACTTAAATATAGATTTTAAAGCCAACTCTTACTATACTTGTAGTTACAAAATGGCACTAAATATAGGCGTTGGAAAGTATAGTATAACAGCAGCATTACACTCAAATGATACGCACCTTGAAGATTGTTCACACTGGCTTGATAATGCCGCAAATTTTGAAGTTGCAGGTATAAAAGGTGATATGTTTATAGGAGTTTGTAAACTTGAACCGACTATAGAGTTTAAAAAGGCAAATGAATTATGAAAAATTTTCTAACATGGTTTAAGGGTAATACAATTGCATGGATTACATTTGCACCACAGAGTAGACCAAGAAGAGTGGCAAAATCACTCATCTTCTCTCTAATCACTATTAGTCTAAAAAACAACTCTATAAAAGAGACTCTATTAGTAGTCTTAAATCATTTTCCAAAGATAAAACATAGATTAAAACAGATGAAATATACCAATTATGAAAATATCCCTCTAAAGCTTCACAGTATAAGCTCAAGACAAAGAGATATATTTGAGATGTTAAAAAATACAAATATAAAAAGTAAAAAATCATGAAAATTGTTATAGATTTACAGGGAGCTCAAAGCTTAGGTTCAAGAAATCGAGGTATTGGCAGATACTCACTCTCACTAATAAAAGCTATTTTAGAGAATCATTCAAAAGAACATGATATTACTATTTTGCTCTCAGCACTCTTCAAAGAGAGTATCGAAGATATAAAAAAACAACTCCAAGAGATAGTACCAAACATAGATATAAAGATATGGCATGGACTATCAAATATCTCATACTTACAAAATTCATATAGTACAAATAAAAAATACACAGAACAAATAAGAGAAGATTTTATTAAAACTCTCTCTCCAGATATAGTTTTAAACACAAGTTTAATCGAGGGCTATATTGATGATTCAACAATTAGCATCTCTAAAAATTTGCCATATCTAACAGCTACAATCTTATATGATCTTATTCCCTACATACATCATGAGCACTATCTTGCGGATAAAGAAGTAAAAGAGTGGTATCACCAAAGAATACAAAATTTAAAAAATAGTGATTTGTTGCTCTCTATATCAGAATCATCAAGAGAAGAAGCCATTGAGCATCTAAAGATAAATCCGCAAAATATTGTAAATATATCAAGTGCCTGTGAAAACTTTTTTCAAAAAGTAGATATAAGTATAGAAGATGAAGCTAATATCAAAAATAAATTTAACATAAAACAGCCATTTATATTATATACAGGCGGTATAGATTTTAGAAAAAATATAGACAACCTTATTATAGCTTACTCAAAACTTCCCCAAAATATTAAACTATCTTATCAGCTAGCAATAGTATGTTCCATACAAGAAGAGCAAAAACAGAGCCTCTACTCTTTAGCACAAAAAAATGGGGTTGACAAATCACAACTCATTTTTACAAACTATGTATCAGATAGTGAGTTATTATATTTTTATAACCTATGTGATCTTTTTGTATTTCCATCTTGGCATGAGGGTTTTGGATTACCTATTTTAGAAGCGATGTTTTGTAATAAAGCCGTAATTGGTTCAAATGTTACAAGCATTCCTGAAGTAATTGGAGATGAACGAGCACTATTTGACCCATTTAAAATTGAATCCATAAGAGACAAAATAGAAGAACTATTAACAAACAAAGAGTTGAAAAACCAACTCATACAACACAACAAATCATATTCAAAAAAATTCACTTGGCAAAAATCAGCCCAACTAGCAATAGATGCTATGCAAAATCTATACAATAAAAGACCATCCATAAAAAAAGATAAATCAAAAAAACCATCTCTAGCATATCTCTCACCTCTTCCTCCACAAAAAAGCGGTATAAGTGATTATAGTCATGAGCTTCTTTTTGAACTAAGAAACCACTACGATATAGATTTAATAACTCAAGGCGAAGATATAAAGCTAGATTTTACATGTAGTATTAAAAATATTGAATTTTTTAAACAAAACTATAGTTCATACGATAGAGTTTTGTATCATATAGGAAATTCACAGTTTCACAAACATATGTTTTTACTTCTAAAAGAATACAGCGGTGTTGTAGTCCTTCATGATTTTTATCTCTCAAACATAGTTGCACATATAGAATTAACTCATTATAAGTTAAACTTTTTAAATCTCTCCTTGTATAATTCTCATGGCTATAAAGCACTCGCTCACAGATACAAAACAGAAGATCTCTATGATATGTTATGGGATTATCCTACAAATCTAGACATCATTCAACAAGCAAATGGCATCATAATGCACTCTCATAAGCCAAAAGAGCTTCTAAAAAAATATTACAACATAGAAAATCTAAAAAATTTAAAAGTCATTCCCCTACTAAGAAAAGCTCCTATAAAAAAAGACAAAAAAGCCATAAAAGCTCTCTTAAACCTTCCTCAAGACTCTTTTTTAGTTTGTAGTTTTGGCACACTTGGTGAGACTAAACTAAACCATCAAAGTATAAAGGCATTTATAAATTCATCTTTAGTAAATGATAAAAACACTTATCTTATTTTTGTTGGCGAGAGCACAGATAAAGTTTATAAAGATAGTTTAAAAGAGTTAAGTGCTAAGTTTAAAAACAAGATTATTTTTACAGGCTGGATAGATTATCCAACTTACCAAAACTACTTAAGAGTAACAGATGTAGCTTTGCAACTAAGAACTCTTTGGCGAGGTGAGACATCAGCAGCAGCCTTAGATTGTATGAATTATAAAATCCCAACCATAGTAAACGCCAACGGTTCTATGTCAGAATTAGACAAAGATAGTGTTTTAATGATAGAAGATGAGTTTAAAATAGAAGAACTAATTTCATCTTTAGAACTTTTAAAAGATGCTACCCTAAGAGATAAAATCTCTACAAATGCCCAAAAAATCTTAAGAACCAAGCATAACCCTAAAGAGTGTGCAACTCTCTACCATGAAGCTATAGAAGAGTTCTACACTAACACTCAAACACTCCAAGAGAGTATTAAAACACTATCTAAAATCTCAAATACTCCAGATGAAGATACTCTTTTAAACACCTCAGTAGCACTCTCTTATAACTACCCTCTAGCGCCATCTCTAAAGCAGATATTTGTAGACATAAGCACACTTGTTCAAGTAGATGCAAAGTCAGGGATACAAAGAGTTGTAAAAAACATATTAGAGCATCTTCTATACAATCCACCATCAGGATACAAAGTTGAACCAGTTTATGCTCTTGGTGGCAGATACTCTTATGCCAGAAAATTCACTCTCTCTTTTATCGGCGCAGATGAAAATATTTTACTAGATGAACCAATACAACCACAAAAAAATGATATTTTCTTAGCCCTTGATTTAGCTCCTCTTCAAATAAACTCAACATCAGACTATCTCTCATTTTTAAAGATGCTAGGTGTTGAAGTAAAGTTTGTACTTTATGATCTACTTCCCATAACTTCACCTCTATTTTTCAACGATGAAGATATAAAACATTTTAAGCTCTGGTTAGAAGAGCTCTTAAAAGCTGATGCAGTTTTAAGCATATCAAAAAATGTAGCTTCACAACTAGAGGATTATATTTACCATAACAAAGATATAAAGAACATTTCGTTAAAGATAGATTCATTCTCTTTAGGGGCAGATTTTAAAATCAATACCTATCTGCCAAAAAAAGAGCAAGAAGAGTTCTTAACTACCATTAAAAACTCTACTACTTTTATAATGGTAGGAACTCTAGAACCACGAAAAGCCCATGCTCAAACTTTAGAGGCTTTTGAAGTTTTATGGAGTCAAAACATAGATGTAAACTTGTTAATCGTAGGAAGAGCAGGTTGGTTAGTAGAAGAGTTACTCCAAAAGATAAAAAACCACCAGCAACTAAACAAAAAGCTCTTTTTTGTAGAAAATGCAGATGATGATTATTTAACACAACTCTATAAAAACTCCTCTGCACTTATAGCCTCAAGTTATGCAGAAGGTTTTGGACTTCCTCTTATTGAAGCCGCACAACACTCTTTACCAATCATTGCAAGAGATATTGCCATTTTCCGTGAAGTAGCTGCATCTAATGCTCACTATTTCAAAGACTCAAATGATGCTTTGCATCTAGCAAAATCTATTGAAATATGGCTAGAATTACACTCTAAAAACATTCATCCAAAATCACAAAATATAAACTATCTAAGCTCTAAAGAGAGTGCTAAAGAGTTTGTAGATTTACTTATTAACTAAGGCGGTAAAAGATGAAAGATAAATTAAAAAATATTCCCATTTTAGGATTCTTACTAAGATGGTTTAACAATCTTTTAAGATTAAACAACCTAAGACACACACTCTTTATAGAGCAGCAACTTACCCAAGAGATGCGACAACACATTCAAGAGATGCAACTAACTCTACAAGCACAAGACTCCAAAATCAACTATCTTCAAGAGCAAAACCTCATTCATCTAAAAAGTTATCAACACATCCAAGATACAATAAAATACCAACTAGATAGAGGCATCTCATCGACTTCAATTACACTCTATGAAAAAATATCAGCACAACTACAAGAGTTGCCAAAGCAAAAACAACCGCCAAAAGAGAGTATTCAAACAGCTATATTAGATGATTATTATTTAAGCTTTGAAGATAGATTTAGAGGTTCACAAGAACTAATTACAAAAAGATATGAAGAGTATCTAATCTATCTAAATCCAAATATAAAAAAAGCACTAGATATTGGTTGTGGAAGAGGTGAGTGGACTCATCTTCTACAACAAAATTCCATAGATGCACACGGCATAGATTTAAACGCATCTATGTTAAGTGCAGCACAAAAAAGAGGAGTAAAAAATCTTCAAAAAGCAGATGTTTTTGAGTTTTTAAACTCCTCTGCCGATAACACTTATGATCTCATAACCGCTTTTCATGTTATAGAGCACATAGAGTTTGAAAAGCTTTTTACTCTCCTAGAACAGATTTCAAGAGTAGCAACACCAGATGCCACTATTATCCTTGAAACTCCAAATCCTGCAAATCTTCAAGTAGGAGCATACACCTTTTACAGAGACCCAACACACCTAAACCCACTTCCATCAGAAGTAATCTCTTTTATGCTTGAGTATATCGGTTTTACAGATATTGAGGTACATTTTTTACATCCATATCCACAAGAACAACACCTAGAAGAGAACTCACAAAGTGCAAGAACTCTAAACCAAACTCTATACACAAACCAAGACTATCTCATAAAAGCAACAAACAAAAAATCCAAACCCCAAGAACCACAAAAGCAGATTTTAGTAGATGTCTCTTCTATATTTTTAAATGATTTAAAAACAGGTATCCAAAGAGTTGTACGCTCACAAATAAAGAGCCTTATAAAACTCTGCCCTCTAGATTACACTATACAACCAGTATATTTAAAAGAGATAGACGGTTCATACGCATACGCATACGCAACAAGTTACACATCAAAGCTCTTAGATATAGAGTTTAAAATGCAAGATACTTTAGTAGAATTAAAAAGTACAGATATATTTTATGGACTTGATTTCGCACCGCATGAAGTCTCACTCTCAACTAAATCATCTCTCTACAAAGAGTACAAATCCCTAGGAGTAAAACTATACTTTATGGTGTATGACCTTCTTCCAATACTAAAACCAGACTATTTTCCAGCGCATATACCAAGTTCACATACCTCTTGGCTAGGCGATATCACAGATGTAGCAGATGAGCTTATCTGCATCTCACAAAGTGTAGCAGATGAACTCTCTTTATGGTTAAAATCCCAGAACAAACCAAAGATAAAAATCTCAGCTCTACATTTAGGAGCAGATATTGTAAAGTCAAAAGCACAACCTGCTCAAAAAGAACTAAAACCTACATTTTTAATGGTAGGAACTATAGAGCCAAGAAAAGGTCATACTGAGATTTTAGAAGCTTTTGAGATTTTATGGAGTCAAGACATAGATATAAATCTACTCATAGTAGGTAAAAAAGGCTGGGATATGGATAGTTTCTTAACAAAACTAAGCTCACACCCAAATTTAGATAAAAATCTATTTTACCATCAAGATGCAGATGATGAAAAACTTTCTTATCTATATCAAAGTTCTCACGCTCTTATTATCGCTAGCCAAGCAGAAGGCTTTGGACTTCCTCTTATAGAAGCAGCCCAACAAAAACTCCCTATTATCGCAAGAGATATTCCTGTATTTCATGAAGTAGCAGGCAATCATGCTTATTATTTTTCCAACACAACCAACCCGCAAATCATAGCTACATCTCTACAAGAGTGGCTAGAACTATATAAAACAAATAAACATCCAAAATCAGACAACATGCCGCATCTTAGCTGGGAACAAAACGCACAAAAATTACTAGAAATATTCACGCAATGACTCTAAAGCCAAACTCTACACTCTTTTACTCAAACTCATTGGGTGGACTACTCTTTACCATATCCCTCGCAACACTCTTCATAATTTATACTTTCCCCACAGGCTTTATAACAGGCAACTCCTCATACTGGCTAAGCCAACACGATGACATCACACAGTACCTAGCAGGGTTCAATGCTTATTTTAGTGAAGAGTGGCACTTCCCTCTCTTCAAGATAGACTCACTCAACTACCCCCTAGGAACAAGAAGCACCTTTGTAGATATCATTCCCATCTACTCACTACTACTAAAACTCATACTTCCAAAGTCACTCTTTGGCATCAACCCTTTTGGCTACTATATAGCGCTCTGTTTTATCGCTCAAGGCATCTCCGCATGGCTAATCTTAAGAGTTCTAAACATAAACTCATACATAGCACTCCTAACTCTTAGTACATTTTTTATACTCTCTGCCTCGCTCTTAGCAAGATTAGGACATATCTCTTTGATGTCACACTTTCTCATCCTCTTAAGTCTTATTCTATATCTAAGAAGCCATCAAAAACCATACCAACCCTTTTTATGGACAGCTCTTTTAACAGTTGCATTCTATATAAATATATATCTCTTTACTATGTCTCTTACTATCTTTTTTGCAACCATTGTCACAAACTTTAAAAGACTCCAGCCAAAACAGAACCTCACTCAGCTTTTTACGCCTCTGCTTTTCATAACCATAACCTCATATCTAACTATTTTTCCATTACCTTCAGGCGAGTTTGCACAAGATTTCGGCTGGGGATATTACTCGATGAACCTCTTAGCTCCCCTTCACGGTGGAGCATTTATAAACATTCTAAATGCCGAGATGCCAGGACAATACGAGGGCTTTAACTATTTAGGTTTAGGTCTTATCTCCTTGTTCGTTTATGCACTTTATCTTCAAAAAAAGTATGATAGAGATTTTTTCGCTCGTCATCGCTACATATTTATCCTATTTATCCTGTTTTTTATCTACTCACTATCTCACGAAGTCTACATAGGAACTTACAAAATCATCACTATCAACTACCCAAATTTTTTAGATTCATTAGTTCATCAGTTCAGAGCGTCAGGTAGATTTTTCTGGCCAGTAGCTTACGCCATCGCTATCTTTAGCATCGTTATGGTTCTAAGACATACAAACAGCAAAAAAGCCGCTCTTATCTTACTCTTAGCACTGCTCGTCCAAGTAGCAGATTTAAGACAAAGAGTAAGTCTATTTATCCAAACCACAAACAGAGTCTCTCCAACACATCTAAATTTCAAAAATCTAAAAAAAGCAATAGGCAAAGATATAAAACATATCTACTTCTACCCAAAATTTCGTTGTTCCAAACTACCACCACACAACACTATCTTGCCAACCATGCTCTATGCCTCACAAAACTCCATGACTATCAACACAGGCTACATAGCACGCTATCAACCAGATTGTAACGATACAAAAAAAGAAATATCAGCATCTTCTCTAAAAGATTCAGTCTATATCTTTGCAAAAGCCGAGTACACACAAGAACAAATAAATAACTTTTTTAACAAACGAACAAACATAAACTGTTCACAAATAGACCTAGTCACAATATGTAAAGAGGAGCAAACCAAATGAAAAAAATCTCTCTTATAGTTCCATGTTATAATGAACAACTAAATATAAAACCCTTTATAGATGCAGTTGATAAACTATTTAAAACTATTCCCTACAAGTTAGAACTCATAGCTATAAACGATGGTAGCAAAGATGAAACACTGTCTCAGCTATTAAAGATGCAAGAGACTCACAGCTACATAAAAATCATAGACCTCTCAAGAAACTTCGGCAAAGAGTCAGCTCTCTCAGCAGGACTCTTCCATGTCACAGGTGATGCTGCAATCCCCATAGATGCAGACTTACAACATCCAATCGAGCTTATCCCACAGATGCTAGACTTATGGCTCAAAGGCTATGAAGTTGTTTTAGCAAAACGAACAAACAGAAAAACCGACACAGCTATCCAAAGAGTAAGTGCACAAATCTTTTATAATCTTCACAACAAGATCTCAGACATAAAGATACCAGCAGATGTTGGCGATTTTCGTCTTATGGACAGAAGTGTAGTTAACGCACTAAATGCACTAAAAGAAAATTGCCGTTTTATGAAAGGCTTATTTGCTTGGGTTGGTTTCAAAACTACCTCTATTTCCTATGAAGTCTCCCCACGACTACATGGCACTTCAAAATTCAAAACATGGCAGCTTTGGAACTTTGCACTAGAGGGCATAACCAGTTTTAGCACAGCACCTCTAAAAGTCTGGACTTACGCAGGAGTAGTTATAGCTGGCATCTCTTTACTCTATGCACTCTTCATCATCCTAAAAACTATTTTCTTTGGTTCAGACCTAGCAGGTTATCCATCCATCTTAGTCTCAATCCTCTTTATGGGTGGCATCCAGCTCATCAGCATAGGAACCTTAGGCGAGTACATAGGACGAATCTATACGGAAAGTAAAAACAGACCGCCATACATAGTAAGAAAAACTTACACAAAAGATAAGACTCTCTAAGCATGAGTTCAAAAACCAAAAAAGAGTTCTATGTTTTTGCGACTATCGGCATCTTTAACACCCTAATGCATCTCCTAGTAGTTATATCGCTTGTTGAGAAGCTCTCTCTAAATCCAACTCTCTCAAACACCATAGCCTTTCTAGTAGCAAACACTATCTCATTTTTTCTAAACTCAAGCTACACCTTTAAAACCAAACCCTCGCTCTACACCTACAAACGCTTTATCCTTGCCTCTCTCTTTGCACTCTTTGCAACCATCTCACTCTCCGCTTTTGCAGAGCTTATGAAGTGGCACTATCTCATAGGCGTTTCATTGGTTATTTTTATCTCACCCGTGCTAACATTCGCATTACAAAAATATTGGACATTTAAAAAGGCATAAAGATGTTTGGTTATCTAAGATTTATATTAGCTAGCATGGTAGTTCTCTCACACACAGGAGTAAGCATCTATGGTCTTAGTCCAGGAGTGATGGCAGTAGTGCTTTTTTATATTCTTGCAGGTTATGTTGTATCTCATCTATATGAAGACATCCTTCAAAACAAAACAAACAGACTAAGATATTTTATAAAAGATAGACTACTTCGTATCTTTCCTCTATATCTCTACATAACAACACTAACTCTTATCTTTATAAACCTAACTTCACTATCGCACTCTTCATATTCCATAACAGCTATCTTAGGCAATCTCTTTATCATCCCGCTAAACTACTATATGTACGCAGACTTTACTATGCTGAGTGCTTCAAGTGTAGATTGGTGGCTCATCCCTCCAGCTTGGTCACTAGGCACAGAGCTTCAAGCATATCTGCTCCTAGCTCTTGCCATCAACAAAAAAACCATTCTTATCTCTTTGTCTCTTATCTCTTTTGCTATCTACATCATAGCAAACCTCTCTATCTTACATCCCGACTATTTTGGTTATAGATTTATCATAGGAGTATT
The DNA here is from genome assembly GCA_964461645.1 of uncultured Sulfurimonas sp. GTDB lineage: Bacteria > Campylobacterota > Campylobacteria > Campylobacterales > Sulfurimonadaceae > Sulfurimonas. The sequence goes on along the minus strand of CAYWVG010000043.1, from coordinate 1,192 downwards.
TTTTATCTTTAGCGTAGGTGCAGCCATAAACAAGAGCCATCTCACGCACAATCGCTACTATCTAATCTTTATCTACACAAGCATGATAACTCTTATGACTATCTTTAGTATAAAAAACTATTTCAGCCCAACCTACACAAAAGAGACATTTATAGCACTCTTAGTAGGCATCCCACTTATATACATTTTAAAACATATAAAAATTAAACTACCCCTAAATGCATTGCTAGGCTCACTCTCCTATGGCATCTTCTTAAGCCACTTCCTAAGCATTTGGATTCTACACTACCTAGGCTTTAGCAAAAATCACTCTCTCTTATATCTCATCTCTCTCTTTATCCTCTCTACCCTCATAGCATACAGCGGTATAGAACTTATTGAGAAAAAAGTAACAAAGTTAAGAGGTCTATCATAAATAATGACATTAAATGTTTAAACTTTAAGATTTGTATGCTAAGATATCAACAAGTATTTTAAATAAATACTATCGATAGTGAGGTGATTGTATGTTTATCTACGGTCTAATAAACGGTTCACATGTAAATGGTGCACCTATTTTATGTCTAGCCTATTAGAACTAGATTTATATAACGATTACTAATTTTTTTACGTTCCTTAAGGAGGAAACAAAATGGCTTTAACAAAAACTCAAGTATCTCAACTCTATGTATCTTTATTCGGAAGAGCATCTGAGACTGAAGGTAACACACACTGGCAAGCACAAACTGACATGGCTGCGGGTGCAGATGCGATGTTAGCAACAACTGCTGCTACAGAATATTTCGGCGGTACATTAGATGACAAAGCATTTGTTGAGTACATCTACTTAAACACATTAAGTAAAACATATGCAGATGATGCTTCAGGTATCGATTTCTGGACAGCCGCTCTTGCAACTAACACAAGAGGTCAAGTAGTTGCAGAACTTATTAAATCAGCAGTTAGTATTCAAGACACAGCTCCAACAGCAGCTTCTCAACAATTTGCTAACCGTGTAGAAGTATCTAACTATACAGCAGACACTCTAGCAAAAGCTCCGGCAGACTATGCAACATCAACTGCATTCGCTTCAGCTAACAAACCAGCAGGTGCATTGACAGTTACTAATGATACTACTACTGTTGCTACTGCAAAAGGCAAGATTGATGAGGTTAACCCTGATCATGGTGAGACTTTCGTGTTGACTACAGGT